>JAEUUU010000179.1 GCA_016787345.1 Saprospiraceae bacterium | reverse complement strand
TACCTGACCGATGGCCTGGGCTGGGCGCCCATCTACCGCCTAGAACTCAACGACAAAAACAAGGGCCGCCTCTCGCTACGCGCCGAAGTGGCCAACAATGCCGAAAACCTCGGCGATACCGAACTTCGACTGGCCGTGGGCGTGCCCAATTTCGCCTTTGCCAACCGGCCCGAACTGCTGGTCCACTTCGAACAGGACGTGATGGAACAACTCTGGCGCGACAACAACAACCCCTACCGGGGCAATGCCCTGATGCTGCAATCTCAGTCATTTTCCAATTCCGCCCAGTCGTTTGATATGGAAATGAACCTCGACTACAGCCCCAACGACGGCGGCGGCGGCGTCAACGGCGCCCAGGCAGAAGATTTTTACTTTTATACCGTCCGGCCCGGCGATTTCCCCAAAGACAGCCGCTACCAGTTCCCGATTTTTGAGTCGGACATTGAGCCCTCCCATTATTATGAATGCGTATTAAAGCCCGCACAA
Organism: Saprospiraceae bacterium; assembly: GCA_016787345.1. Lineage (GTDB taxonomy): Bacteria > Bacteroidota > Bacteroidia > Chitinophagales > Saprospiraceae > M3007. The sequence goes on along the minus strand of JAEUUU010000179.1, from coordinate 28,967 downwards.
TCAGGCAGTTATTCTTCTTATAAAAATTCGAGCAGAGAGGAGAACAGGGATCCGGTCATCCATTACATCGAATTTAAAAATACCACGGCTTTTCCCTGGACGACCGGCGCCGTCAATCTGCTGTCGCGCAACGACAAGGGCCTGCAGCCGATCAGTCAGGATGTGCTGCCCTACACTGCTCCCGGCGCTACCTGCAAAATCAAAATTGCCGAAACGCCGGAAATCAGGGTCACCCAGGCGGAAGGCGACGTCGACCGGCAGGAGAACGCCCGGAAGTTTTTCAGCACTACCTACGACAAGGTCAAAATCGAGGCGCAGGTTTCGGTGGTCAACTACCGCGACGAACCCGTAAAACTCAAGGTAAAACGGACGATCGAGGGCAATCCGCTGCAATCGGAGCAAAAATGGAATACCCGACAGGAGCAAGCCACCCTGCGCGTCAATCCCGCCTATTCGATCGAATGGGTGATCGATCTCAAACCGGGTGAAGAGCGCAAGTGGACGTACAGCTACGAAGTTTTTGTCAACATGTAGGTAAAATGTGACGCGGAGGGCTTTTTTTTGTCCACAGAAAAAACCCACCGCCGTGTTCCGAACCATTTTTATCCTGGCATTGGCGTTGTTGGGGCTGGTCGGCGGACTTTATCTGACCCTGGCCAGCCCCAACCATCGCCCCGAGGACGTTTCTCCAACCCCGGAAACGCCGCCCAGCATCGTCGAATCGCCTGCCGAACCACTTCGGGAGAGCGACATGGGCAAGTGGACAAACCTCGATGATTCCATTTTTATTGCCAAACTGGACATTGCGCGGCAGCACAACACACTTGTAGCGCAAACGCTGGCCGTAGCCCTGTCGTTCAAAGGGGTCCCCTACGTACACGGCACACTCGAAACCGAACAATTTCAGGAACACCTGGTGGTCAATATGCGGGAACTGGATTGCTGGACTTTTGTGGAAAACAGTCTGGCCGTAGCCCTTACCGCCCGCGCGCCTCAGCAAGACTATATTGAATTTCAGCACTTTGTGCAGCAGCTTCGCTATTGGGGCGGTACCATCGACGGCTATGGCTCCCGCATCCACTATTTCTCGGGCTGGCTGCTTCAGGCTGAAAAACTGGGGTATCTGCAAGACATCACCGAAGAAATCGGCGGCATTCCTTACCAAAAAAGAATCGGTTATATGACCGCCCGCCCCGGCAAATACCCGGCTTTGCGCGACCACAAGGCCTATTGCGACCTGCAAAAAGTCGAAGGCCGACTCAATGCACATGCCTGGTATTTCATTCCGAAAAACCGGGTCGCCAAAATGGAACATCTGATCCGGGAAGGCGATATCATTGCGCTGACCTCCTGGAAATCGGACCTTGACATTGCCCATCAGGGATTTGCCGTGAAAGTCAACGGCCGTATTCACCTGCTCCACGCCTCCTCACTAAACGGCCGCGTGGTGCTGTCGTCGCAGCCTCTCCCGCAATACATGGCGACGCAGAAAGGCCAAACCGGGATCATGGTCGCGCGCCTGTAGCGCCGACATTCTAGTCGGCGCACCCCACGGGGGAATCCCATGAAGCCAAAGTTTAGGACGAACAAATTGGTCAACTATTTATTCAGCCCGTTTGTCTTTTTGTCTCGAAGGGATTAGTGGTATTCCCCCGTGGCAAGCGCCGCTGTAGCGCCGACATTCTAGTCGGCGCACCCCACGGGGGAATACCATGAAGCCAAAGTTTAGGACGAACAAATTGGTCAGCTATTTATTGATCCCGCTTGTCTTTTTGTCTCGAAGGGATTAGTGGTATTCCCCCGTGAGGTGCGCCGACTAGAATGTCGGCGCTACAGGCGCTATATTTACGCCCCGTTTCTAACGTAAAACTACACCTCCTCATGCTCCGTTTCCTGAACGTTTGCCTTTTACTGGTCATCACCCACTCCGCCCTGAGTGCCCAAAACAACCTCTATTTACATAGAAATATCAAAAATGCTTACGACAAAGGTACGCGGTCGACCGACGGCCGACCCGGCGCCAATTATTGGCAAAACCGCGCCGAATACACCATGTCGGTCAATCTGGAGCCGAAAAAACGCTTGTTGAGCGGCCAGTCGACGATCACCTACTTCAACAACAGCCCCGACACACTGAAAACCATCCGGCTCAAACTGGCGCACGACCTCTACCGCAAAAACGGCCAGCGCGCCTACGATCTGTCCGAAAAAGACATCGATGAGGGCGTAATGATCAAATCCCTGAGCGTGGGCGGCAAGGCGATTGCGGCCGACAAGCAACGCCGGGGCAATACTTTCCTCGATGTTCCGCTGGAAGGCATGCCACTGCTCCCGAAATCATCGGCTCAGATACAGGTCAGTTGGTCGTACGTTTTGCCGGCAGATGAGGGCGCACCCCGCGAATACGCTACCGCCGACGGCAGTGTATTTTTCGTGCCCTACTGGTATCCGCAAGTGGCCGTTTACGACGATCTGCAAGGCTGGGCTTCGGCGCCGTACAATGGTTTACAGGAGTTTTACAACGATTTTTCCGACTACGACGTCACGATTACCCTGCCCAAAGGCTACATGGCCTGGGCCACCGGCGAATTGCAAAATCCGGGCGATGTACTGGCCCCTGCCGTTCTGGACAAATGGAACAAGGCGCATTCCGCCACCGAAGTCGTCTCAATTTTTACCGAAGAAGACCTGAAAAAAGGCGGTGTATTTAACAAACTCAAACAACACCAGTTCCGTTTCAAAGCCAGCAGCGTACCCGACTTCGCCTTTGCCGCCAGCAACCGCTACAACTGGGACGCCACCTCCGTTGTCGTCGATGATAAAACCGGACGCCGGGCCTTCGTCAGCGCCGTTTATGACACCAAATCCAAAGATTATTACAAAGTTTGCCGCATCGGCGCCGACGCTATCCGGCTCATGAGCACCTGGCTGCCGGGCTATCCGTACCCCTACCCCTCCATGACGGTATTCAACGGCAACGACGGCATGGAATACCCCATGATGTGCAACGATGCCAGCACCGGCGATCGCGACCCAACGGGACTGACCGCCCACGAAATCTCGCATACGTATTTTCCCTTTATGATGGGGATCAACGAACAAAACTACGCCTGGATGGATGAGGGCTGGGCTTCGTTCTTCGACCTGAATCTGACCGATTCACTCTCCGGCGCCCGGGGCAACTCGCGTGGCTACGGCTTTTTTGCCGGCACCGAATCCGACGTGCCGCCCATGGTCCAATCGCGTTTTTTGAGTAGTCCGGCTTACCGGGGCGCTTCCTATTCGCGTCCGCAAGCCGCCTATCTCGGCCTGCTCGATCTGCTGGGCTACGAAACCTTCCACGGCTGCATGGTGGAGTATATGGATCGCTGGAAAGGCAAACACCCCATGCCCTACGACTTTTTCAATACCTGGAACCAGGCTTCGGGACAAAACCTCGATTGGTACTGGAAACCCTGGTTTTTCGAATGGGGCTACCCGGATCTCGGCATTCAGGGCGTCGTGACCGACGAGTCCGCCGGGCGGCAGTACGTTCATGTCGAACGCGTGGGTACCCAGCCGGTGCCGGTGCACCTCGAAGTGGAATACACCGACGGCAGCAAGGAGGCATTTCACCAAAAATCCGACGTATGGCGCGATGGTAAATCGTCGATGCGGGTGTACTGCGCTGTTGGCAAAACCGTTAAATCTGTAACCCTGGGCGGTCGCCTCATTCCGGATGCCGACCGGAAGAACAATAACTGGAAACTGTAAACTACCTTTGCCTCAACTACTTATCTCTTTAAAACTGAACTTTCACATGAAATCGAATAGTCTGGTTACGTACGTCATTTATACCCTGCTGCTCGCGCTTATCCTCGTCGCCGGCTACAAAGCCTGTCAGATCCGCCAGGAACAAGCCCTGCAAGCCAAAGAACGCGAAGAACTCGAGCAGGTCATGCGCGACCTGGGCTATTCCGCCAACGATACGAGCTCGGGCAGCAGCTACCTCGGCGCCAACGATACCAGCACAACCAAAACCAGTCCGACAACTGCTGCCAAACCGGGCAGTACCACTGCGCCGAAAGTGTCTGCATCCGGTATCGAAGACGACGCCCCCACTGCCGCACCACAGACGGCGACCAAACAATCGCCCACCACCGCGCCCAAAACGACCACCACTACGACGAGCACACCCAGTAGTCCGGCGCCTTCGTCTGGCAGCCTGACCAGCAAAGCGCCGAGTTACAGCGGTCGCTATCTGGTCATTACCGGCGCATTCAAACAAATGGAAAACGCCCGCGATGAGATGGAAACGCTCGTAAAGGCCGGCTACCGCAACGCCGAAGTGAAAAAATTCACCAGCGCCTGGGCCCACGTCATTGCCCTGCGCACCAACGACCGCGCCGCCGCCGAACGCGCCGTGGAAAAACTAAAAGCGGAAGGTTACAGCGGGGCGTATGTGAAGGATGGGAAATGATGTTGGTGAGGATTTGAGGATGCGAGGATGCGAGGATTTGACAAAAGGGTTATTTCTACTCTCAAATCTGGTTTAATCTTTTTGGGGATGTTAAAAACCTCATACAAAAACGATAACGTACATATAGAACTGAGAGCAGAAATAACCCTTTTGTCAAATCCTCGCATCCTCGCATCCTCAAATCCTCACCCCTCAAACCTCAAATGTTTCACCGTCTGGCCCTTGTTGATGAGTTGTTTGAGCGATTCCACCCCAATTCTCAGGTGTAATTGTGCAAAATTGGCCGTCACGACCTTGTCACTTGCCTCAGTCTTGACGCCATCGGCGGTCATGGGCATATCGCTGACTAAAAGTAGCGCGCCGGCAGGCATCTGGTTTTTGAACGCCGCGACGAAGATGGTCGCAGTCTCCATATCGATGGCAATACAGCGCAGGTCGCGGAGGCGTTTTTTGAAGTCTTCACGGTGTTCCCACAGCCGTTTGTTGGTTGTGTACACCACGCCGGTCCAGTAGTCCCGCTCGAAATCGCGAATGGTGGTCGATACCGCTTTTTGCAGGGCAAATGCCGGCAGCGCGGGTACTTCGGGGGGCAGATAGTCGTTGCTGGTCCCCTCTCCGCGCACGGCGGCAATGGGCAGAATCAGGTCGCCCACCTGGTTTTTACCGGTTTTCAAGCCCCCGCATTTACCCAGAAAAAGCACGGCTTTGGGCTTGATGGCTTCCAGCAAGTCGATAATCAGGCCCGCATTGGGGCTGCCGATCCCGAAATTGATGATGGTGATATTGTCGGCCGTGGCAGCCTGCATCGGTCGGTCGGCGCCGTAGATCGGCACATCGTGCTCGTCGGCAAAAGTGCGTACATAGCCGCTGAAATTGACCAGCAGAATGTAATCGCCGAATTTTTCGAGTGGCATACCGGTGTAGCGCGGCAACCAGTCTTTTACAATACCGGCCTTGGACTGTTTTTCCCGTTCAAATATTTCAAATTCAAGGTTGTTGAGGTCTTCGGGAAGGATTTTGGGCTGGTCGGATGAACTTTTCATAGACAGGAGTTTTTCCGTGCAAAGGTCCGGGAAAAGCCATGGGAAAGGCCTTTTCGCAGGTTATTTTTATTCAAAAACTACCGTTGCTGATTTTGCAGGGAGCGGTAAACGATGGTTTGCAATCGCGGCCGGTAATCGCCCGTGATCAGTTTGTTGTTCTCCATGGTCGGGAAAGTGCGGTTGGAGAGGAAGATAAAAACCAACTGTTGGTCGGGGTCGGCCCAGACGCCGATACCGGTGAAGCCGGTGTGCCCGAAGGTGTTAATGCCCGCCAGTTCGCTCACGTTTTGGCTGGCGCGAGGGTCGGTTTCTTTCATATCGAAGCCGATGCCGCGCCGGGTGCTGCCCGGGTAGCGGGTCGTCCAGGCATCGATGGTGCGGGAATGGATGTAGTGTACGTTGAAATATTCGCCGCCGTTGAGCAGCATCTGGAAAATTTTGGCCAGGTCGTTGGCATTGGAGAACAGACCGGCGTGGCCGCTCACACCGCCCAGTTGGGCGGCGCCCATGTCGTGTACGTAGCCTTGCAGGCGCTGGTGGCGGAAATAAGTATCGTCTTCGGTCGGCACGCAGCGGCTGGCCCAGCCGCGCTGCCAGGGGTTGTACGTCGTGGTTGCCAGCCCCATAGGCCGGTAAAAAGTCGCGTCGGCATACTGATCGACCGGGGTCCCGGCGATGTTTTGCAGGGCGCGGGCGGAGAGGTAAAGCCCCAGATCGGAGTATTTGTATTCTTTTTTGGGCAAAAGTTCGGATTGATAAATCAGGTTCCAGATCGTATCCACCCAAACGTTTTCCATAAACATGCCCGGCGCAACCGGAATATTGGAATCTTCATCGGGGTCGCGGTGGTAAATGTGCTGATTGGGCAGGCCGTTCTCGAGCGTACGCTGGTAGAAGGGTATCCAGGCCTGCAAACGGGCGTGGTGCGCCAGAATATCGCGGCAAACCAGGTCTTTTTTATTGGTTTTAGTCAAATCCGGCACATAAGCGCTCATGGGCTTGTCGAGGCTGAATTTGCCCTCGTCGCTCAGCCGCATCAGTGAAATGGTCGTTGCCGACACCTTGGTTACCGAGGCCAGGTCGTACAAATTGTCGAGCGTGACCGGCGCCGCGACCGAGTCGTAGGTAAGGTGCCCGTATGCCTTGTGCCACACCACCCGGTTGTCTTTGGCGACGAGAATCTGGCAGCCCGGAGCAGCGCCGGCAGCAATGAGTTCGGCCACGAGACCGTCCATTTCGGAGAGCGTGGCGCTGTTCATTCCGACCGACTCGGGCAGGTCGTATCCCAGACGTTTGGACGGGTATTTCACCCAAAGCCCTTGCCCGAAACGCGCCTGCGTACTCACGGTGACCGGCAGCACCCCGGCGATGTCGCGCGCGCCAAACCAGGCCTGTGCGGCGAGCTCCTGGGTAATGGGGTCGTCGTTGTAGGCCACCATAACCGAGCGGCAGCCATCGAAATTATCCAGGCTGTACGGGTTGCCGAAGATGGTCAGGGCAGTGGGTACGGCGGCATCGAGGCGATTCAGGAAAGTAATCAGGCTGTCGTTGAGCCCGAAATTATCGGCAGCGCGGGAGCGCATATTGTGCAGTCCCACAATTACAGCATCATAATAGCACAGGGAATCCACGAAGGCAGCCGCCTGGGCGGAATCGATGTTTTTAGGCAGGTTGAACGCGGTGACCGGGGCAAAATAGCCGCAATAGGTTTGAAAAACGGTCCGGTTGGTATCCCCGATCGACAAAACGGCCAAACGGCGGCGTTCGAGGTGGTCGAAGCCTGCCAGGCCCTGGCGGTCGCGCACCAGCGTGAGGGCGTTTTCGACGAGGCGGCGTTTGAGCAGCACAGCCCGCGGATTGTTCAGATCGGCCCGGATATTGGCCACTTCAACGCGCTGGGGTGTCGTGAGACCCAGGCGGTATTTGGCGCGCAGGACACGGCGCACGCTGGTTTCCATTTGCTGCCGGTCGAGCGTGCTGTCGGCCAGGGCGCGTTTGACGGCCTCGACGGCCGCGCCGACATTGGCAGGTAGCAGGACGATATCGTTGCCGGCGCGCAAAGCTTCCACATCGGCTTCGCCGGGGCCGAAATATTTGGTGACGCCCTGCATTTCCATGGCATCGGTAAAAATAAGCCCCTGGAAACCCATTTTTTCCCGCAGCAAACCCGTCACCACGGGGCGGCTCAGCGTAGTCGGTCGGTTGGGGCGCGCATCGAAAGCCGGCATATTGAGGTGGGCGACCATCATGCTGCCAATGCCGTTTTGGGCCAAAAACCGGAAAGGATACAGTTCGAGGCTGTCGAGCCGGACCGAATCGTGGGCGATGAGGGGAAGATCGAAATGTGAGTCGGTATTGGTATCGCCGTGGCCGGGAAAGTGTTTGGCGCAGGCCAGCAGACCGCCGTCCTGCATACCCGACATAAGTTGAAAACATTTGGCGGCCACGTTGTAGCGGTCTTCGCCGAAGGAGCGGTCGTTGATGACCGGGTTAGCCGGGTTGTTGTTGACGTCGGCCACGGGTGCAAAACTGACCTGAACGCCCAGCCTGCGGCACTGACGCGCCATTTCACGGCCAAAATCGTACAAGAGCGCATTGTCGCGGATGGCGCCGAGCATGAGCTGACGCGGGTAGGTGATGGCCGACTCCTTGAGACGCATGCCCAGTCCGTACTCCGCATCCATCGAGATCATAAGCGGCAACTGACTGGCCGCCTGGTAGCGGTTGGTCAGTTCGGCCTGCCGCTCGGGCGTGCCTTGAAAAAAGCATAATCCGCCGACCTTGTATTGCCGAATCTGATCCTCCACGGCTTGTTCGTACGCCGCGTCTTTGTCGGAATGCGCGCGCAGCATAAACAACTGACCAATGCGGCCCTCTTCTCCGAGGGCTGTGAACACCGAATCGACCCAGCGTTCTTCGGCGGCATCGCGGCTTTTGGACAAATCGAAAGAATGGCGGTCGGTGAAATTCAGGGCCAGAAAGCCGAACAACGATAAAATAAGGAGCGGTAATTTCACGGAATGCAAGACATTTGAGGGTGATCAGGCGGGGCAAAGTTGGGTAAAAATTACTGGATAGCACCCGATAACAGATTTTGCAAACGGTTCAAAATAATGCTTTCCTCCACTCGTTTTACCGCCTATTTTTTCCCAAACACCCCGTAACAACTTAGGAAAACACCGGATTTACACCAAAATTACTTATTAACTGACATGAAGAACATCCTTTTTCTCGTCTGCAGCATTTGGCTGCTTTGCCCCACCTCCGCTATTGCTCAAACTCCCGAAACCTACACCAATACCCGCGGCACAGCACACCGGCAGTTTCCGGGCACCAACGTCTGGGTGGTTCCGCCCAAAGGTTTTACCGCCGCCGTCAAGGCTTCCCCCGGCTTTTATAAAGACGAATTCAACTTCGTCGTAGTGGAAGAACTGGTCGGCAGCAATTTCCAGTTTGCCTACGGTATTCGCCGGCAAATGGACGAAGATTATGCCTTCCAGGCAGAAAAATTGCTCAAAATCAACGGCCTCGACGCCTGCGAAATGCAATATTTCGATGCCGGCGCCCGCAAGGTGGGTTGCCACACCCTCATCATCGGCAACGACCGATTTGCCGCCATCGTGCGCTTTTTCTACCGCACGCCCGAGACGAGCACCGAGGCCGTCGCCGCCTGCCTGCACTCCGTTTTTGTCGATGTGGAACAGTACCCCGACCCCTTGAAAGCGGCCGGATTCAAACTGGATGCCGCGGCTTACGGGTACGGGCTGGTGGATAGCGAAGACGATATGTTTATGTTCGTCCCCATGGATGGCGCTACCGACCCTGAAAGCATTGCATCTATGCTTATGGTGGGTATAATGTATAAAAAAGATCTGGGCGAAACCGCCCCGCCGCTGACAGAGGTGCACAGCGCAGTCATTTCGGACCTGCCTTTCCCGGATGGCCCTGACAGGGCCGCCAGGGTAGCCGGATCGCCTCTTACATTCAAAGGCCATGCGGCCCGGGAGACCACTGCCGTATTGATGAACGAAGGAAAGGAAATGCACTTTTATGCCGTCACCGTCGATCTGCCCAACCGCTTTTGCACCATCCTGATCTCAACAAAAACCAACCATGCGGCCGAAATGAGCCGGGCAAAAAAAATACTGGACACCATTCAATTCTTTTGACATGAAAAACGCCTGGCTCCTATTCGTTTTTGCCCTTTTTCCGCTGTCTCTTGCGGGTCAATCGTTGCAACCCTGCCTCGACAGTGTGCTCCGGCACGCCCAACAATCCGCCCTGAACCGCAACGAAGTCGACTGGGACAGCATTCGCGCTCAGGTGTATGCCCGGGCGGCACAGGCGCAGACCGTCGCCGAGCTCGGGCCTGCGTTCTCTGTGCTGCTCGGCGCTTTGGGCGACGACCACGGACGGGTTTATTACCAAAATCAAATGATCGCTTACTGGTTCGGGGAGCCCAAAGCGCACCAAAAAGACATCGACCCGAATATGTGGGGCGCCGTTCAAAGCGGGCTTTACCCCCTGCGAACCGCCCTGCTGGCCGATTCAGTCGGCTACATCCGCCTGCCGGGCATGCCCATGGGCGACAACGCGCAAATGTCGGCCGATTTACGCGCACTGGTTTGCCAATTGAGTGATCAGGGCGCCCGCTGCTGGATCATCGACCTGCGCGGCAACAGCGGCGGCAATATTTTTCCCATGCTCGAAGGCCTCGGCCCCCTACTGGGCGAAGGCCTCATCGGCAGTCACCGCGACCCGGTCGCCCGTACCGAACACCGCTGGACGATCCGGAACGGCAATTTTTGGTACGGCGAATACCAGGCCGTCGATTTACCCAATACCTGTCCGCTCAAAACCCCGCCGCGCATCGCCATACTGACCAGCCGGTATACCGCGAGCTCGGGGGAGATGGTGGCGATTACCTTCAAAACCCGTCCGAACACCCGCTTTTTCGGCGAAAAAACCAGCGGAATGATTACCATTACCAACTGGGCGCAGCCCTGCGATGGCTTATCCATCACCCTCTCTTCCGCTTTGTGCGCCGACCGCACCGGGCGCGTCTATCGCGAATACGTCGATGTGGACGAAGTGGTTCCGTTTTTTATCGCGGAGGAATTTGACGACGATCCCGCCATCCAAAAAGCGCTGAACTGGTTGCAAATAAAATAGTCGGGCTTACAAAACAGCCGCTTTTAACGCCGCTACAATCTGCTCCACCTTTTCGGCGAGCCGCTCCGTCATTTGCCGGGCGGCATCGCCCTCTTCCCGTTCGGCCAGTCGCTCGATGTCGTAGGCGAGCGCCATGGCCTCTTCTTCGTTCAGGTAGCCCAGCTGGCCTTTGATGGTATGCGCTTCGGCAGCGGCGTTTTCCCACTGCTTTTGGTCGATGTACTGCCTCAATGTGGTCATCTGGACGGGCATTTGCCGGCCAAACAACTCGATAAATCGCGCGACCAGGGTTTCGTTTCCCAGCAATTTTTTCAAATGATCGAGATCAGGCATAGCGGGTACGGAATCGGTTGAGCATGTTTTTATTAATAAATGCTCAGCCAATGTATGGCGTTTCCCCTGCTGCAAACCACCGGATGCGCCGTTTCGCGGTCAGATTTTACCCTTTTTTACACTTTTTGCCCAAGTCTTTACCAACCGGCCTCGCAGAAGCGGGGAGTTTTGTCGGGTCAAATAAATTTTCCCTCAGGCTCAAAACCAGGAACATGAACTATCCGACTTCCCTTATGAAAATGCTTCCGGCCCTGCTGCTGTTCTTTTTTACGGCAAATATTCAAAGCTCAGCGCAAAACCCCGCTGGCGACCTGACCCCGCCCCGCCCGCAAAGCCTGATGACCGCCAGAACCCAAAACGGCAAGGTCGAATTGCGCTGGTTTCCGCTGGGCGCCAGTCTTTGGCGCAATGCCCTGCAAAAAGGCTGGGTGCTGGAGCGCATGGAATTGAGCGATGCCGGGCAAAAAAACGGGTTCAAACGCCTTTCGGCGCAGCCCCTGTTGCCCCGCCCTGCACGCGAATGGACGAGCGCCGACACGGCCTCTGTGTACGGCAAAATCGTCTTCCAGACCCTCTCTCTGCCCGCGCCCGACTATGCCCGCGCCCGCGATTTTGACGAAAAAGAGCGCCTCCGCAACGAAGACAACGCCGCTTTTGCCTATTTCATCCTGGCCACCAACCTGGATCGGGCTGCCGCACAGGCCGCGGCCATGGCCTGGGAAGACGGCGAGGTGCAAAAAGGCCGGAAATACCTGTATCGCTGCTACGTAGCCGGCCTGACCAATCAGGATACGGCGATGGTTGTTGCGGGCGATCCGGCAATCAATACGCCGGCCCCGGCCCCCATCGGCGTTCGGGCCGAAGAGGGCGACGGCGCGGTAACCATTTACTGGAGCCGCCCGGTCAACGACCTTTATTTTGCCGCCTACGATCTCGAACGCTCTGCCGACGGCGGGCGCAACTACAGGCCTATCAACCACTTGCCCATTCTTTTTGCCAATGCCCAGGCGCCTGAAATTCGCTACGTCGATTCGGTAGAGAATTATACCGCATACCGGTACCGGGTGGTCGGGTACACGTATTTCGGCGACAAAGGCGCGCCTTCGGCCGACATCCGGGCCATGGGGCGCGATTTGAGCCCGGCTGTCGGGGCAGTCAATATTCAGGCAAAAGGCGACCGCAAAAGCATCGACATCAGTTGGGAACTGCCAGCCGTTTCAGCCGACCTGGCTGGCTTTCGCATTGGCCGCGGCGCCGATGCTGATGGGCAGTTTACCTACCTGAACGACAAACCTTTGCCGCCCTCTGCGCGCCGTTTCACCGATAAAAATCCGGCGGTCGGCGAGCCTTTTTACATCGTCCATGCCGTCGATACGGCCGGCAACATCAGTCCGGCGTACCCGGCCATGGCCTCCGTTCTCGACACCATTGCCCCCGCGCGACCACTGGCGCTGAAAGGCGAATGCGACACGCTTGGCATCGTTCGGCTCGAATGGCAGCCCAACCGCGAAGAGGATTTGCTGGGTTACTACGTTTTCCGCGCCAACAGTCGCGACGATGTGTACAAGCCGGTCAACCCGACGCCCTACGCCAATCCTTCTTTCGTCGATACGGTGCCCATGAACGCCCTGAACAGGGAGATTTTTTACAAAATCACGGCCCTCGACTACAATTACAACCCCTCGCCGTACTCGGAACTACTGGTGGTGATGCGCCCCGACGTGATTCCACCGGCCGCCCCGGTGTTTGGGCGGTATGCCATGCAGGGCGATTCCATCCGGCTGGAATGGAAGCCCAGCCACAGCAGCGACGTTGCGCAACAGGTTTTGCTGCGCAAAATGGCCAGTGATTCGGAATACAGGACTGTAAAAACTTTTACCGGCAATACCATACGCCAATTCTCTGACGGGCCTCTCCCGCGCGGCGCCGAGTGCAGCTACATCATCGTGGCAACGGATGCTGCCGGCAACCAGGGTCGCTCTGCCGCCCTCGACCTGCGTGTAGCCGACGATGGCCGCCGCGCGCCCGTCAGCCTTTTTCAGGCGCGCTGGGATGCCCGGGCAAATGCAGCAGAATTGAGTTGGGAGTACCCGGAAACCAATTGCCGTTTTATCATTTACCGGGGGAAAGCCGGTGAAGAACTCCGAACCTACAAAGCCGTTTCGGGCGCCGAGCGCAAATTCACGGATACGCCCGGCAAAGGGGCATACCGGTACGCCGTCAAAGCCATTTACCCCGACGGCGGGGAATCGGACAGAAGCCCCGCGGTAGAAATCGTGGCGGAGTAAGCGCCCGCCGTTTGATCTTTTTTGTCTGATTGTCAATTCATTAAACACATCCAATGAGAACTGTCTTTTTTCCCAAAATACTTGCGCTCGCCTTTTTCTGCCTGGCAGCCGTCGGGCAAAGCGCCGCGCAGGATGTGCAATCGGCTTTCCGGCAAAAGCCGGTGGAATTCAGCGGGAGTATCGGGGTGGGCGCCCAGTTTTACGGGGTGAGCGGCGTGCCGGCCCGTTCGGTCAATCCGATGTGGAATCTGAGCGGTTCGGCGGCGCTGCGCGTGTATGGATTCGACATCCCCTTTGCTTTCACCGTGGGGCGGCAAGGCGCCCGGGCCGACGGTCCTTCTTTCGGGCAGATCGGTATCAGTCCGCGCTACAAATGGCTGACCATACACGGCGGCTGGCGCAGCCTGAACTTTTCCTCTTACACGTTGGCAGGGCATACCTTCTTGGGCGGCGGCGTGGAGTTGCGCCCCGGCAAACTGCGTTTCGGGGCGGTGTACGGCCGGTTTCGCAAGGCCAGGGAAGTGGGAGAGGTAGACGGCGATCCCGCCGGTTTTTACCCCACGAGTTACCGCCGCACCGGTTACGCGATCAAGATGGGTGTCGGAACGGAGCGCAGTTATTTCGATCTGTTGTATTTCCGGGCGAAGGACGACGTCAGTTCGCTCGTCAACACGGCCGGGGCCGACAGCCTGGGCGTCACGCCGGGAGAAAATGCCGTGCTGGGGTACAATACGCGGGTAAAACTGGGCCGCTCGGTCTCGTTTTTTTCCGAAGGCGCGGCCAGTTTGTACACCCGCGACCGGCGGTCGGCGGAAGTAGAGGAGACCAATACGGCCGAGGCGCCGCATTTTTTTCTGGTGCCCAAACTTTCCACCCGGCTCAATTATGCGGTCAAAGGAGGTCTGGAATTTACGTTTCGGCCGCTGCAGTTCAGGATCGGGTACGAACGCATTTTACCCGAATTTGCCACTATGGGGGCTTTTTTCTTTGCCAACGACGTGGAGAACATCACTGTGTCGCCTACTTTTAATTTGTGGCAAAACAAGGTCCGGCTCAGCGGCATGCTCGGCGTACAGCGCAACAATTTGCTCAACAACCGCAGTGAAACCACCCGCCGCCTGATCGGCAACGCCAACCTGTCGGCCAACCTGTCGCAGCGCTTCGGCTTCGACGTCAACTACATGAACCTTGCCATTCGCCAGCGCGACGGGCGGGTATTGCTCAACGACACCGTGCGCGTGGCCATGGTGACCACCAATTTGTCGGTCATTCCGCGCTGGACGTTTACCGATACCCGCAGTATGAAAGCGCTGGTGCTTATGGGCAATTACCAGCAATTGAACGACCGGAACCCTTTTACCCGCGAATTCAGCGACCTGACCACCTGGCTGGGTGGCGCGACGTTTACCCAAAGTTTCCTGCAATCGGGCTGGAACTGGAACGCCGGGCTCAACTGGAACCGGATTGCGCTCAGCAGCCTGCAAACCGACCGGTACGGACTGACGGGCGGCGTGGGGCGCACGACACCAAACGGGCGGTTTTCGTATCAATTGAGCGGCAACGGCAGCCTCAGTCTGATCGACGCCGAACGCGACGGCAGCGTGTGGTCCGGGGCGTTTACACTTGGGTACAACCCCGCGCCCAAGCACACTTTTTCCCTGAATGTGAATGTTCTGCGCAATGTGTCGACGCAGTTCGACGACTTTACGGAATGGACGGGAGGCGTGACTTATTTTTATTTATTGTAGAAAAAAGGCCCGCCAATACACCGGTAAAACGAGCACAGGAACAACCCTTTTATCAAATCCTCGCATCCTCAAATCCTCATCAAAGGTATTTCCTGCGCTGCATAAACCAGTACAGCCCGCCGGTAAACAGTCCGGCGAACGCCACGGTGCCATAAAATGCCCAGGGGTGTTCGGGCAGGCCGTTGGGGATGTTCATCCCGAGGAAAGAGGAAATCAGGGTAGGCACCATGAGCACCACGGTGATGACGGTGAGCCGGTGGATAACCTGGTTGAGGTTGTTGGAAATGATGCTGGAATAGGCGTCCATGGTACCGTTCAGGATGTTGGTGTACACATTGGCCATGGAGAGGGCCTGGGAATTGTCGATGATGATGTCTTCGAACAAATCCGTCATGTCTTCGTCGCCGTTGATGTGCAGGAAGTCGGTCCGTTTCATTTTCATTTTCAGCAACTCATTGGCATTCAGTGAGTTGAGAAAGTAGACCAGACTTTTTTCGATCGAGAGCAATTGTTTCAGCTCGGCGTTGCGGCTCGAATGCATCAGTTCTTTTTCGATGCGGTTGCGGCGCAGGTTAAGGGTTTTGAGGCAGGAGAGGAAGTAGTAAACGTTTTGTTCGAGGACCTGCAGGACGAAGCGTTTTTCGTCGCCGGGGTTGAAATTGCGGACTTTATTGTCGAGAAAACGGTCGAGCACCGGGGTTTCGTAGGCCGACACGGTGATGACGTGTTCGATGGTCAGGATGATACCGATCGGGATGGTGATAAAGATCGCTTCGTTTTCGCTGGTTTCGTCTGTTCGGTTGAGCAGGGGGGTATTGATCAGGATAAAGCGAATATCCTCGTCGCGTTCGTAGCGGGCGCGTTCGTCGAGGTCGAGCGAGTCGGTCAGGAATACGGGATCGAATTCGAAGCGGCGGGCAAAGTCCTCCAGTTCGTCAGGCGCAAAGGGTGGAGTGAGGTTCACCCAGCAGCCGGGCTCGGGTTCGTGAAGTTCGACGAGCCTTCTTTTTTCGCGTGTGTAATAGCGGATCACCGTCCATAGGGTATTTTTTGCAAAAAGCAGGGCAAACTTACGTCGTCCGTATCAGCGCGCCAACCCGGCGCTTATTTTTTCCCAAACAAACCTGTTGCGGTAAAAAATTTCTTATCATTGCCGGGCAAAACGCCGCAATAAGCCGTGCTTTGTCGTACCGGACGCCTAACGTCATTTGCATATCTTCTATTTCACGCAACTCTTAATCTGCCCGAATTTTGAAATCCCAGCGCGGGCGCGTCCGGACCATCTTAATCTACCGATTGACAGGGCATCCCCCGCCCTGTCGGGAAGTGTTTTTTACCCGATGAGTTGCTTTTGCAATGCACAATCTTGACTTTTAAGGAACTTGGATCGCCCAAAGCGGGCAGCGTTTTCTGATTAGGCCGAATCTTTTGCTCATGGAATGAGCAAACATTCATAAAACTACCTTTTAATCCGTCCCCGTGGCATAGTTCTAATCTTTGGACCAAACACATTCACAAACCAAAAATTCGTTGCTTATGCAATTTTCTACGCCCCGTATTCTGTTCACCGCATGCGCCTTGATGTTGGCGACAGGATGGTTGTCAGGTCAGGCGACGACACCCGGAGCAACTCCGATCGTACTCGATGGCCATTATCAGCGCCATGAGATCAGTCCGCAATCCACAACCCAGGAAATCGAGTTTTTCAGCCTGATCGTGGGCGAAACCTACGCCCTGACCATCCCGGACGACGGCACAAGTTGCTGGCCGGCACTCGCTGCGCTGAACGTGGAAGGCCGCTATGATGCCTCGACTCACGTGCTGCAATTCACGGCAACCGCCACCAACCACAACTTCCGGATCGATTATCCGTGTTCCTGGGATGCGAGCAGCCAACTTGTGCATCATATCTCGCTGGCTTGCCAGTCGTGTCTGAAAAAAGACCTGAAAGAGTATATGAAGTCGATGGCCACGCTGGAAGTCTCCCCGGGTGGCTCTGCCGACAACCTGGTCCGCAACGTACTCATCGGCGGTGATTGTTTCGACATCACCGGCGTGACGTACAGCGGCAACGGCAGCCAGATCGGTACTTTTTCCAATGGTCTGACCAATATCGGTTTCGATCAGGGTATGGTGATCGCTACCGGCGACTGTTCGGTGGCCATCGGCCCCAACGACCAGGACGGCGCCAGCGGCGGTTTCGGCACCAGCACGCCCGATGCCGACCTCGCACAACTTTCAGGTAGCGGCGCCAACTTCGACCTGGCCAATATTGAATTCGACTTTACCCCGACGCAGACGCCGCTCACGTTCGAATACGTTTTTGCGTCGGAAGAATATTGTGAATACGTCGGTTCGCAGTTCAATGACGCGTTCGGCTTTTTTGTCTCCGGCCCCGGTATCAGCGGCCCCTTTGGCGGCGCAGCCAATATCGCCACGGTAGCGCCCGGCACCTACGTGACCATCAACAACGTCAACCACTTGAGTTTTTCCGGGCTTTATACCAATAACACACCGGCAACCGGTGTGTTGTGCGGTCAGACGCCGTCCAACGCGCCTTCGGTCAACGAGGTACAATTTGACGGTTATACCAAAAAACTCACCGCCATCGCCAACGTAATCCCCTGCCAAACCTATCACATCAAGATAAAAATCTGCGACATCGGCGACGGTATCTACGACTCGGCCGTATTCCTGAAATCGGGATCCTTCGACGGTGGTGGCAATGCCTCGGTGGAATGGGTGGTCAACGGCGACCCCGATGCAGAAGAAGTATACGAAGGCTGCGGCACCGTGCAACTGGTGTTCAAACGGGTGGGCGGCAACATCAACTCGCCGCTTGTCATCTCCTATCAGGTGTTGGGTACGGCAACTTCGCCGGCCGACTACACCGGCGTACCGTTCTCCGTAGTTATTCCGCCCGGCCAAACCCAGGTCACCATTCCGGTGAACATCATCAACGACATGATCACCGAAGGCCAGGAATCGGTTATTATCAAGCTGAACCAGCCCTGCTCCTGCCAGAATCCGGAAGAAATCCTGCTGATCAACGACCTTCCGCCGCTGGAAGCAATCGCCGATACCGTCACGATTTGCGGCGCCGGCGCTGCCGAACTCACGGTTACGACCCTCGACGGTGTCGAACCCTACACGTACCAGTGGAACTACAACGGCAACACCACGACATCGATTTTCCCGTTTGTCAACATCTCTACCAATTATAAAGTCACGGTAACGGATGCCTGTGGCCGTACCGTCGTGCGCACTGCCCGTATTATCGTCACCTCTCCGCCCAATGCCCAATTGTTGCCGCCCGCTCCGCAAATATGCCCCGGAGGTAGTGGTCAAATAACCGTCAACTTTAACGGGGTCGGGCCATTTACCCTGAATTATACCATAAATAACAACCCGCAGGACCCGATCGAACAGATCACCGACGATCCGTTCACCTTCTCCGTCAACCAACCCGGTCTTTATCAAATACAAAGTGTGATAGACAGTAACGGGTGCGAAGGCAACGGGGCCGGGGCGCTATTGGTCACACAATCAACGCTGAACATGACCGGTGTGGTCACCAATGCTTCCTGTAGTACCGGAAACAACGGTTCGATCAATACCACGGCGACAGGAGGCTCCACCCCCTACAACTACGCCTGGTCGGCGCCGGGTATAGGCAACAACCCCGACCCGACAGGGCTGGCGCCGGGCACTTACACCGTCACCGTCACCGATGCCGTCGGGTGTACCTATACCAATACTTACGCCATAACCGCCCCGTCGACCATATTGCCCTCGGTGGTAAACGTCCAGGGAACCAACTGTTCCAGTCCGAACGGCGGCAGCATCGATCTGAGCGTGACGGGCGGAACGCCCAACTACACCTACCTCTGGTCGCCCGGCGGTTATGTGGTGCAAGACCCAACCGGCCTTGCCCAGGGCAACTACACGGTAACTATTACAGACATCAACGGCTGTACCAAAACCACGACGGCCACGGTGCCCGGCGACTTCGCCGCACCAACCGCTGTGGCTAATGCTCCCAATACAATTACCTGTCAGAATCAGACCGTTCTCATCAATGGAAACGGCTCGTCGACCGGCGGCGGCATCAGTTACAACTGGACCACAACGAACGGCGTCATCGTATCCGGCGGCCAAACCCTCAGCCCCACCGTGAGCGCCGCGGGCACTTACACCATTGTGGTTACCAATGCCGCCAACGGCTGTACCGCCGCTGCACAAACCACGGTAAACGCCAACAACACGCCGCCAACCGCCAATGCAGGCCCGGTGCAAACCCTCACCTGCACCGCTTTATCGGCTACACTCGACGGATCGGCTTCCTCTCAGGGCGCCAGCTTCACTTACCTGTGGTCGGCCACCAACGGTGGCAACATCACCGGCGGCAATACCTCGCTCAACCCGATCGTCAACGCCACCGGTACCTATATTCTCACGGTGACCAATACCAGCAACGGTTGCACCAGCACGTCGAGCGTCAACGTCAACAACAATACGACGCCGCCCAATGCCGTCATCGGCGCTCCTCCCCTGCTGACCTGCACCAGTACCAGCGTGCCGCTCAACGGCAGTGGATCGACACCCGCCGGCAACCTGTCCTATTCCTGGACGACCACCGACGGCAACATCGCTTCCGGCCAAACCTCCTCCACAGCCAACGTGACCGAACCCGGCCAATACACCCTCATCGTTACGAACAACGCCAATGGCTGTACCGACGATGCGGTTGTGACCGTCAGTCAGGACAACTCCGTGCCTACGGCCAACGCCTCGGTCAGTGGCGGACTCGATTGCAACACCACCCAACTGACCATCAGCGGGGCCGGCTCCTCCACAGGCGCCAATTTCAGCTTCCAGTGGACGGCCAGCAACGGCGGGGTATTTGTTTCGGGTCAAAATACGCTCAACCCGATCGTCAGCGCAGCCGGTACGTACACCCTTCTGGTGACCAATACCCTGAATAACTGCACCGCTTCGGCAACCACGGTTGTCGACGAAGATACCACACCGCCCGGCGCCAATGCCGGTGCGCCGGCAACCCTCAATTGCAGCGTCACCACCCTAGTGCTCGGCGACCCGAACGCCCCCGTCGGACCCAACCTGAGCTACAACTGGACGGCCAGCAACGGCGGCTCCATCGTATCTGGAGGTTCTACGCCCACACCCACGATCGACAATCCGGGCACGTACAACCTCGTGGTCTCCAACGCGCAAAACGGCTGCTCCAGCACCGCAAGCGTCGTGATTAATGAAGATGTAATAGCCCCCACGGCGATCGTCGCACCCGGCGGACAACTCAATTGCACCGTGCCCGTGCTGCAACTCAACGGCGCCGGATCGAGCACGGGACCGACCTTTACCTACGAGTGGTCCTCCTCCTCGGGCGGCGGCATCGGCGCGGGCGGCACTACGCTGACGCCCACCGTCACGGCTGCGGGCACTTATACGCTGACGGTGACCAATTCGGCCAACGGCTGCACCAGCACGGCTTCCGCAACGGTAACCACCAATGCCAACCTGCCCACGGCCCTGGCTACGCCTTCCGGCATCCTCACCTGCGCCGTCGACGAAATCACGGTCGATGCGGCGGGTTCGAGTTCCGGACCGGGCTTTACCTACAACTGGGGCACCCTGAACGGTCAAATTATTTCCGGCCAGGGCACCACCCAGATCGTGGCAGGCGAACCGGGGCAATACACCCTGCTCGTCACCAATACCGCCAACAACTGCACGGCGTCCTTCACCGTCGACGTACTGGCCGATGAAGTCAACCCGATCGCCAGTGCCGGCCCGAGCCAAACGCTCGATTGCACCCAGCCTTCGCAGGTGCTCGACGGCAGCGGGTCCAGCAGCGGACCGGAATTTACCTACGAATGGACGACTATCTCCGGCGGCAACTTTGTGTCGCCGACCAATATTGTCAATCCTTCGGTCAATGAAGCCGGCACCTACCAACTGCTGGTCACCAATACGACCAACGGCTGCACGGCTGTTGCTACCGTTGCGATCAATGGCGACTCCAACGACCCCGTAGTAGCCATTGCTGCTCCGGAAACCATCGACTGCGACGATCCGCAAATCACGCTGAACGGATCAGGGTCGAGCACGGGCGCCAATTTCTCCTACAACTGGAACGGCGCCGGCATCGTGTCGGGCAACGGCACTCTCAACCCTGTGGTCGACCAACCTGGCAACTACACGCTGGTAATCACCAATACTACCAATGGTTGTACCTCGTCGGAAACCGTGGCAGTCGGCCAGGATATCGTGCCGCCGGTGGCCGATGCGGGCGCGCCTGCTACACTCACCTGTACCTTCCCGCAGTTGCAAATCGGCGGAACGGGTAGTTCGTCCGGCCCCAACTTTACGTATATCTGGACTGGCCCGGGTGTTCTTTCGGGCGGCAGTACGATTGCCCCGATTGTCAATCAGGGCGGACAATACCTCCTGACGGTCACCAATACAGCCAACGGATGTACGTCTACCGATCAGGTTGACCTGGCGACCGACTTTGCCCAGCCGCTGGCCAATGCCGGTCCGGCCTTTGTGCTCAATTGCCAGCAAAACAGCTACACCCTGCAAGCCACGGCCAGCACAGGCGCCAATTTCACCTACGCCTGGGACACCAATACCGGCAGCTTCACCACGGGCCAGAATATACTCAACCCGACCGTCAACGGCGCAGGAACCTATATCCTGACCGTGACCAATACCACCAACGGTTGTACTTCGACGGCCTCGGTGGCCATCACGCAAGACCCGAACGTACCCATCGCCGTGGCCGGCACTGCCAACCAGCTGACCTGCGCTGTCACGACCGTTACGCTCAACGGCTCGGCTTCGAGCAGCGGCACGCAGTATGCTTACCAGTGGGGTACCAACACCGGCAACATCGTTTCCGGCAACTCCTCGCTCAATCCGGTGGTCAACGCGCCCGGCGTGTACACCCTCTCTGTTACCGATACCAACCTGAACTGCACCGCCGTATCGCAGGTAACCGTCGATCAGGATATTAACGCTCCTGTGATCGACGCCGGCCTTCCGGTCACACTCACCTGTACCAGTCCGTCCCTGTCCCTTTCAGGTAGTGTAAGTTCGACCGGCAGTTTCAGCTATTTGTGGCAGGCTACCGGCGGCGGCGCCATCGTGTCGGGCAATACCACCCTCAATCCGGTGGTCAATGCCGGCGGTACCTATTCGCTGACCGTGACCAACACTTCCAACGGCTGTACCAGCGTCGACAACGTGCTGGCCAACGTGGATCAAACACCGCCCAGCCCGGATGTTCAGGTCCCCGGCCTGCTGACCTGCGCCATCGATGAAATTACCCTCGATGCCACGCTATCGACCAGCGGGAACATGGATTATGAATGGTCGACCGCGGACGGCAATATTGTCGACCAGACGGATATACTGCAACCGGTCGTCAACGAACCGGGCACTTACCAGCTCCTGCTGACCAACCTCGACAACGGATGCAGCGCCACTGCCCTCGCCGTCGTCGGGCAGGATATTCAGGACCCGGTAGCCGAAGCCGGTTCCGTCGGCTTGCTCACCTGCGCCGTTACTTCGCTGCAACTCGACGGTACGGGCTCCAGCCAGACGGGTAGTTTCTTCTACCAGTGGGCTACGCCCAACGGCCAAATCCTCGTTGGGGCCAACACCCTGACCCCCACCGTCGTTGCAGGCGGCACTTACCTGCTGACGGTGATTAATCAAAACAACGGGTGCTCCAGTACCGACCAAACCACGGTCAATACCGATACTCAGGCCCCCGCCGCGGCCATTGCTTCCCCCGGTCTCATCACCTGCACCCAACCGCAAGTGACCCTCAACGGGACCGGCTCGCAACCCGGACCCAACATCGTCTTCGCCTGGACGACCACCGACGGCAATATCGTCAGCGGTGGCTCGACCAACCAGGCCGTCGTCGATGCATCGGGTACCTACATCCTCAACGTGCTGAACAATACCAACGGCTGTACCAACACGGCCACGGCTATCGTCAGCGACAACATCGTACTGCCCGATGCCGACGCCGGCCCGCCGGCCACGCTCAACTGTACGGTGGAGGAAGTCAGCCTGCAAGGCTCAGGTTCTACCGGCTCGATCTATACCTACGCCTGGGCGCCGAGCCAGGGCGGCCAGATCGTGTCGGGCGCCAACACGCTCAGCCCGGTCGTCAACCAGGGCGGTTTGTACACCCTCACGGTGACCAATACCAGCACGGGCTGCACCGAGACCGACGCCGTGCAAATCCTCGTGGAAACCAACGTGCCCACCGGATTTGACGTCGATCTCGACAAACCTTCCTGCAAAGACAACGACGGGGTGATCACCTTTACCCAGGTCGACGGCGGCGTAGGCCCCTACCTGTATTCGATCGACGGCGGCGATTCCTTCCTGCCCGAAATCGACTTCCAGGGCATCACACCGGGCACCTACACCCTGATGATCCAGGATGTCAACGGTTGCGAATACACACAAACCCTGCCCGTACCGCAGGCCCCCGACCCGGCCGTCTTCCTGACGCCGGAGTTCAGTCTCGACCTGGGCGATTCGACCGACCTCGTGGCTTCCCTGGCGCCGGGCTATTCGCCGGCCTGGATCGATACGGTGATCTGGACGCCCACGACGGGCCTTACCTTCGAGGGCAACTCGATCTTCCAGTTGCTGCGGCCCAACGCCAAACCCTTCGAGCCCACCGAGTATACCGTCACCATCATCAGCGTCGACGGCTGCGAAGCCTCCGACCGCGTGCTGGTGCGCGTGGATACCGATCCGCACATCTACATCCCGAACGCGTTCTCGCCCTGGGATGCCAACGGCGACAACGACGTTGTGTTCATCTCGGCCGATCAATTGCAGGTGACCAATATCCACCTGTTCCGCATCTACGACCGCTGGGGTGAAATGGTGTTTGAAGACCGCGACTTCCCGCCGAATGCCGAAAAACACGGCTGGAACGGTTACTCCCGCGGCAAACTCATGTCGCCCGCCGTGTTCGTCTACGTGGCCGAAATCGACCTGATCGACGGCCGCCGTATCCTCTTCAAAGGCGACGTGACGCTGGTGCGCTGATCCGGCTTGTTCTTTTGGAAATAACAATCCGCCAGGTGTTTGAAACGCCTGGCGGATTTTTTTTGAGGGCTGCTTCTATCAACGCCTGGTTCGCAAGAGTAAGCAACGTATTTTGAGCATATGAAGTGAATTTCATCCATTTTAGTCAGTTTACTGGAATATCCCTTAAAAAGGGCAGAGCACAAAAGAAAAAAGGATTACTGCCCATCCCTGGCGCAACGGAACCCGTTGTCGTTGCGCCTGTCGTTGCGATTGTTCCTGCCGCGGTTGGCGGCCCGACAACTGTTATGACTGTTGACCCACGAACTGCCGCGCAACACGGCGCGATTCTTTTCCCAATTGGACGCAACAGGGTCAACAACGAGGCCTTTTTCAAAACAACTTTGGTAATACCGTTCTTCGTAATCATCCCCGCACCATTCCCACACATTGCCGCTCATATCGTATAAGCCAAAAGCATTGGCTCTTTTGGCACCAGTTGGCTGGGTTCGACCAACACTATTTAAATAATTCCAAGCGACTTCCTCAAAATCGTTACTTCCGCTGTAAATGTGTCGCTCCCCGCCCCGCGCCGCGTACTCCCACTCCGCCTCGGTAGGCAGGCGGTAACCCTTGGCCTCGAATCGGGTATCGACCTGCCATTTGGAGGGCTCTTTTCCAGTTGTATCGGCAAATACGTACACCGGTTCCAAACCAGCCTGCACACTGCACCAGTTGGCATACAAGGCCGCATCGTACCAACTCGCATTAATCACCGGATCGCTACCACGCGGCTCGCCCCATGCGTTTTCGTGGAAGTTTTTAATATCCCTGCCAGTCGCCATGCAAAACAGGTTGTATTGCCACATGGTCGTCTCCGTCCGCGCTATTTCAAAAGCGCTGAGCCGGACAGGGTGCTGGGGGAATTCATCCGGATTGCAATCCGAGTCAATGGTCGAATCGCAGCCCATCATAAACTCCCCGGCGGGGATGTTGACCATGTCCGGAAAATACCGGGCTTCAAGTTCACGAAAACGCTCGGGCCAGAAACGACGGAAGACTTGTTCCAGTTTATCTCGGTTATCAGGCTGATCAACGGTCACGATTCCACCCAGTTCCGGGAAAGATTGGCCGTAGAGCTTGCCGGCAGTTTCCAGTTCGTATCGGGCATAGGTGTATTGGCCCGTATGGATGTAGAAAAAAGCCATTTCCAGCAGCCCGTATGCTACCGGATCGCGATAAATAGCCAGGGGGCTGTCGTCGTCGCGGTCGCGCACCAGATCGTACGCCTCGTTGAGCAGCGACACAGCATTGACATAATCCAGGTGGAAGATTTTTTTGTCAGCATTCTCAACCAGATTTTGCACGATGCCGGTGGTGGCAATTTCCACATTGCGGCGCTCCGCCCGGGCCTGCGCCAAAGCCTCGGCGGCTAAGCGTTTTTGCTCGGCCGTGGCGGTTTTCTGGCGCTGGGCCTCGTCGTAGTTGCGTTTGGCCTCGGCTTCTTTTTCGTCGGCGCGGCGCAGGGCCTCGGCGGCCTGGACGGTTTTTTCCGCGATTTTGCCCTCGGCCTGCCGCACCTGTTCTTCTTTTTCAAGCACCAGCCGGGCTTTTTCGCTCGCCTCCCGCGATTTGAGGTAGGCGAAATACGAAGCGCCCACGGCCAGCAAAGCCAGCAAAACCGCGCCGGCGGTGAGCAGATAGGCGCGGCGTTGTTTGCGCTCCGCTTCTTGCCGCGCGTGTTTCGCCTCCACGGCTTCCCGCAGCAGGCGCCGTTTTTCCGCTTCTTCGCGGCGCAGTTTGGCCGCGTTCAGGATGGGCGGCACGAGGGTGTCGTGCCCGATCTCGTAGAGCATACGCCCCTGTTCGTCGCGCTCCACGCGTAGCAGGGAGGCGCGGGACAGGGCCTCGAGCAGAGCCGGCGAAAAGCCCTGGGCCGTGAGGGCCTGGGCAGCGAAGGGCAGGCGCACGCCCTCGGGACTCACGAGCACGTCTTCGCAGAGGCGGCGGCCTTCGGCCTGATCGGCGACGGGCAGGGCAGCGAGGGTGTTGTTGTAAAAATCGGCGAACACCGATTGCAGGTCGCCCAGGTCGCCGGCGCTAACGAGGGTGGTCTGGTAGCGCGCCACGATATTGTCTTCCACGTGGCGGCACACGATCTGCAGGGCGCTGGTTTCGAGGCGGCCGCGCTCGTCGCGCAGGGCGCCAATGATGGCCGCGAGCGCCTCCGGGCTGTACTGAAACGGCGGCGTGCCGAAGCCCGCCGATTGCGGCAGGGCCGCCGGGGCCGTGATGGCCTGGGTGGCGGCCTGTTCGTCGAGCGCGTCGAGTTCGTAGCTGTGCTGGAGCAGGTTGGGCAGGTAGTCTTTCAGCGTATTGAGCTGGCTCATCCGGTCGGAGCGGATGGCGAACACGACTTTTAATTCAAACGGCGTAAAAAACGCGGCGCGTTCGGCAGCGGGCAATTGGGCGGCAGCGCGGCCGTAGCGGTCGGGCACAAGGGCGTAGAGCGCCTCGGCGAGCTGCTGTTTGAAGGCCAGAATTTGCTCCGCCGGGTAGGTGAACAATTCCTCGAATTGATCAAAAAACAACAAAAACCGCCCGCCCTCGCCGCGCAACTGGCGTTGTTTGAAGGCCTGCCACAGCGAATCGGGGGCCTCGCCGCCGCTCGCCTGCGCGGCCGAGAGCAGGGTCTGGACGGGCGCCGGCGATTCGCCGGGTTTGTACGGCCCGATGCGCACTTCGCTGAACGGGGTGTCGCCTTCGTCGCGCAACAGGGGCAACACGCCGGCCTGCAGCAGCGAACTTTTGCCGTAGCCGGAGCGGCCGTAGAGCACCGTCAGCTGCGCCACGCGGATGAGGCGGATCAGGCGTTCGATATCGTCGTCGCGGCCGAAAAAAAGCGGGCGTTCGGCCGCGGTGAAGGGGCGTATGCCTGGGTAACGGTTCATGGCTGGGGCAGTTGGGCGATGAGGTGGAGCAGGGCGTCGTTGATCTGGTTGGCTTCCAGCCGGGCGTTGTCGGCCGAGATAACGCCTTTGAGCAGCGACAGTTCGAGGCGGCTGTGGCGGGCGCTGAGCATGGCGACCTGGTGCTGCTGTTCGTTGTCGCCGAAGGCCTGGGCCTGTGCGTCGAGGGCTTCGAGCACGCGGTCGGTCTGGGCGTTTTTGAGCCAGTCGCGCAGCTGGGCGGGCGTGGGCCGGTTGCCGCCTTCAACCTGTGACGTGCTTTGGTCGGTCTGCCAGCGCAGGGCCAGTTCGCGGACAAACTCGTCGGGCGGCAGCTGATCGACAAAGGTCATTTTGAACTGCTGACTCAAAAACACCCGCGTCGTGTGCGCCGTGGCCGGGTTGACGGCGAATTGCCGGGCCTTGAACTTGCCGGGATTGAGCGCCCGCAACAGGAGTTGCATGTACCATTTGTCGAACTGAAAACCGACGAACAGAAACACCGTACTGCCGCTGCCCAGCATGTCCTGCACGGCGACGTGGGTGTCGGAGAGTTTGCGCGCACCGAGAAACTCCGCGATGAAGCCGAACAGGTCGTCGTGGTCGAGCACCAGCGAATCGGCCTCGTTGACATTGCCGAACAGGTTGAAAATCATACGTTTTTGTTTGGGCGGCCGCAGATCGCCGGCGGCACGGCCCCGGAAATTGTAACACACGAACTGGTGCGATGCCCCCTCTTCGTCGAACGCGCGGTGCAGGCCCTCGTCGGGCAGCAGCGACACGATGAGCGGCAGGGGTAAAACGGCCAGCTGCCGGTAGAACGGAAGCAAACTGGCCTCTTGTTCGCGGTAAAAATCGTCGAGCCGGAACGACAGCGCCGCCCGGTCGCCCGAATGCGCGAACAGGAACAACTCTTCATTGGGATACACCGCCAGGGTGTCCTGCGGCGCCAGGGGCGGATCGGAAGCGAGGTCGCCGCCGAGGTAGCGGCACAGGGCATCGAAAAGGCGCAGATTGGGCAAGAGGTCGGGACCGAGAAACAACACGCATTGTTGTGCGCGCAGGGCTTTGAGCAGATCGGACCAAAAGGCGTCGGGAAGGGGCGAAGGACTATTCATATGGAATGGGTCTGGCTGCAAAAATATCATATTGATCGGCTAGTCTGCGACACAAAAAAAATTTTGCAAACAAAACCAAAAACCCCTTGCGGCCGTTTTAAAAGCGCTTACTTTTGCAGCGAACTTTCGCTGGTTTTTCAGGTTTATGAAAGTTGATAAGGGTTGATGAAGGTTTATAAAAGGAGGGTGGATGCTCTCGTGTTAACCCTCATCAACCTTTTCTCAGGTTGATAAAGTTGATGAGGTTTATGAGGGTTTATAAAAGGAGCGTGGATGCTCTCATTTTACCCTTATAAACCTTATAAACCCTTATCAACCCTTATCAACCTTCTAAACCCATCATCTTCACTCAAAATTTTTTAAGCTCATGTCCGATACGCTCGTCCAATCCGATGTACTCAAAGGCGGTGAATTTTTGATCCGCGATGCCCGTCCCGAGGATATTTTC
This sequence comes from Saprospiraceae bacterium, assembly GCA_016787345.1. Taxonomy (GTDB): domain Bacteria; phylum Bacteroidota; class Bacteroidia; order Chitinophagales; family Saprospiraceae; genus M3007. The sequence continues at coordinate 329 of JAEUUU010000179.1, read as the reverse complement.
ATCCCCGAGGACCTGAACGAAGAACAACTGATGGTCAAAAAAATGGCCCAGGATTTCCTCGAACAGGATATTTATCCCAATGCCCAAAAGATTGAAAAACAGCAGGATAACATCTCCGCCACCTTGCTCAAACGCATGGGCGAGCTGGGTCTGCTGGGCGCCCACATGCCGGCAGAATACGGCGGACTTGAACTCGATACCAATACGAATACGCTGATTACCGAGGTGTTCGGCCCCATGGGGTCGTTCAGCGTGCCGTTTGCCGCCCACACGGGCATCGGCATGTTGCCCATCCTGTACTTCGGCACCGAGGCGCAAAAACAGCATTA
>JAEUUU010000171.1 GCA_016787345.1 Saprospiraceae bacterium | reverse complement strand
GGCATACCGTGTAGATGCCCGGCCAGGGAAAGGTATGCGCCGGGTTGGTGTCCTGGCTTATGGCCCCGTCGCCGAAGGTCCAGTACCAGGTATCGGGCTCGTACCAGGAGAGGTCGGTGAATTGGAGGGTGAGCGGATCGGTCGTATCGACGGGTTCGTAGCGAAACAGCGCCGAGGGCAGGTTGTCGAGCCCCAGGGTGTCGCAGGAGGAGTCGTCGAGGGGGCCGAGGCGGTAGTTGGGGTAATTTGGAGTGAATAATTGACCCGCCGCAGGTGATTCGATAGAACGTTGAATTACATTACATGAAGTGCCAGGTAGATTAGGGTGTTCAATAATGTGTGCATATCCGTGTGTTCCAATATAAATCTTTCCATCCGGTCCGAGACAACTAGGGCCAAAAACTGTTCCCCCTTGCCACGGGGTGAGGTAACCATCCCAGACGGCTACAGTGGTTTGTGAAGCAGAAAGGTCAGGAGCAAGCAAATCGAATTGGTCGAGATGGCGACTATCTTCTGTATCGACGTACAGAAAGCGGCTGTTCGGAGAAAAGGCAGCACCCCAGGTATATTCCCATTCAAGTCGGGGGGCAAAACGCAAATTGGAAAGCAAACCCGTACAGCGATCAAAATCATACACCGACACTCCTGAACGGCAGCCGTTTATGACAAATTTGCTGCCATCAGGTGAAAAATTGGCCCAGCCACAGAAATAAAAACTGTCGATCGAAGGATTTTCGATTGCTTGCACCCACGGCCCCAGGAGGCTGTCGGGTGTCACCAGAAAACGATAAAAGGTATCTACCTTGTTGTCTCCGATCAGGAGCCACCAGTCCCGTCCATTGGCATGTCGATTGGCACAGGCGGTTTGAAAACAACCTGTCATAATGAGTTTGTTCTTTTCGATCACTTTGCCTGCGCCCTGGTTTGCATTCATGTTTATGCGGGTTCGTAAGAGCTCTCTAACCGTACAGGATGGATATGCTAACTCAGGGTCGGTTATGTTAACGCGAAAGTGAAATATTTCATATAAATTGTTTTTTTGGGGGATTGATAACATTCCCTGATAAAGAGGATAATGTGACGGGCAATAAATATCATAAATATCGCCGAAATTCAGGCTATCGCCACTTTCCATTAATTCATGATATTGGTTTAACACGCGGCAGCCGGTAGAATAAAACTGTATGTATCCAGCAGAGTCACTCAATGACAAACCCTCTCCGCCAAAGAATTGTGTGATATTAGAATCAATTGCTATTATAGGAGGGAAAGAATTAAAATTGAAAGAGAAATTATAGTTTGGTGGCTCTGCAGCAGGAGAGAACTGCCCAAGTAACCAGATATAATCGTGCTTTTGGGCGTGAATCGGCGTGGAAAATATAAAAAAAAGTGTGATAAGAGCCAAGGCCTTTTTCATAGATATAAAGCGAAAAGGGGCGGCGCTATTATAACGAGCGCCGCCCTGAGTTGAAAAGTGGTAGTTCAGCGGTAAATGGAAATTAATTGAACTGATTCTGCGACGCTACCCCGAATTACCTTGGCTTTGTATACGCCGGTAGTTATTCGAGTGAGCGGAACCAGGTTTTTGGAAGAACCGAGAGGAGTTTGCAGTATAGTCTGTCCCAAGCTGTTTTCCAAAATTAATGTATATTGGTCTTCGACCGTGACAACAATAGGTAGCCGAACCCACAGATAGTCGCTTGCAGGGTTAGGGTAGATCAAAATATCGGTAGACCCCACAGAAGACAGCATTGAATCTCCCGGATTTTTTGTCCGGTTCCCAACGATTGGGCAATCCGCAGGGGGGATTTCCAACCCTGAGAAGCCGGCATACAGGTGCCTGGCTAAGTCGACAGCAGGGCCCCCTTCGTATATACACTCGCTGCCTATATTAAAAAGTCGCGCTAAATCAGCGCTATCCGGCTTTTCACTCGCCACGACAGTTTCTAAATATATGCTGAGTACCTCTTTTTCATTGGCCTCATAATGGTTATCTGGTGCTATCAGTGCTAAAACAGACAGGAAAGTTGCCACACTGCCCAAGCGTTGTGCATCCACGGCAAGGTTGATCGCAGCGTTTTCGGCTTGAAGAACACTGATTTGATTCAGCAAACCGGCGCGCTGCGTCCGCAAGCTGCCGAGGGATTGGGTCTGGGTCAAAGAGTCTGCCAGCAACGAATCTACCAATACCAGTTCCTCGAACCGGTTCGATATGACTTCGTTGTTGCTTAGTAATAAGTTATGTTGTTCATTATTTACAAAATAAAGGCTGTCGATCTGGCCTGATAACCTGACCAATGCCGCCATAGGGGTTTCAGCCTTGGCCTCGATGAATGCCTGCATGATTGGAATATTGTTTGCCAGTGCAGGGCTGTAGTACAATTTTTCATAAAGATGACGCTCATTCCACCAGCGCTGAACTTCCGGATAAATGTCGTATTGCGCTGAATCAGAGGCGATCTGAAAATCCAGATATGACAATTCTTTCGACGGAGGCTCCTGCGGGCTAGCAGTGGGGCAGCTGTACAGACAATTCGCGCTATTTCCGTTAGGAACTGTTGCGAAAAACCATCCGTTTACTGGGTTTACATTAGGCAGTGGATTCTCTGTAGGGGTACTTGTACGAACATAATACCTTGAATTGATTAGTGTAATCGTACCATCGGCAAACGCCTTTTCATTCGGCGTAAAAGTACCAATCCATTCATTCCCACTGCTCTCGGCTGGCTTATATGGTGGTCCAGGATCTTCGGGTGCTGCCTGTGGTCCGGTTTGTGCAAGGTTAGTGTAAGACAATCCTTGGCCAATATTGTCCTCCATCAGATTACAACGGAATTTGCTTATTGTGCCACACATCCCTTTAAAATCCGCGCCAATTGATGGGCCCTCCAAATGATTGCGTACATATACGTTATCTGGAGCGCCCCAAATTGATAAACTTGATGCACCTTGAGCCGTGGAAATTATTTCATTACAGCTGACCAAGTTATTGACTGTCCTTACACCGGTGAGAAAAATCCCCCGACTGTAAAGGTTGTTCACGGTATTATTCCAATTGACAAATATCCCGGCATTGGCGGCGCCTGTTGGCCCATTATCATGAATAAAAGCTGCCGGGTACATAGCCATTCTTATTCCAAATCTTCCCAAAGGCAATTCAATACGATTGCTGTGAATATTTAATTGAAATGAACTAAAAGGTATCCCACCTCCCTGGTATCCAGACGCTGTAATTCCTGTTGCTGTGCCGTTGCCACTTTGAAGTTCTTGGTTAAAATTTACACGAATATCATTTCTTGCAATTTCGAGATTACTGAGACCGGAATTCAAATCCCGAACGAAAATACCATTTGAGCCAAACAGGTCAATAAAACTGGATGGCTGAACCCTGATTTTATTGCTAATGATGCCGGGAAACATTGGATTTACACCACCTGTGCTACTCCCGATGACAGTCCCATCTCTTTGGTCAATGAGAATACCTGTCTGTGCGCCAATTATACTATTTCCCGTGATGTTTACTTGGGTATTTAATACCGAGGTGCCCAGAAAAATGCCGATTGAGCACTCATCATAATCTGAACCCGGCAAAAAACTGCCGGAACCATTACCGATCAAACTGATGGAATTATTTCCATCAATATCCGTGTCACAAAAAAACACCCCGGCGGTACCAGTATTCATGTAGGATGCTCCCGGTTGAATCAGGCTAAACCGGCTATTTTTCTTCATGATCAAATCTGTATCATAAGATTCTATCCCTTTTGATAGATTGACAAAAAGGTTCTGTTGGGTAAATGGCAACTCCGGCAAAGTAATGGCAGTCAGGTTATTGATAAACCAGCCAGAGTAACCCCGATTATTGGAATATTGCACAGTTAGCGTAGGTATACCGGAGTCTGAATAGCCTGCTACTGTGAGGTCATTTAAAGCTGCTAACCCACAAATACCTTTCAATGGGCCGGTGCCGTCGTAAAAATTTTGTTGGTTGCTTGAAAAAATAAAATCCCCGTCACTTGCCCGAAGCGAGACGAAGTTTTTGTTAAATATCACCCTTTTTAAGCCCAAAGTAGAGGACTCAAATACCCTTACGGCATATAGCGCATCTTCCACGGTAGCGCTGGTGACACTGGTGGCTGAAAATTTCAGTTCGCCGCCATTTACGTAGATCCCTCTCCATAAACAGTTACATGAATTGCCTGATACGCCGTGAACATAGGTATTTTGTGTCAATTCCAGCGTTTTCCCCGACGGCACGTCAAACCCGGTCTGACCGGGATCCATTTGGATGTCGGTACCGGTAAAGGTGAAATTTTTATCCGTGTTGACAATGCCGGAGACGTACACCGGACAGGCGCCGCTGTAACTCGCACCGGGCAATACGCAGTTGTAATCCTGCAGATTGGTTGTCGCGTTTTTGCGGCCGATAAAAATAGCGTCTTCGTTGATGTCAACCGATTGGGTGACGGTGTAGGGCCCGCCGGCGCAGTCGACCGTGTGTGTGATGGAGAGCCGGGTCACCGTGCAGGTGTTGATGTTGGTGAGTTGAACGGTCTGGGAGGCCATGGCGGAATTGAAGCCGACGAGGGTGAAACATTCGCCCGCTGGCACGGTGGTCACCGACCAGGAATGGGCGCCGTTGCTGCATTCCGACGTGAGACTTAAATACAAAGCCCCGCAATCGCGGGTGACCTGACCAGAAAACGCTGCGCTGCAACAAGTCATATTACAACCGGTCAAAGTGAATGTTTGGGTACAGGTATAGGTACCGGAAAACCCTGTGTAACTGGCGGTTACGCTATACGTACCATTACTCAGGTAAACGTGCGTTACGGGGTCGCCTGATCCGGTCGTGCCGTCGCCAAAATCCCAGTAGATGGGGGAAAGTGGGGTAGGGTCAGTAGAAAAAAAGGTGACGGTGCATCCGTTTATCGTGTAGGCAAACGGCAGTTTGTCGCACTGTGCGGACAGCCGTTGGGAGAAAAAGAAAAGCGCTGTCATTGCCGGTAAAATTTTTAATAAAACCGAAGGGGTACTACCGAACAATAAACGGCGAGGGTTGGGGGGGGGCAGTGAATAATTTCATAATGAAGCGTTTTTTGAAATAGTGAATAGATAGAACAAGTATACGCCCCCGGCAGAGGTTTTGCAAGACAAGTTTTTGTAAAAATCAGGCTTGCGGCGGGATGGCCGGAAACAAAAAAAGCCGCGAAGCAACCCTTGCTTCGCGGCTTTTTATCCAAATAACCGAACGGCGGCTTACGGCATTACCGTTTTGCCTTTTTTCGGCTTGCCCATGCCGGCTTCACGCCAGCTGGCTTTTTTGTTGGGCTTGGCCTTGGTTTTTTCGGCCAGGGCCACGGCTTGCGGGGCGCTTACGATACCGCCGCTGACGCAGAGTTCGGAGAACTTGATCTTCTCGGTGGTGCCGGGTTTGTACACTTCGCCGTCTTGTGCAACCACGGCTTGTTCCATGATGGACTTTACCTGTTTGGCCGACAATTCGGGGTAGTAGGAGCGCAGTATGGCGGCTACGCCGGCAGCGGCGGGCGAGGCCATCGAGGTGCCCTGGAAGGAGGCGTATTTGTTGTCGGGCACGGTGGAGTAGATGGCGACGCCGGGCGAGAACAGGTCGACGTTTTTCTTGCCGTAGTTGGAGAAGCCTGCCACGCGGCGGTCGCCGGATTTCCAGCTGAGGGCGCCGATTTCAAGCCAGTTCGGGGCGGTTTTTTTGCCCTTGCCTTTTTTGTCGATGGCGTCGTTGGGGAAGTTGGGGTCGGAGTCGTTGTTTTCACCGTCGTTGCCGGCCGCGTGTACGAGCAGTACGTCGTGGTCGGCGGCGTATTTCACGGCTTCGTTGACGTAGGGCTTGTCGGGGCTGTATCCTTTGCCAAACGACATATTGATGATGCTGGCGCCGTTGTCGACCGCGTAGCGGATGGCATTGGCCACGTCTTTATCGCGTTCGTCGCCGTCGGGTACGCAGCGCACGCTCATGATGCGCACGTTGTCGGCCACGCCGTTGATGCCGACGCCGTTGTTGCGGGTGGCGGCGATGATACCGGCGACGTGGGTGCCGTGGCTGGCGTCGGGGCCGCGATAGTCGTTGTTGCCGTAGAAGCGGTTGCTGAGGTCGTTGGGATCGTCGCCCACGATGGTGCGCGGGTTGTAGTCGGGGTTGTAGTTGTAGTCGAGCTGGCTGGTGAAGAACTCGGTGGCTTCCTTGCGCTGTTCTTCGAGGTTGGCCGGCGTGAGGTCCTGGGCGAGCATTTTGCCCGACAGTTCGACGGCGGCTTTCAGTTCGGCGTTGTCGCCGGTTTTGATGCCGTCGAGGTCTTCCTTGGTGAAGTCCGTTTTACCCAGGTGTTTTTGCACCATGGCGAAGGCGTTGGCGATTTCCTGCATACGGCCGTCGATCTTTTCTTTCTGATTGACGTAGGTATTGCGGGAGGTCTCGAACTCTTCCTTGATTTTGAGCCAGTATTCGTATTCTTTTTTGGCTTCGCCGGAGAGGTTCTGGCCGTTGGAGCCGGCGTAGAGTTTGCTCAGGCGGGCGTATTCGCGGGTAAGTTCGAGGGTTTCGTGGTGGACGTTTTTGCCGTCTTTGCCACCCAGGAAGTTCCAGCCGTGGATATCGTCGATGTAGCCGTTGCCATCGTCGTCTTTGCCGTTGTTGGGAATTTCGCCCGGGTTGGTCCACATCACGTCTTTGAGGTCTTCGTGCATGTAATCGACGCCCGAGTCGAGTACGGCGACGATGACGGTCTGACCTTTTTTGCCCTTGGCTTTGAGGTTCTGTAGGGCGGTTTCAGCGCCGGTACCGTTGACGCCGTCTTTGGCCGGATCGAGTAGAAACCAGTTTTCCGGCGCTTTGCTTTGGGCGCCGAGGAAGAGGGCCGGCAGGCAGAGGAGTGCCGCGACCGCGATTTGTTTAAAATTCATGTTGGGAAAAAATTTTGATTGGCAATTGAATTCTACACGCTGTCTGTTGCAGCAAAAAGTGCATTTGAGACGACAAAACAGCTGTTTTGTTTTATAAAACGGCGCAAAAGTAGACGAATGGAGGGAAATAAACCCTGTAAGGGTTGATAATTAAACCCTTACAGGGTTGAGGGGTAAACCCTATAAGGGTTGCAAACCCTTATAGGGTTGGGGGGTAGCTGTGAGGGGAAACCCCTATAAGGGTTTGCGACCCTTATAGGGTTGGGGTAGATAGGCGCTACTACAACGTACCGCGCAAGGCCTGTTCGCGTTCGATGGCTTCAAACAAGGCTTTGAAATTGCCTTTGCCGAACGACTTGGCGCCGCGCCGCTGGATGATTTCGTAGAACACCGTGGGGCGATCCTGTACCGGTTTGGTGAAAATTTGCAGGAGGTAGCCGTCTTCGTCGCGGTCGATGAGGATGTTGAGTTTTTTCAACTCGTCGAGGTTTTCCTCGATATGGCCCACCCGTTCCGGCACGTCTTCGTAGTAGGTTTCCGGTACGTAAAGGAAATCGACGCCGTTGGCGCGCATACGGCCCACGGTATCGATGATGTTGTCGGTGGCCACGGCGATGTGCTGCACGCCGGCGCCCCGGTAAAATTCGATATATTCCTCGATCTGGCTCTTTTTCAGGCCTTTGGCGGGTTCGTTGATCGGGAATTTGATGTAGCCGTTGCCGTTGGACACCACTTTCGACATCAGGGCGGTGTATTCGGTGCTGATGTCTTTGTCGTCGAAAGTGATGAGCAGTTTGAAGCCCATGACGTCCTGGTAAAATTTGACCCAGCGGTTCATATCGCCCAGTTCGACGTTGCCGACGCAGTGGTCGACGTATTTGAGCCCCACCGGCTGCACGGGAAATACGCTTTTGCGGGCCTCGTAACCCGGCAGGAAAGGGCCGTTGTAGGCTGATCGCTCGACGAGGGTGTGGATCGTATCGCCGTAGGTTTTAATCGCGGCGAGGGTGACTTCGCCGTGTTCGTCGCGCAGGGTTTTGGGAGCAAAGGCCGATTCGGCGCCGCGTTCGAGGGCGGTCAGGTAGGCTTTTTCGGCATCGTCGACCCACAAGGCCAGTACTTTGACGCCGTCGCCGTGCTGCACCACGTGGCGGGCTACTTCGTGGTCGGGCGTGAGGGCGGAAGTGAGTACGATACGAATCTTGTTTTGCTGGAGCACATAGCTCACGCGGTCGCGCACGCCGGTTTCCGGGCCGGCATAGGCGACCCATTCGAAGCCCATGGCCGCCTGGTAGTACAGGGCGCTTTGTTTGGCATTGCCCACGTAGAATTCGAGGTGGTCGGTGCCGTTGATGGGAAAGGAGTCGGTCGGGGCAGCAGTGGGTTTGGATTCAGTCAGGACTTGCATATTGACGATTGGTTCGATTGATTCGATTGTTTCGATTAGGTCGATTGGAAGAGAAT
>JAEUUU010000091.1 GCA_016787345.1 Saprospiraceae bacterium | reverse complement strand
GCAACGGCCAAACGCCCTACACATACGCCTGGTCGCAGGCCGGTATTGGCAACAACCCCGATCCGGCCGGACTGTCGCCCGGCAGTTATACCCTCACCGTGGTCGATGGCGCCGGTTGTACGCTGACCCAGCAATTCACGATTACAGAACCGCCCGCCCTCGCACTTTCTATCGGGAATGTCCAAAACATCAATTGTTTCAGCCCGCAGGGCAGCATCGATCTTGTCGCCTCGGGCGGTACGCCCAACTATTCTTACCTCTGGAACAATGGCGCCGTAGTACAGGACCCCCAGGGCCTGCCGCCCGGCGCCTACACGGTGACCGTCGCCGATGCCAACAACTGCACCAAAACAATCAGTGCAACCATCACGGCCACCTCGTCGCCGTCGCCTGGCATCAGCGCTACCCCGCTGTGCGCCGGAGGCTCGGCTACTTTGAGTGTTGGAGGAGGCAGTTTTAGTTCTATTGCCTGGTCTAATAACCAGAATACACAGTCTATATCCGTCACCAGCCCCGGCGTCTATTCCGTCACCGTGACCGATCCGATTGGTTGCACCGGTTCGGCATCATACACACTCAGCGTCTCCCAACCCACACTGGCGATATCCGGGGCGCCCAATTTCTGTCCGGGCGGCAGCACCACCCTTATCGTGCAGGGCAGCAATTTTTCTTCTGTTCTGTGGTCCACCGGCAGTACCGGCACGTCCATACCTGTTTCCTCTGCAGGCGTGTATAACGTCACGGTTACCAACAGCGCCGGCTGCACCAGTTCGGCCACCCAGGCGGTTGCACCGTACAACGTGGTACCCCCAACTATTACGGGGCCTTTCGATATCTGCCAGGGTAGTACCGCGACACTCGCCGTGAACGGCAATTACACTTCTTACAGTTGGTCGACGGGCGGGCAAAACCCAAGCGTACAGGTCTCCGCCATTGGCGCCTACACGGTCACCGTCACCGATGCCAACGGCTGTACCGCCACCGCCTCTCACGCCGTGACGCAAATATTGCCTTCACCTATGCCCATCATTCAGGGGCCAAGCACCCTGTGCTCCGGTATCGCCATTCTGTCGGTTCAATCGTCCGGAAACTACACCAACTGGATCTGGTCCAACGGCCCCACCGGCACCCCCAATATCATTGTTTCTCAACTGGGCCAATACACCGTCACCGTTACAAGCGCCAACGGATGCACCGGCGCCGCATCGCACATCATCGACACCGCCAGCCCAACCGCGCAAATAACCGGCGATTTCAGCTTGTGCCCGGGCGCCACCGGAGTCCTTACCGCCGCGGGCATGCCGCCGGGCAATGCCTTGTGGAAAAACGGAAACGGTCAGGTACTGGGCAACGGCCCTCAACTCACCATCAGCCAGACCGGCATTTACATCGTCGAGATCAGCTCGCTGAACGGCAACAATTTCTGCACCGCGTCCGATACCGTGCAGGTGGTCGCCGCACCCGTACCCGCCGCCAGCGCTACCGGGGGCATCATCAGCTGCGCCTTGCCTGTGATCGTGATCGGCGCAGGCCCCAATGGCCCGGGGCTGGGCTACCAATGGTCGGGGCCTGACGGCTTCGCGAGCAATGCGCAGTTCCCGCAAGTTGAAGTACCCGGCGTTTACGTGGTGACCGTGACCAATTCCGAAGGCTGCACCGCCACTGCCTCCGCCGCGGTCAGCCTCGAAGACAAAACCCACACGTTTGAGATAACACCGGAAAACCCCGTCATCGGTACCGAACCTGCCAGCGTCACCGAGGCAATTATCCCCGCCAATATCCATAACCTGGAAGCGTACGGGATTGACATGCAATGGACCAAAACCTTCATCGCGCTTTCCCCGGCCGACTGTGAGGCACAGGTGGAAGACAAAGTTGCCACCTATCCGGCCAGCGTCTATACCGGTTTGTTCAGCCTTGCCCCCGGAGAAACCGCCCCCCTGAACGTTCACCTGATCGACTCGGATACGACCACCTGTACCGGCATCGTGTATCTCCACATCAAAAATCTGTGTACCCTGCGAGACACTCTGACCGCGGTTTATTCTACCGTCGTCGGTACTGCCGACCCGGCAGCAATGGACATGGCCGTAGCGCCCAATCCGGGTACCGGCATGTACCGCTTGCTCAATGTGCCGACAACAGCGGTCAGCCTGGAAGTCATCAGCGTCGAGGGCAGACGGATCTTGCAACAAAATCTGGTTCCTGGTAATCAACCCTTCGATCTCACCGGCAATAGTGCAGGAACCTACTTTGCAGTCGTCAGGGACAACAGGGGCGACCTTGTCCGCATGTTTGTTTTGACACTGGTTGAATAAGCATACCGTGTCCTGGTTAGACAAGACCAAGGGTTTAAATAGACAGGATTTACAAGATTTACAGGATAAAAAATACCCGCGGCGAAGCCGCATCATCCTGTAAATCATGTTCATCCTGTCTAATAAAAAACATTGCCCCTGTCAAAACAACATGCCCAAAACGAAGTAAAAAACCACTCATGTCAGCCCGTTATTTATCGCTCCTCCTCTTCCTCTTCCCGCTGCTGCACCAGCCCGCCACCACGGCCCCGCCACGCACGGGCAAAGACCTCGCCGTCTTCTTCGCCGTCGAAAAATACCAGAACGGCAGCCTGACCAACCTCCAGAACCCCGTCAAAAACGCCCGCGAGATCGCCGCGACGCTCCAATCCCGCTTCGGCTTTGAAACCGAGGTGCTCGAAAACCCCACCCAGGCCCAGATCATCGCCAAACTCAACGAACTCACCCGCCTCTATGCTACCAACGCCGACGGCCGCCACCCCGCCGACGGACAACTCCTCCTCTTTTTCAGCGGCCACGGCATGTCGGAAGACGAAAACGGCTACTTCCTGCCCGCCGACGCCGACCCCGCTCAACCCTGGGCCAAAGGCATCGCCTACGAAATCTGGCGACCCAAAATCGACCGCATCAACTGCCGCCACATCCTCGTCGCCATCGACGCCTGCTACTCCGTGCGCTTCGACCCCGACTGGAAAAACCGCCCCGACGGACAGTTCAAACGACCCGGCGAACTCACCGACGCCCAAAAAGCCCTGGCCAACTACGAGCAATACACCGCCCGCGTATTCTTCACCTCCGACAACAAGGAAGACAAAACCCCCGACCGCTCCAATTTCGCCCGAAAACTGCTCGAAGGCCTCTCCGCCCCACCCGGCCCCGAGGGCTACCTCACCAGCAGCCAACTCTTCGCCAACCACGTGCAGGGCGCCACACCCACGCCCCGCGCCGGCAATTTCGGCAGCGACGACCCGCGCGCGACCTTCCTGTTTTTTGGTCTGACCGAAACTCCCACCGCACCCGCCGACCCCGACGAAGCCACCTGGCGCAGCGCCCAGCGCCAAAACACCCCCGAAGCCTATGCCTACTACCTAGAAGCCTATCCCCAGGGCCGCTACCGCGCCCAGGCCCTCGACGAACGCGCCTGGCTGCTCGCCGTCCGCCAAAATACCCCGGCGGCCTACCAAATCTACCTCGATACCTACCCCAATGGGCGGCATCGAACCGAAGCGGCTGCCAAAATGCCCTCCCCGGCTCCGGTGGAAATGGGGCCGGTAGGTGAGGCCTCCTGGGGCAGCCTGCGCCCCGACGAGTTCATACGGGTCAAAGGCGGTACCTTCAAAATGGGCTGCACCAGTGAGCAGCAGGACTGCGACAGCAACGAAAAACCGGTACATCAGGTCACCCTGTCCGATTTTTATATCGGCAAATACGAGGTGACGCAGAAACAGTGGCGCATGGTGATGGGCAGCGATGACCCGCGACTGTACAATAGAGGTTGCGACGAGTGTCCGGCAGAAGGGGTTAGTTGGGACGACGTACAGGAGTTTTTGAAAAAACTCAACCAATCGCTGCTAGCCGGGCAGAAACCTTACCGTTTGCCCACCGAGGCCGAATGGGAATACGCGGCCCGTGAAGGCGGCAAGGCCATATTGTTCGGCAATGGTAAAAATGTAGCCTATCCTACGAAGATCAATTTTGATGGAGATTGGGATCCAAAACCTTATTCAGTTGTTGGAGTTGATCGCAAAAAAACCACCCCGGTGGGTTCTTTTCCAGCCAATGCTTTGGGTTTGTACGATATGAGCGGCAATGTGTGGGAATGGTGCGAAGACGTCTACCACGAAACGTACGAAGGCGCCCCGAGCGACGGATCGGCCTGGCTGATACCCTCCGGCAACGTCCGCGTGGTGCGCGGCGGCTCCTACCGCAGCGCCCCGCTGTACTGCCGGGCAGCGTATCGCAATAGCAACGCTGCCAACAATCGCAACGAGGGTATCGGCTTCCGCCTTGCCAGGACCCTTTAACCCTCTGTCTCTTTTACCCTTTTACCCTTTGGGCTTGGCTTTCTGCTCCCGTGTAGGCCCCACCCCCAACCCCTCCCCCCGAGGGAGGGGAGCAGATCGCAAGCACCCAGGGCCCGGATCATTTGATCTGAAAAAAAAGCAACCCGGCAAGGGCTCCTCTTCCCGAGTACTCGGGAGGAGGGGTTGAGGGATGGGCCGAGGTAAAACAAGCGGTGAGAGCAAGCAGGTCACAAGGCATACGGGGGCAAACTTCCCCATATTGGTCCGAACGCCTGCTCAAATGAACCGGATCGTATATCACCTGCCACCCGTGTACCGCGCGCGACAGCATCTTTACCGGGCATCTTTCACCAGCCTGAACCCGATGTCGTAATCGCGATAGCCGGCCACGTCGCCAAAACGGCTCGCTACGCGCCAGTACAGTGGGCCGCTGCTCCATGAACCGCCGCGCACCACGCGGACGTTGCCGGAGGGTATCAGCCAGGCCGATCCGTCGCTCGGGGCGCCTTCATACGTTTCGTGGTAGACGTCTTCGCACCATTCCCACACATTGCCGCTCATATCGTGGAGATCCAGCGCGTTGGGGGTATTTTGCGAGCCCACCGGGTAGGTTTTTTTCCGGTAGGCCCAGCCAACCGAATAGGTAGGCACATAGGCGGAACTCGGGCTGATTTCCATTTGCTGGGCCGGGTCGGCCACGTTTTTTCCATTGCCGAACATCACGGCGCGGCCGCCTCCGCGCGCCGCGTATTCCCACTCGGCCTCGGTAGGCAAGCGGTATTTGCTGCCGGGGAATCGGCTGTTGATCTTGCGGACAAACTCCTGCGCATCATTCCAGCTCACCTGTTCCACCGGGCAATCGTCGCAGTTTTGAAAATGCGAAGGATTGGCGCCCATCACCTCGCGCCATAATTGCTGGGTGACCTCGTATTTACCAATATAAAAGTCCCGCACCGTCACATAATGAGCGGGACGCTCGTCGTGCGAACAATCCTGCTGATCGCCGGTGCAGCCCATTTCAAACGAGCCGCCACGCACCTTTACCCATTCGTAATCGAACTGCTTTTCAATAGAAGGAAGCGCGCTGCCGGGGCGCGGCGTATCCGGCTTGCCGGGCCCCGACAGGTCGTAAAAAAGAAAAACGGAGCCGGGATCATCGAGCCCGAAAGCGCCGGCGCGCGGCGTGGGTGTGGCCCCCTGCACGTGGTTGGCAAAGAGCTGGCTACTCGTGAGAAAACCCTCGGGCGCCGGCGCACTGCGGAGGCCTTCGAGCAGTTTTCGGGCGAAATTGGAGCGATCGGGCGTTTTGTCCTCCTTGTTGTCGGAGGTAAAAAACACGCGGGCGGTATACTGCTCGTAATTGGCCAGCGCCTTTTGGGCATCGGTGAGCTCACCGGGTCGTTTGAACTGGCCGTCGGTTTTTGTTCTCCACTCCGGATCGAAGCGCACGGAGTAGCAGGCGTCGATGGCGACGAGGATGTGGCGGCAATTGATTTTGTCGATTTTAGGTCGCCAGATTTCGTAGGCAATGCCTTTGGCCCAGGGCTGGGCAGGATCGGCGTCGGCGGGCAGGAAGTAGCCGTTTTCGTCTTCCGACATGCCGTGACCGCTGAAAAAGACAAACAACTGTCCGTCGGCGGGGTGGCGGCCGTCGGCGTTGGTGGAGTAGAGGCGGGTGAGTTCGTTGAGTTTGGCGACGATCTGGGCCTGGGTGGGGTTTTCGAGCACTTCGGTTTCGAAGCCGAAGCGGGATTGGAGCGTCGCGGCGATCTCGCGGGCGTTTTTGACGGGGTTTTGCAGGTTGGTCAGGCTGCCGTTTTGGTAAGTCTCCACGGCAAAAAACACGGCATGGTCCATGCCGCTGCGGTCGTTGCGAAGCCGGAAACTGTTTTGAGGAGAAAGGAAAAACAAGACGGGCGCCAGCAGCCAGAGACTTTTCATATCAATTTGGGTGAATGGAGGGTACAACCGTTGCAATACGTCGGTCAGACAGGGCCAAAGTAATCACCGCCTGCCTTTTCATTCCTAAAAAAAGGTTGAAATGCAGGGCGATAATCTGTTTTGCGGGGTAATGGTGAAACGGCAGACGCTCGGCCCTCCCTTCGCTTCCTCCCCCCTAATTTTGGTCTCGATTGTTTCAATAAACAGCCCCGCACTGCCGCATCGCGGCACAACGTATGTAGGCAGATGCCGATAAGCGAAATATGCCGCATCGCGGCACAATGTATATCGGGTTAAATAGATCTGGCAAGCCGAAAACCGATAAGAGCGATACGGTATCGGGGCACGTTGCTGAAACGATACGCTACCCGGCAGGCTTGCGGGTAAAAAGTACAGGACCCGCCGCGAACGACGCGTCCGACGCCGGATGCCGGCCCGACGGGGTTGGTTTGGTTGTCGGAAGGGTAAGCGCCGAGCCAGTCGTTGCACCATTCCCACACGTTGCCGCTCATGTCGTACAAACCCAAAGCATTGGCCGGAAAAGAGCCTACCGGGGTGGTTGTTTTGCGATCAACTCCAAGCACCGAATAGGTCGTAGGAGGCGAGTCTCCGTCAAAATTGATCTCCGCCGGGTCGGCCACGTTTTTGCCGTTGCCGAACATTACGGCTTTACCGCCTTCACGGGCTGCGTATTCCCATTCGGCCTCGGTGGGCAGGCGGTAGGGCTGCTCCCCGGCCGGCAGCAACTGGTTGAGTTTTGTCAAAAACTCCTGTACGTCGTTCCAACTAACCGGTTCTACCGGGCACTCGTCGCAACCTTTGTTGAGCGGTACCGCTGGATCGCTGCCCATCACCATGCGCCACTGCTGTTGTGTCACTTCGTATTTGCCCATATAAAAATCAGACAAGGTGACCTGACGAACCGGTTTTTCATTGTCGAAGCAGTCCTGCTGTTCACTGGTGCAGCCCATGCTGAAGGTGCCGCCCCGAACCAGAACAAGTTCAAAATCAAACTGATGTTGCCTGGCCGGTTCGTCGTTATGGTTCGTTGCCGCGGCAAAAAAAGCGGAATGGTCCACACCGCTACTATCGGCGGGAAGCAGGAAACTGCTTTGGTGTGCAAGGAAAAACAAGGCGGGCGCCAGCAACCAGAGACTTTTCATATCAATTTGGGTAAATGAAGAACTCAGCCGTTTTAATACGTCGGCCAGACAGGGCCAAAGTAATCACCGCCTGCCTTTTCATTCCTACAAAAAGGTTGAAATGTATGGCGATAATCTGTTTTACGGAGTAATGGTGAAACGGCATACGCCCCCCTATGCTTAGCCCCACCCCCAACCCCTCCTCCCGAGTACTCGGGAAGGGGAGCCGATAGCGGGTTGTGTTTTTTCAGATCAAAAGATCCGGGCCGTAGGTACTTGCGATCTGCCCCATAGGCCCCACCCCCAACCCCTCCCCCCGAGGGAGGGGAGCCGATAGCGGGTTGTGTTTTTTCAGATCAAATGATCCGGGCCCTGGGTACTTGCGATCCGCCCCCCTCCCCTCGGGGGGAGGGGTTGGGGGTGGGGCCAACACCGGAGCAGAAAGCCAAGCCCAAAGTGTAAAAGGGTAAAAGAACCAAAGGGTTAAAGGGTCCTGGCAAGGCGGAACCCGAAATTGTCGTTGCGAACGCCGGCCGTGCCGTAGCCGCGAACCGCCACCCGGCAGTACTGCGGGTCGCCGGCCCACGACCCGCCGCGAACGACACGGTAGGAGCCGGAGGTAGGGCCGGCGGGGTTGGTTTGATTGCCCGATGTGTAAGCGCCCTTCCAATCGCTGCACCATTCCCACACGTTGCCGCTCATGTCATACAACCCCAAAGCATTGGCCGGGAAAGAACCCACCGGGGTGGTTTTTTGCCGGTCCACGCCAGCGATGGAGTAGGTTTTTTTAGAAGCCGAACTGCCATCAAAATTGATCTCCGCCGGGTCGGCCACATTTTTGCCGTTGCCGAATAATACCGCCTTGCCGCCTTCACGCGCCGCGTATTCCCATTCTGCCTCGGTGGGCAGGCGGTAAGGTTTCTGCCCGGCCGGCAGCGATTGGTTGAGTTTTTTCAGGAATTCCTGTACGTCGTCCCAACTGACGCTTTCCACGGGGCAATCGTCGCAATTTTTAAAACTGGAAGGATCGTTGCCCATCACCATCCGCCACTGTTTCTGCGTTACCTCGTATTTGCCGATATAAAAATCGGACAGGGTGACCTGATGTACCGGTTTTTCGTCGCCGTAGCAGTCTTGTTGTTCGCTGGTGCAGCCCATATTGAAGGTACCGCCTTTGACCAATACGAACTGGTCGGGGCGCAGACTTCCCCAGGATATCGAGTTGGCGGGGTTGGTCAGCGCTTGTATTTTAATGTCAGCCTCGGCATAGTGCCGCCCATTGGGAAAATCCGCCTGGTATTTTTTATACGCTTCGGCGGTGTTTTTTTCTTTGGCCACTTCCCAGGCCAGGTCGTCGCGGCGCAGGGCCAGGTCAGTCTGGATGGCGCCGATGGCGTCGTTGGCTTGCTGGCGGAATTCGCCGTTGGGGAAGCGCGTCAGGTAGTCCTGGTAGGCCGCGATGGTGTTGGCGGCTTTGGCGGTTTTCCAGGCCAGCAGGTCTTTTTCGAGTTCGGCGGTCTGGGTTTGCTGGGCGGGGTCGGGCGCCTGGAGGCCGGTTTTTTGCACAAAAAGGAAGGAGCCGTTTTCGTCGCCTTCGAAGCTGCTCAGGCGGGGTTTGGGGCTGGCGAAGCGCAGGTATCCGGCCAGGGCCTCGGATGTCAGGATGCCGTCGTTCCGGGGGCCGTTGCGCAGGCCTTCGAGCATTTTCCGCGCGAAATTGGACTTTTCGGGCACCTTGTCTTCCGAGCCGTCGGAGGTAAAGGAGACGCGGCATTTGTCGGTTTCATTGGCCAGCAGGAGCCGGTCGCCCTCGCTGAGTTCGCCGGGGCGGCGGAAGTGCCCGGGGTCCATTTTTTTGTCGTACCAGTCGGGGTCGAAAGTGACCGAGTAGCAGGCGTCGATGGCCACGAGGATGTGCCGGCACTCGATGCGGTTGATGAAGGGCCGCCAGATGGCGTAGGCGAAGCCCGTGCTGTACAGGCGGTCGAGCCGGCCGTCGGCGGGCACGAAGTAGCCGTTGTTGTTTTCGGCGTAGCCGTGGCCCGTGAAATAGATCAGCAACTGGCCGTTGGAGGGGTAGCGGGCCCCGGTGTTTTTGGCAAAAAAGGTCTGGTACTGCCGCAGTTTTTCGCTGATCTGGTCGAGCGTAGGGTTTTTCACCACCTCGGTGGTGAAGCCGTAGCGCTCGCGCAGTTCTTTGGCGATGGCCTCGGCGTTGGCGACGGGCAGGGTGAGGTCGTCGAAACCCGAGCCGGGGGCGTAGTCGTTGACGGCGAAAAAAAGCGCGTAGTCGTGCCGCGCAGGCGGCAGCAGGGGCAGCCGGGGTTGCAGGGGCAAATGGGGCAACAGCAACAGGAGGATGGAGAGCAATCGGACGGGCATGTCAGCTGGATTTTGGAGGGATAAAGAAAAGGTTTTGGCGCGAAAAAACAGGAGCACTAATCCCCGCACACCACCCCGCGCAGCGTTTTCATCAGACCCTCCGCGTAGGTTCGGATGTAGGGCAGGAAGGGGCCGTCGAGTTCGAGGTAGTCGCCCCGCACGGCCTGGTCGTAGGGGATATTGCCCACTTTCACTTCCACGAGGCATTTGAGCCGGCAGCCGCCGGGCAGGCCCTGGTAGATGAGGGTGAAGGAGAGTTTTTCGTGCCGTATCCAGTCGGCCGGTTTGCCGTATTCGGAAAGAAAAGGCTGTACGACCGAGGCCGGCGTCTGGCGCAGGCTTTCGGTGCAGAGGTTGGTCACTTCGAAGCGCCAGAGATCGCCCAGTTTTTGCGGGGGCGACACCCGTAGCGGCAGGCTGTCGCAGCGTTGGCGTTCGAAGTAGCGCCGCAAATAATCGTAAGCCTGGGTCAGCACGATGTCGCGCGGGAAACGCCGCCCGCACTCGAACACGGCCGGCAGCGGCAGATCGCCGAGGTATTCGGGCGGCATCATCACAACCCTGCCGGCGCTCATGTCGCCCGATGAATCGAGGCGCAGGCCCTGCGCGTCGGCGTAGATGGCGCGGAAAAAATTGGGCTCCCGGCGGGTGTCGTAGGTGTCGTACAGCAGCACGTAGGCCGCCGACTGCCGTAGTTCCATGAGTTGCAACATCTTGAAAAACAGGGCTTCTTCGAGCCTCATGCCGGTTTGCCGGGCCGCGTAGTCGTTTTGCAATTGCCGCCAGATGCCCTTGACGGTGTCGACGTTGTCGGTCGGGAATTGCAGGTACAGCAACACGCGCTGCGGTTCTGCCTCGATGGCGCGGACGCTGATGCGGGGCGCCAGGCCGGCGGTTTCGAGCCAGCGCTGGTAGTTGCGCGACTGTTGTTCAAAAAAGGCGCGGTCGCGGGTCAGGTCGTCCTGGGCTGTCAGGACAGTGGCGATACCGACAAAGAAAAAGGCGAGCAGGGGCAGGCGGAGGGTCATGCTGGAGAAGGGTATAGTAGACCAGACAAAAATAAGACGAGAATATTGGCGGGGCGGGATGAGGTTGAAAAATTGCCTGGCAAGGTTTGATGCGCCGCGGGGTTTTGACGCCGATATTGTATATTTGTACCCATAGCAAACGAATGATGAGCACAACCAACACATTGAGTAACGCACAACTGGAAATCCTAAAACTCATGGCCGATAATCTTTCTGAGGCTGAGCTGGAGGACCTGAAAAAGCTCTTGCTTGCGTTTAAACTTCGCAGGGTGACGCTATTAGCTGATAAAACCTGGGAGGAAAAAGGCTGGTCGCAGGAAACCATGAATCAGTTTCTGGAAACTCATTTGCGTACGCCCTATCAACAAAATCAGGCCAATACGACCAAATAACGTGCTATGCGCGTCGTCATTGATACTAATATTCTATTGACGAGTTTTTCAAGCCGATCCAAAAACCACTGGATATAGACGGCGTTAGTGGAGGGGCGTTACATACTCTGCATCAGCCACGATATTTTACTGGAATACGAGGAGATAATTGCCCGACATACCTCCCCCGTGCTTGCACAGGCTGTCACAGATGCTTTGCTCGACTTGCCCAATGTAGAGATGATCACCCGTTATTATCACTGGAATTTGATTGCCGTCGACCCCGATGACAACAAATTTGTCGATTGCGCCATCGCTGCACGGGCTTTGTTTCTGGTCAGTGAAGACAGGCACTTCGATGTTCTCAAACATGTGGATTTCCCAAAACTTGCAGTGATCCGATTAGCAGATTTTTGGGAAGAATTGCAAAAACGTGCAGTGTAGCGGGGCGGGATAGAAACGCGGAACACGCGGATTCAGACAGATGAACAGGATTTTTAAAAGAACAAGAATGTGCCTAATTCCCAGCTACCACACGCCTGCAAATATCCTGTTGATCTTGTCAATCCTGTCCAAAAAAACACCCGCGAAGCGGGAAAAAATCCGCGCCTGTCCGCCTGCATCCGTGTGTTCCGCGTTTCCATCCCCTTCCAACTATCCGCCTGCTCCGCGTTGCCATCCCCTCCCGAAAAATCCGCTACTTTTGCCCCCGCTTTAAAAAAAACATTGCTCCGCTTATGATCGCAGTCACCGGCGCCGCCGGCTTTATCGGTTCCTGTATGGTGCGCCGCCTCAACGACGCCGGTTACACCGAGCTCGTCGTGGTCGATGAATTCAGCCGCCCCGACAAAATGCGCAACCTGGAAGGCAAGGCTTTCCGCGAACAAATTCACCGCGACAACTTCCTGCGCTGGCTCGAACGCCACCACGCCGACGTCGACGCCGTGTTACACCTCGGCGCCCGTACCGATACCACGGAGATGGATACCGCCATTTTCGACCGCCTCAACCTGGAATATTCCAAGTCGCTCTGGATGCTCTGTGCGGGTTTTCAAATCCCGCTGTACTACGCCAGCAGCGCGGCGACCTACGGACTGGGCGAACAGGGCTATGCCGACGACCACGCAACCATCCCTCAACTCCAACCGCTCAATCCCTACGGCCAGAGCAAACAGGATTTCGACGTGTGGGCGCTCGAACAACTGCGCAATACGCAACAGGCGCCGCCCGCCTGGGCCGGTTACAAATTTTTCAACGTCTACGGCCCCAATGAATACCACAAGGGCCGCATGGCCTCGGTGATTTTTCACACCACCCGCCAGATCAAAGCCACCGGCGGTATGAAACTCTTCCGTTCGCACCGGCCCGATTACCGCGACGGCGAACAAAGCCGCGATTTTATCTACGTCAAAGACGTGGTGGACGTGCTGCTGTTTTTCCTCGAAAAACGCCCGCCCAATGCCATTTATAACCTCGGCACAGGCCAGGCCCGCACTTTTCTCGATCTGGCCACAGGCACCTTCCACGCCCTGGGCCTCGAACCCAATATCTCCTTCATCGATACCCCGGCCGACATCCGCGATACCTACCAGTATTTCACCGAAGCCAACATGGATAAACTCCGCGCCGCCGGCTACCTCGAGCCCTTCTACGGACTCGAAGAGGGCATCGAGGATTATGTGCAGCGGTATCTGAAAAGTGGTGAATTGGTTATTTGGTGAATTGGTTATAAAAGGGTTACTGCTGTGCTCGGGTTGGGTATGCTTTTGTGGGTAAAATCATAGTGCGGGCTGAAAGGCGGTGAATTGGTGAATCGGTGAATTGGCTATAAAAGGGTTACTGCTGCGCCCGGGTTGGGTATGCTTTTGCGGGTTAGATACCAGCACGGCGTGAAACGGGAGTACCCGGATTTTGCCTTGGTTTTTCCAACAAACAGTTGTGCCTGAGACTGTGGATTTCGGAGAAAGCCTGCATTTGTAGAAGAGTAAATCATTCTTTCACAACGACTTCGGAGAAGTCGCGCTTTTTTACAAATGCAGGACTTCTCCGAAGTCCTAAAAAAACGGCGGCCATACGTGGCTACAAATGCGGGATTTCTCCGAAATCCTGTGTCATACCTTCTGAGGTATTAGACTGCACTCGCAATCCTCCCTGAAATGTGAGCAGCAACGAGCCTTTTTAACCAATTCACCGATTCACCACTCATTCACCACATTTCAGTCCGCACTCGCAATCCTCCCTGAAATGTGAGCAGCAACGACCCTTTTATAACCAATTCACCGATTAACCAATTCACCAAATAACCAATTCACCACCAAATAACCACCTCACCCTTTATCACTTTCCCGTCGCCGTTGGCAAAGCGCAGTTCGACGTGGTACACGTACACGCCGGCCGGCAGCTCGCGGCCGCGAAAACGGCCGTCCCAGCCCAGGGCGGGGTTGTTGGGCGGAAAATTCCGGCGCTCGAAAATCTGGTTGCCCCAGCGGTCGAAAACGCTCAGGAGGCTGATTTCGGTCAAATTGGGGCCGCCAAAAGCCGTAAAACCGTCGTTGCCGGGCCGGCCGGGGGCAATGGCATTGGGGATATAAAAACCCGATGGCAACACTTCTATCCGAATGGAAGCCGTGTCGGCGCAGCCCTTTTCCGTCTCGATACGGACTTCAATCAACGTGCTTTCATTCAACAGAAGCGTTTGCGCCAGCCGGTTCTGATCCGGAAACAAGCCCTCCGGCAACCACTGTATACCCGACAACAACTGGCCGGCAGGCTCGATTTCTGCCAACAAATCGACCGTTGCTCCGGCGGTAATCTGTGAGGCGGAGGCGCTCAAACCGAGCGACAGGGGCGCCGGCTGACCGATGCCGATCGAGGCGTTTGCCGTACAACCCGCCATGTCGCGCACGGTCACGGTGTAGCCGCCCGCCGGCAGTCCGTCAAAAACTGGATTGCCCGAAAATGCCTGTCCAGCCAGGGCGTACTCAAACGGCGGGTTGCCGCCCCACACGCTGTCGACCCGGATGCGGCCATCCGACCGGCCGTGGCAGGAAACCGAATCGGCGCCGAGCCAAAGCGCATCGATACCTTCGGAAGCAATAACCCATACCGTGTCGTAAGCCGCGCAACCGTTATCGAGATCGGTGACAGCCAGGCGGTACAGACCGGGCTGTGCGACCAGAATACTCGCCGCAGCCGTATCGGCCGTCCAGACGCCGTTCTCCAGGTACGACCAAACCAATGAAACTCCGCTCCCGCCGGTTGATAGCGAGCCGTCGAGCAGGGCGGGGCTGCCGTCGCAGGGCAGGGCGATCTGGTCCGCAGCCAGCTCGGCCAGGGGCGCTTCGAGATCGGCTTCGACGAGGAGCGACAACGTTGCGGTACAGCCCTGCGCATTGGTCGCAACCACGGTGTACTGGCCGGGCGCCGACAGGGCCTGCACCGCGCCGTTCAGGAGCTCTCCCGTCGGGCTTTGCCATTGATACGCCAAATTGGCGGGTGTTGCTACGGCCGAAGCCAGGGGCTGGGAGCAGGTAATTTTTTCGCTAAAAACTTCAAAAACCGGCGCTATTTCCACCGCGGCAACAGATAATGCAGCGGTAAAAACACAACCCTTCGCGTCGGTCAGGGTGGCGGAATAATCGCCGGCCGGCAGGTCGAGCAGGTCTTCCGACACAGCGCCGGTTGACCACAAAACCGACCAGGGTGGCGTGCCGCCCGCCGGTCCGAGATCGATGCTGCCTGTGTGTTGCCCGCAAGTGTCGTTTTGGATAAATGTCGTTGCAAGGAGCGGCAGTGGCTCCCCCACGGCATATTGCGCCGAAGCCGTGCAGCCCAGCGCGTCGCTCAGGGTAACGGCATAGTCGCCCGCCGGCAGCCCGTCCAGTGTACTGCCCGTAGCGCCGTTCGACCATTGGAAAGCGTAGGGGGCCAGTCCGCTACCTGCCGTCAGTCCGATCGAACCGGTAGCGGCGCCGTGGCAGTCGGCGTTGTGCACCGTCGCTCCCGTGATCGCGACAGCGCTGAGCTGTTCGATATTGAACGTATCCGCCAATGCACAGCCTTTGGCATCCTCGATCAAGACGGCGTACTGCCCGGCGGCCAGCCCGCTGCGTTGGGCCCCGCTGGCCCCGTCGGTCCAGTTCAGGTTGAAAGGCGCCGTGCCACCCGCCACCGAG
>JAEUUU010000088.1 GCA_016787345.1 Saprospiraceae bacterium | reverse complement strand
TCCTTTCAAAATATAATAGGCCAGAACAAGGCCCAGCACGCCGAAGATCAGGCAACCGATCCCGCCGCCGGGGCCCATACGCATACGAGGGCCGTTGAAATTGGAGTAGACAAACATAATTCGGGGTCAAAGTTGCGTCTGACCGAGGGCAAGTATGACGGAAAATTCGGCGAAACTGGCCGGCATTACCGACAAACGGGCGTTTCGGACCAATCCGAAGTTCTGCAACGCCGGGTGCCCCTTGATTTCCGCCAGCGTTACCGGCCGCACAAAGGGCTTCACCGGTTCAAGATCGACAGCCGACCAGTCGCCCTGCTCCGCCGTCGGGTCGGGGTAATGTTCGCGCAACACCCTGGCGATGCCTACGACAGCCAGTCCGATATTGGAATGGTAAAACAAACACAGGTCGCCCGCCTTCATGGCCCGCAGGTTGTTACGCGCCTGGTAGTTGCGCACCCCGTCCCAGCGGCCGCATTTTTCGGCAACCAACTGGTCGTAACTGTATACGTCAGGTTCGGATTTGACTAGCCAGTAATTCATTCGCAATCAATTATACGGTACATAAACCTAATAAACCCCATCAACCTTATCAACCCAGTAAGGTTATCAACCCTTTACTTCAAATAATTATCCTGGAAAAACTCCCGGTAACCGTCGAGGGTTTTGTTTTTGAGTACGCGGCGGTAGTTTTCCTGGGTAATGACGAAGAGTTCCTTGTTGTAGGTCTTTTTGCCTTCCCCGAGGAAGTCTTTTTTGTCTTTTACCTCGTTGAGATAGCGCATGGCCTGTTCCTTATTGTCGAATTTCCGAATAACGACGATGGGCGTATTGGTATCGGTGCCCAGGAAGATATTCGAGATGCGCAATTGCTCGGTTTTGTGGAATTCCCGGTTGTAGTCTGCAATCGAGGCTTTTACGTCGTCCAGTTTGATATCGGAACCGCTGAGGGACACGATAAAGTAGTGCAGTTTGTCGTCTTCGCGCGTGAAGGCGTCGTCCATCGGGCCTTTCTGATCGTTCTTTTTCTTGTCGTCCGTTTCAAAACCCTTGCAGGAAAGCAGACGGGCGATCTCCTTGGCGCGCGTTGCTTCGGCGCTTTCGGGATACCGGCCGATCACTTCGCTGAGCGCCTTGCAATAAGCTTCGTTGCCCTGCAGGTTGCCTACGCAAAGGGCGCTGAGCAAGGCGAATTTGGGCATAAGCGGATTCGTTGACCCGTACTTTTTGGGCGCTTCCAGACAGCGTTCGTAAGCGGTTTGGTACTGTCCGGTCTGGAACTGGGCATAGGTTTGTTCGTAGTACTCGGTCATTTCCCGTTCGCGGGCCCTGCTGGCATTGAGGAAATTGGGATCGGTCAGCGCCCGGGTGTAGGGGCTGTTGGGATATTTGCCCGACAGTTTGTCGAGATAATACTGGGCTTTTTGCGGGTTATTTAGGTCGTTGAAGTCGAGGTAGCAATAGTACCACACTTCCTGTTCGTGTTTGGCGGTGTCCGGGTATCGGGCCTGCAGGTCTTCGAGGGTAATGGCGCTGCGGCGGTAGTTTTCGAGTTTGTCGCGGAAGAGAGTACCCAGTTTGAACATGGCCTCGTAAGTAGCCAGGTGGATAACCGCCAGTTCAGCTTCGTTTTTGGGAATACCCTGGAAGATGCTGTTTAGGTCGGCATCGCTCACGGCATTGGCCTGTGTGCTGTCTTTGGCCGCGGCATCGTCGCCGTCGCTGGTGACCACGCGGTTGCTGCGGCGCCAGTTGTCTTCGAGTTTGCGGGCGCCCCAGAGTTTGTTGAAGTCTTTTTTGCCTTTTTTCAAAAAAGCATCGTTGTAAAAGTAGAAATTGGAGGGTTTGGCCCCGGCTTGCGGGGTAGGCGCCTTGCTCGAATTCTGGGTTTTGGCGGCTTGTGCGGCGGCTTCGGCCTGCGCTTCGGCTTCGCGTTGTTTTTTGATGGATTTGGCCAGTTCCTTGCGCGAGGTTTCATCCATATTATAAATACGGACGATGCTGTCGTTTTCGGCAATGGTAGTGATCAGCCGGGCGATGTCGGTCAGGTTTTTGGAATACGTGGTCACGCGGCCATACCGGGTATCGGTAGCTTGCATGACGGTCAGGGTGCTGTCGTAATAGTTTTTCGCCTGAACGAAGTCTTCCGCTTCGAAATAAAGATCGCCGAGCAGCAGGTAGGATTCGCCGCGCTGGGGTGTGTTGTTCACATTGGCGGCCAGCGACTGGCGGAGGTAAGTGATGGCATCTTTTTTACGCTCTTCTTTCAGCGCAATTTCGGCCATAACGAAATAGACCTGATCGCGGTATTCCTTGTTTTTCTCCTCGCGCGCCATACGTTCGAGGGATTTGGTCGCTTCGGCGCCCGTGGTTTTGCCATTGGCCCAGCCGGCTTTCAGTTGCGAAAGGCGGGCATTGAATTCCATATCGTAAGCCGGGCGGCTGCGCAGCACGGTTTCATAGGCGGCGTAGGATTCTTCGTGGCGGCCGGCGCGCTCGTATATCTGGGCCAGGATAAATGCCATACGCGCCCGGTCTTTTTTCCGGCGGGTGAGTTCGATGGCGCGCGCCAGCGGTTCGATGGCGCGGTCGTATTTTTTTTGCTTGATCCAAAGATAGGCCTCCGCGGTAGCCAAATCGTCTTTCAACGACTGCGGGAACCAGGGGTCTTCGTACAGATCGCGGTACAAAAACTCGGCTTCGTCGTATTTCTCGCGCTCGATAAGGGTGCGACCATACCATATCATGGCCAAAGGATAAGCGGAGGTGCGCTTCCAGCCTTTTTTATAGGGGTTGATACCCGTAACCGGGGGCGTAGCCGGCTTTTCTTTTTTCTTGTCGTCTTTTTTGGCGTCGGCGGCCGGTTTGGTTTTGGTGTCGGTAGTTTTGGATTTATCGGCGGTTTTGCTCTTGGAGGAAGAAGATTTCTTTTTGGAAGACTTTTTCTTCTTGGAGTTCTTTTTCTTCTTTTTGGCAGCCTTCTTCTTGCTCTTCTTTTTCTTCTTGACGCTCTCTTTTTTCTTCTTCGAGCCCTTTTTCACCTTCGGTTTCGTCTTGTGCGGATCAAGTTCTTCCCTGATATATTTGAACGTCGCCTCGGCGGTTTCGAAATCGCGTTTCAGGAACTGCCCCTGCCCGATCATGGTGTAGCAATCGTCGGTCCAGTCGGACGGCCGGTGCAGGGCGATGGCTTTGGACGATTTGAGAATGACGTTATCGTAGTCGCCGCGCGCAGGTTGCGGATCGGCCGCGGCGTAGGGGTACAGTTCGAGTATCTGGTTGTAATTGTCCTTGTACTGGAGCGACTGTTTGTCCATCGTCAGGCGCAGCAGCTCGTCGGCATTGAACCAGTAGTTGAACTTGGAAGTTAGGTTGTGATACCCTTTTTTAAAACGGCCGACTTCCTGGCCTTTTTTCTTGGTAGTGACACAGCCGCCGGCCAGTACGAGGGCGGCCAGCAGCAGGGTTATCAGACGAAAATTTTTCATGCGAAAGCGCGGTGCAAGTTGGTACGGGACAGCCGGTGAAAGCACATCAGCTGAATGTCAATGGCGCAATAAGTATGCAAAAGGTTGTTTGATACAACGCTTTTTAACAAAAAACACGGTGTGGTTTTCGGGATAAAAGCCGGGTTGAATGTTTTTTTCCCCGAACTTTGCCGGGTTGAAAAAACGCGGAACACGCCCGAAAAACGCCGCAATCAACTTTAAGGGATGCAAAAATATTTCGCTTTTATTAAAAAGTTCCTCGACTTTTTCCGGCGGCATGGCGACGACGACCGTAGCCTGATGGATAAGTTGCGCGACAAATACCGGCTCGTCGTAATGAACGACGAGACTTTTGAAGAGGTCACTTCGCTCAAACTTTCCCCGCTGAGCGTGTACGTCTTTTTGAGTTCGCTGGTGGTGGGCACGGCCATTGTCGTCACCCTGCTCATCGTGTACACGCCGCTGAAGCGCTACATTCCGGGCTACGGCGATTACAACCGCGATCAGGAAATTGCCGAACTGACCACCAAAGTGGGCAGCCTGGAAGAAGAGATCGAAGCGCACCGCCGCTACAACGAAAATTTTCGAAAAATCCTGGTGGGCGACCTGGCCGATATGGGCAAGGACGCCGCCGAAAAACAGGTCACCCCCGCCAATCCCAACGATTCGCTGCCGGAAGACGTAGACCGTATCCCCGAAGATGACCAGCTGCGCGCCGCCGTGGCAAAAGGTACTTTTTCCAGCGACCCGGCCGCCAACACCCCGGTCGTACCGGCCATGCTGGGCGCCCGCGAACTGCCGCTCGAACAAATGTCGTTTATGCCGCCTGTTTCGGGCGAAGCCACTTCCTCCTTCGATCTGTCCAAAAAACACTTCGGCATCGATATTGCCGCGCCGAAAAACACCGCCGTAAAGGCCGCCGCCGATGGCGTAGTCATTTCCAGCGGTTATGCCGTCGAAACCGGGTACAGCATCGCCATCCAGCACCCCAACAACGTGGTGACGATGTACAAACACAACTCCGTGTTGCTCAAACCGGCCGGCGCTGCCGTCAAAGCCGGCGAAGCCATCGCCATGATCGGCAATACCGGCGTGGAATCGTCGGGGCCGCACCTCCACTTCGAACTCTGGTACAGGGGCCGGGCGGTAGACCCCAGCGATTACATCAATTTTTAGCCACGACGATCCCTCACTTCTTATACAACCAGTCGAATTCGTATTCGGCGCCCTGATCGTCCAGCACAAAAGGAGTCAGGCGCCCGTTGACCTCCCGGTGGGTGCCGGCAACGGGTTTTCTGCCGGCAGGTATTTTCTCCAGCAAGGCCGGTGTGGCCGCGCAGGGGCGGATGCCCATCTTGTACTGATGCGGGGTCAACCGGCGGCCGTCGGGGGCATGCAAGGCGAGGAAATCGCCTTTTTTGGTATAGAAATAGCCCTGCATCTCGTCGAGGTAATTGAAAAACCAGTCGTCGTAATACTCCGGCTGAATCTGTTTGCCGCTGCGGGCGCTGATGAGGGTCCGGTTTCCGTTCTGATAGGCGATGAGGTATTCCCCCTCAGGTCTCATCGTGCTCAGGGCATCGTATTCAAATCCGGTTATTTGCCGGCCATCGAGGCCGTATAGTGCGCGTTTTTCGCCTTTGGTAACGACGACGAGGCTCCCTGGATGCATAATTTCGAAGTAGTCGAATTCGGGCGGGAGAATTTTCCCTTTTTCCAGGTGCCACAAACCGATGCTGGACCCGTTGGCGACGTCTTTGTACACAAAGTATTGTCCGTAAGTCTCCTCGGTGATCCACTGGCCGGGCTTTTTTTCGACCCATTCGGAGTGTTTCCATGCGCTGATTTCGGCAAATTTCGGACTAACTAGAATCGTACCGTTCACATCCGCAATACCCCATTTGTCGCCTTTCCTCACTTTCATCAAGTCGATCCGGTAGAACTGTTCGATGTACCCGTATTCGAGCGGCAGGATCTGTCGGCCGGTGGAATCCAGCAAACCCATAAGGGTCGCAGCGGCCGGTTTGTTTGCCACCCGAATCAAGCCGTTTCTCAACCTTGGATATATCTCGTCGTAGGCGCAGGGTATCAGTTCGCGACCCTCCATGTCTACAATACCCTTTTTGTTCTCTTTCCGGACAGTCACCATGCGGTTTTCGATTCGTTGAATCTTGTCGTACACACAAGGCACCTGCTGTTTTTTGTTGTAGTCCATCAGGCCCCAAAAATCTTGTTGTTTGACGGCAAACAAGGGGAGGTCGTCGGTTATCATGGGATCGATCTCATCGAAACTGCCTTCCATCAGCAGGCTTAGCGTCCCGCCGCCCAGGTGTTTGACGATGCGTTGCCGGCCTGCCGAATAGAAGATATAGACCGAGTCTTTCCGCATGGCTCTGCTATACCCCAAAGGCACCAGCACGGCGCTGCCGTCGGGTTGCAGCAGACCATAGCCTACGTCCTTTTTAGCGGCCAGCAGCAGGCCGTCGGGTTCTTTGTTGAGCACGAAATATTCGAAAGGGATAACCGTCTCGCCTTTTTTGTTGATGGCGCCGTACAGTTTTTTCGGCTCCCGGCAGATCATCAGGTCGGAATATTGATTGTCCAAATGCTCGTATTTGCAAGGAATCAGCACGCTGTCGTTGAGGATGTAGCCCCAAAGGTTGTTGTACCGATACGCCTGCGGTTTGCCGGTTTTGAGGCGTTGCGGAATGCTCTCTCTGAACCGAACGGATTCCGGCCGGATATCTTCTTCTACCGGTGCGGGTTCGTCCAGAATTTGAGCAGACAAGGCAAGGGGGAAAAAAAGGAGGAGAAAAAGGAGTTTTTTCATGGGTTAGCGATGTTTCAAGGGACCAGAATTTCTTTGCCCGCAAGGGTGATGACGTACGTTTTTCCGTCGCGGGTGGCTTTGCCAACAGCTATATCGGGCGATGCGACACCGAGGTCTTTTTCAAACTTCCGGGCTTTGTAATCGGAAAAAACCCGATCGACCGATTCGTATTTAAATTCCGTCAATTGCCGGCCGTCGGGCAGCAGGTACGCCCAGGTATTGTTGCGCCCTACGGCAACAACTTTGCTGAAAAAAATGAAATCCTCTACGGGCACAATGGGCAAAATCGCTCCGTTTTTATCCAGCACATCGTACACCCGTCCTGTTTTTTGGGCAAAAAGCATATCCGTCGAATACGGGTTGCAGTGAAAATTCAGGTAGCGGAATTCCGTCAGTTGCTTGCCCGACAGGTCGAAAAGCGCCCATAACATGTCTTTTGAGGCTTTAAACCAGATGCCCGGCGACAACGCCACGTCGCAACCGCCGTATTCGAGGGGCAGTCGGATATGGCCGAGCGAATCGATCAGGCCGGCCTTTTGGGTGTCAAAATCCTGCACCTTGAAATAACCGCGTTCTTTTTTGACGATGGCATAGTACATGGGCGGAATCACTTCGCGCCCCTGAAGATTCCAGATGCCGCAACGGCCGTCGGGCGACCACACGAGTACAAAATTGTCGTAACCACCCGTGTATTCCACCTTATTGAATTGAAATGGAACGATCACGTTCTTTTGAAGATCGATCAGACCGGCCATTCCGTCTTTTTGCACGCTCAGGTAACAGCGTTTGTTCAGGTAACAAAACTGAGGTAAACACTGGTCGTAGTTGCCCTGAAAAACGGTGTCGCCCGATTTCGCGACCGCCCATTGCCGGCCATCAGTCTGAAAAAACTGGATGTTGTCATCGATCTTTTGCAACTGGATAATTCCCGGCATTTGAGCATGCAGGCAATGAACCAGCAACAAACAGCAACCCAAAAGGCATTTATTTTTGAAGTTTTTCATCATAAATAAATTCAGATGCATGAAAAAGGCTGAAAGCCATTCCAATCGTCGCCGGTCAAAACCTGCGTGATTAAAAATGACTTCCAGCCCCAATAATCGTTCAATCGTTCAATCGTTCAATTCCCTCACACGCCCGGTTCCACAAACGGCAGTTTCACCACGGTGGCTTCGAGTTTTTTACCGCCGGCTACAACCATGATTTTCGTACCGGGTTCGGCGTGTTTGACTTTCACGTATCCCGTGCCGATAGGTTTGTCGAGCGAGGGCGAATGCGTGCCCGAAGTTACCACACCGATAGCGGCCCCGCGTTTGCTTTCGAGCGCGTAGCCATGGCGCGGCACGCGGCGGTCGTCGACCAGGAAGCCGACCAGGCGGCGTTTGACGCCTTCGGCTTTTTGTTTGAGAAAGCGCTCTTTGGAGGGAAAATCGGCCTTTTTGCCCAATTTGGTAATCCAGCCCAGGCCGGCTTCGAGCGGACTGGTTTTGTCGTCGATATCGTTGCCGTAGAGGCAGTAGCCCATTTCGAGGCGGAGGGTGTCGCGGGCGCCGAGGCCGCAGGGTTTGATGCCGAATTTCTCGCCGTTTTTGAACACTTTGTCCCAGATTTTCACCAGGTCGCGGTTGCGGGCGTAGATTTCGAAGCCACCGGAGCCGGTGTATCCCGTGGCGGAAATAATCACGTTATTGCAACCGGCAAAGCGGCCGCGGCGGAAGGAGTAGTATTTGATGCTGCCCAGGTCGATGGTCGTCAGCTTTTGCAAGGCCTGCGCAGCTTTGGGGCCTTGTACGGCGATGAGGCCGGTGCGGGCCGAGATATTGGTCATCTTGACGTCGAAACCTTTCGAGAGGCGTTTGAGCCAGCGCCAGTCTTTTTTCTCGTTGGAGGCATTGACGACGAGCATATACGATTCTTCGCCGGCTATGGTCATTTCGGGTACGTCGTCGAGGCGATACACGAGCAGGTCGTCGACGATGCCGCCTTTTTTATTGGGCATGCAGGAGTATTGCACTTCGCCGGGCGTGAGTTTGGACACGTCGTTGCTGGTAGCGCTTTGCAGAAACGCCGTGGCGTCTTTACCTCGCACGATGAATTCCCCCATGTGGCTCACGTCGAACACCCCGACGGCTTTTCGCACGGTGTGGTGTTCTTCGGTGATCGAGGTGTAGGAGATTGGCATGTTGTAGCCGGCAAATTCGGCCATTTTAGCGCCGAGAGCGATGTGTTTTTCCGTTAAAGGAGTGGGTTTCATATATGATACTATTCGAGTTAAGGTTGAAGGATGCGATCGTGTTTTATTCTTTTTTGCTGACTTTTTTCGGGGCAGTAGGGGCGGTTGTGGGGGTGCGACCGGCAGCAGGATTGGTGCGTACCCGGCCGGCGGGTTGCATATCGGCGGGGTCGGTTTTGGGCGGAATGGCGCCGGGGCCCATTTGTTTTTCAATTTTGACCTCGCCGGGTTCGAAACCCAGGCGTTTGCGCACGTCCGGCGGCAAAGCATTCTTGTTGACCGTAAAGGAAATGGTATTCAGTCGCATATAGTCTTCCGATACGTACACATAGCCTTTCAGGTCGCTGATCTCGCCCCAGGAATTTTTCACCACGTAATACACGCCACTGTGTACTTCGTCGAGAATGCCTACGACGTGCATCAGGTGGTCGTCCTGTGTGATCTGGCGGTCGAACATCTGCTGGCGGTATTCCTGGTTGACGTCTTTTTCGGGCTCCCAGTATTTAAAAGTGGCGTTTTGCTCGGCGGTCGATTTGGCGCTCCAGTCTTTTTGCGGCACGATGGCCAGGCCGTTTTGGGCCGAAAAGCCTTCGTTGCTCACGTCGGCATCCCAGGTGACGGTATAGCCGGTTTGCAGGGAAAAGGTGAGACTGCGCATCAGTTCGTTGAGCGGAAGGTTGTAAAAAGAGCCGTGAGCGAAATTGTCGGGGATTTCCAGCACGAAGGGTTTGTAGTACGGGTGGTGCGTAAACGAAGTAATCGTCACGTAATCGTCGAGGTTGAGCCCCAGAAATTCGAGGTAGGAGAGGGGCGTAAATTGCGTGCCGCCCACGGAAAACTGGGTGGGCACAGGGCCGAATTCCGCGTCGAGGGCCTTGTCGATATCGGCCGTCCAGTTGGCTTTCAAAGTGCCGGCCTTGCCTTCGTCGATCAGTTTGTCGCAGAGGTTTTTGAGGCTTTTTTCCAGCGGACCATGGTTGAAGGGCTTCGAGGAGTCTTTGCGCCCGGGATACACCTCCTCGGGCACGACGCCGTATTCGCGGGCGGCATTGATCAGATCGTGTGCCAGACCGCCTTCGCTGAACCGGGTTTGTCCCTGGCGGCGCACATAGTTTTCGCACTTCTGGCGATACACATGCCGCACGATATACATTTCGGAGAGGTTGACCTGGCCTTTACCCGTGCGAATCAGTTCGCTTTCGAGGAAAGAAGCCGAGCTGAACGCCCAGCAGGTACCGGTTTGTTGCTGGTCTTTTACCGGGGTGGCGGTCAGCATTTTAAAGGGGGTGAAAGAATACGCTTCGGGGTTGTTTTGGGCCGTTAGCGCGATGGAGAACAACCCTGCAAGGAGGGAAAAAACGAGTCTTTTCATATTTTGTGTAAAATTTGAATGGGCACTTGGGGCTTGTTCAGGCAAGGAAAGGGCGAAATTTACGCGCTTTTTGCCAAACCCAATTTTACAACATGACACCGATGTCGCTGCGCAGCAGTCTTTTGATCGCCTTGGGAGCACTTTTATGGCTTTCTTGCTCCCGCCAGATTCGCCCTTCCGCCACACTTATATTGCTCAACGGCAATTTTTTTACTGCCGATTCGCTCAATCCGCACGCCAGCGCGGTAGCGATCCGCGAAAACCGCATACTCTACGTGGGCGACGACGCCGGCGCCAGCGCCCTGGCCGATAAAAACACCCAAACGATCAACCTCAAAGGCGCTTTTGCCATGCCCGGCTTCATCGAGGGGCACGGTCACTTTTCCAGTCTGGGCCGGGGCCTTCAAAACCTCAACCTGACAAGCGCCCAAAGCTGGGACGCCATAGTGGGTCTCGTGCAGGAAAAAACACGCAACACCCCTGTCGGCGACTGGATCGAAGGCCGCGGCTGGCACCAGGAAAAATGGACCGTCAAGCCCGCGCTTTCTTACAACGGCTATCCCTATCACGATGCCCTCAGCGCCGCTTCGCCCGAGCATCCCGTTGTGCTCGTACACGCCAGCGGACACAGTCTTTTTGCCAATGCCAAAGCCATGGAACTGGCCGGCGTTGGCCGCGAAACCCCCGATCCCGCCGGCGGCCGAATCGTGCGTGACGCCTCGGGGCGACTCACCGGGGTTTTTGAAGAAAATGCCATGGACCTCATCTATGCGCCCTATTCAGCCTGGCAAAACCGCCGCGACGAAGCCCAAAAACTGGCAGATTTTGAAAAAGCCGTCGAACTCGCGGGGGCCGAGTGCCTGCGCAAGGGCATCACTTCATTTCAGGATGCCGGCAGCGATTTTTGGGAAATAGGCCAATACCGCCGCCTGGCCGAGTCGAAAAAACTACCCCTGCGGCTCTGGGTTATGATTTCCCAGCCCCGCCCCGACGACTACAGGCAATTGGCCGAATACCCGCAGATCGGATTGGGCGGAGGGTTCCTCACTGTGCGTGCCGTAAAAGTGTACCTCGACGGGGCGCTGGGCTCCTACGGCGCCTGGCTGCTCGAACCCTATGCCGACAAACCCGGATTTTACGGCCAAAACACCACCCCGATCGATACCCTGAAATCAATGGCCAATCTGTGCCGCAAACACAAACTGCAATGCTGCGTACACGCTATCGGCGATCGCGGCAACCGCGAGGTACTCAACGTGTTCGAGCACAGCCTGAAAGGCGACGACAAGGATCGCCGCTGGCGTATCGAGCACAGCCAGCACATTGACCCACAGGATATTCCGCGTTTTGGCCAACTGGGCGTTATCGCTTCCATGCAGGCCATTCACTGTACCAGCGATGCGCCCTTCGTCGTCAAACGCCTGGGCGAAAACCGCGCCCGCACCGGCGCCTACGCCTGGCGAAGCCTGATCGATGCCGGCGCCTGGCTGGCCAACGGCACCGACGCCCCGGTTGAAGATTGCGACCCGCTGGCTTGTTTGTACGCCTCGGTCACCCGCCGGCGCGCCGATACGGGTATGGCCTTTTTCCCCGAACAAAAAATGACCCGGGAAGAAGCACTCTATTCCTACACCATCTGGAATGCCCGCGCAGCTTTTGAAGAAGGAGAAAAAGGTTCCCTTGCCCCCGGAAAACTGGCGGATATTGTGGTGGTGTCGAAAGACCTGCTCCGTTGCCCCGAGGAAGAAATTTTACAGGCGCAAGTGCTGCAAACGATTGTCGGGGGTAAAATCAAATTCAGCCGATAAAATGCTGCCTGGCAATATTTTGCAGAAATTTTGATGGAGTATCGACGGAAAATCTACCTTTGCTCACAACTTTTGTTAAAAATTCATTTTTCACCAAACGTTTTAAAAGTGGAATACGGGTATTTCAAGCGGAGGGGAGATTTTCGCGACCGCAATGACCGCAATGACAATCGGGATCGGGGGGGCTACCGCGATCGCAATGATCGCAATGACAATCGGGATCGGGGTTTTGACCGCGACAGAGGTTCCGACCGCGATAGAAGTTCTGACCGCGACCGGGGCTATGACCGGGATCGCGACCGGGGTTTTGACCGCGACAGAGGCTATGATCGGGATCGCGGCGGAGATCGCGGCGGTTTTCGGGGAGGCTACGACCGCAACCGCGGTGGTGGCGGCGGCGGCTTTGACCGCGACAATGAAGAAAGCGTATTTTCCAAACGCGTACGCGCCGGCAAACGCCGTACCTACTTCTTCGACGTACGCAAAACCCGCGGCGAAGATTACTTTATCACCATCACCGAAAGTACCCGCCGCGAAGACGGATACGGCTACAAACGACACAAAATTTTCCTCTACAAAGAAGATTTCAACCGCTTTGTCGCCTCGCTCAATGAAGTGGTCGATCACGTCAAAACCGACCTGATGCCCAACTTCGACTATGAAGAATTCGACCGCCGTCAGGCCGAATGGGAAGCGCAAAACCGCGACCTTGAAGACGATGAGCGCGGCAACACCCGCGACGAATGGGCCGGCCGCGAAGAAGAAGAGGATTTTGTCGACGAAGAAACCAGCGACGAAACGGAAATCCGCGACGAACGCAAAGACGAACAAGAAGAAGAGTCGTCCGAGAAAGGCGCCAAAAAACGCCGTACCAAAAAAGATGACGACGAAGACGTAAACTGGTAATAAACAGCGGCTTTACTGCTCAAAACCATATCCGACAG
Source organism: Saprospiraceae bacterium (assembly GCA_016787345.1). GTDB lineage: Bacteria > Bacteroidota > Bacteroidia > Chitinophagales > Saprospiraceae > M3007. The sequence continues at coordinate 78,527 of JAEUUU010000088.1, read as the reverse complement.
CCATTTCGCTAGCAAGCGAAATGGCTGTTTCTTTTTTGAAAAAAACTATCGCCTTTTTACGATTAATTCATCTCACCCATCCCCTATCAACAAAAAACCATCGTACTTTTGCGATAATTCTTGTTTTGTATATGCCAAACTCATGCTACAAGGCTATTGGAACAAACCGGTTTGTTCGAAAGCGGATTTTTATCTATACAGCACTGCTCGCCCTTGAATTGCTCATGGGTACGCGGGCTTTGGCCCAGGAATTTTATGGCCAGGTGACGGATACCCGAAACGTACCGTTGCCCGGCGCTACGGTTGCATGGGCCGGAACTTCAATCGGGGCCCGTGCCGACGACAAGGGGGAGTTTGTCCTTCCGTTTCCGCCCGATACAACTCAAACGCCCTTTCGACTGGCCGGAATCTTCGGCGGTATGCGCGATACCTTCCTGATCGATGATCTGCACAGTTACTGGACACTGGCCATGTCGGCCGAAGTAACGCTCCGGGAAGTAACCGTTCGCGATGACGTCAGCGGCGCTTACATCTCCGTGCTACAGCCGGTCAAAGTGGAGGTAATCAATCGCGCCGAACTGCGCAAAGCCGCCTGCTGCGACCTGGCCGGTTGTTTTGAAACCCAAAGCACCGTGCAGCCCACGACCACCAATATCCTGACCAATGCCAAAGAACTGCGCATTCTCGGCCTCAGCGGCGTGTACAATCAGGTGTTGCTCGACGGGCTGCCCACCATTCAGGGGCTTACCTACACGTACGGAATGGGTACTATCCCCGGCAGTATGCTGGAAAATATCTGGGTAGTAAAAGGCGCCAACAGCGTTTTGCAGGGATACGAAGGTATGGTCGGCCAAATCACTGTTTTTCCGCGTGAAGGCGGTATTGCCGAGCCTTTTACCGCCGATATTCTGGTCAACAGTTTTGGCGAAAAACACATCAATGCCGCCGTTGCAAGCCAGCAGAAAAACTGGACTAACTACCTCGCCGTACATACCTCGCAACCCGGCGGTAAATGGGACCGCGACCAGGACGGATTTTTGGACCTCCCGCTCCTGACCCGCTACTCGGTTTACAATAAATGGCGTTTCCGGAAAGAAAATGAAACCGGCTGGTCGGCCTTTATCGCCACGCGGTTTGTCGACGAACAGCGCATTGGCGGGCAATCCGGCTTTGATCCGAAAACCGATAAAGGCACTACCGAAGCCTACGGCCAGACGGTGCGCTTCTGGCAACCCGAAGTATTGACCAAAACCGGCTACCGCTTCGACGCCAACCGCAAAATATCCCTGTTGGCTTCGTTCGTCTCACAACAACAGCGTTCCTGGTATGGCCTGACCCGTTACGAGGCCGGGCAACGCCACGCCTATGCCAACCTGCAATACGAGTGGTTTTGGGGCGCCCGCCAGACGAATGAATTGAAAACCGGCCTGAGCTTCCGGCATTTTGTACTGGAGGAAAACATTGCTTTTTCCCCGGCCGACACCCTGGGCCGAAGTTTCGCCGGCGACTATGCGCGGACGGAAAACATACCCGGCGGCTTTGTTGAAAACACTTTTCACTTTAAAGACGGCCGCTGGGTCTGGATCGCCGGGTTTCGCGCCGACCGGCACAACCAGCACGGCTGGCGCCTGACGCCCCGCACCATGCTGCGCTTCAATCCGTCGCCCGGCCTCGATTTACGCGCCAGTATCGGAACCGGTTGGCGCACCGTCAATCTTTTTCCTGAAAACACCGCTTTGCTGGTCGGAAGCCGCGATATCGTTTTTGCCGAAACCCTGTTGCCCGAACGCGCCTGGAACGCCGGCTTCAACGCCACGCGACGCCTGACGATCGGAAAAACCAGCCTGACGGCCACCGCGGATTTTTACCATACGCGTTTTCAAAACCAGTTTTTTCCCGACTACGATACCGATCCGCGCAAGGCCATTATCGCCAATTTCACCGGCGCCTCGATCAGCAACGGCCTCCAGCTGGAACTCAGCGCAGGCTGGAAACGCCGGATAGAAATACGCACAGCGTATAACTTCCTCGATGTGTTCCGGTACGAAGACAGTAAAAAAGTGAGCCTGCCCTTCAATCCGCGCCACAAAATCCTGGCCGTATTGAGCCTGCGTACCCCCGACGAACGCTGGCAATTCGACGCCAACCTGCACTGGTACGGCCAGCAACGCCTGCCCGACACCCGCCTCAATCCGGAAGGGCTTCGGCTTCCCGATTATTCCAGCAACTTCTCGGTCACGGGTACGCAGGTCAGATACAAAATGCGGCGTTTCGATCTGTTTGCCGGTTGCGAAAACCTGTTCGATTTCCGTCAACGGCGACCCATTTTGGGTTGGGAACAACCTTTTTCGCGCGGCTTCGACCCCTCATTTGCCTGGGGCCCGACACGCGGACGCGAGCTGTATGCCGGCTTTAATTTCAAACTGACACCCAAAGAGCGGGCTCCTCGTTAAGAATTGTCAATCACATCGTATTCCATTTATTTATGAAAAAAATCCTCGTTCTCTGCACCGGCAACAGTTGCCGAAGCCAGATCGCCGAAGGCTATCTGCGCCATTTTGCCGGCGACCGCGCCGAAGTGTACAGCGCCGGCGTGGAAACACACGGCGTCAATCCGCGCGCTACCGCTACCATGAAAGAAGACGGTATCGACATATCCGGCCATACCTCCAACAATGTGGACGAATACCGCGATATCGACTTCGACTTCGTCATCACCGTGTGCGACAATGCCCGCGAACGCTGTCCGTATTTTCCGAGCAGGGCCCAAAAGTTCCACTACAATTTTCCGGACCCGGCCAAAGCGACGGGTACCGAGGAAGAAATCACCGCCGAATTCCGCAGGGTACGAGAGATGATCAAAGCATACGCGGAGCAGTTCGTCCAGGAGCAGTTGGGATAAATCTGAAATTGATCAACAACAAACACCAAACATGAATCCGTCTACGAGTCCCCGGCCCAATCGGCTCGGCTTTCTCGACCGCTACCTCACGCTCTGGATTTTCGCAGCCATGTTTTTGGGCGTGGCCCTGGGTTATTTTTTGCCCGGTACGGCGGCATTTATCAATCGTTTTCAGAGCGGTACGACCAATATCCCCATTGCCATCGGGTTGATCCTGATGATGTACCCGCCGCTGGCCAAAGTGAAGTACGAAGAATTGCCCAAGGTGTTCCGCAACCGGCGCATTCTGGCGCTGTCGCTGGTGCAAAACTGGGTGGTAGGCCCTTTACTTATGTTCGGGCTGGCCGTGGCTTTGCTCGCCGACAAACCGGAATACATGGTCGGGCTCATCATGATCGGTATTGCCCGTTGCATCGCCATGGTGATTGTATGGAACGATCTGGCGCGCGGCGACAACGAGTATGTGGCGGGGCTGGTGGCCTTCAACAGCATTTTTCAGGTACTGTTTTACAGTGTGTATGCCTGGTTGTTCGTCACCGTACTGCCTACCTGGTTTGGCATTGCAGGGGTGGAAGTGCGGGTCAGTATCGGGCAGATCGCGGAAAGTGTATTTGTGTACCTCGGCATACCATTCATCGCGGGTTTTTTGACGCGCTACGTACTGATCCGGCGGAAAGGCAAGGAATGGTACCAGCAAGTGTTTTTGCCCAGAATCAGTCCGATTACGCTGGTTTCGCTGTTGTTTACCATCGTGGTCATGTTCAGTTACAAGGGCAATCTTATCGTACAAATACCGATGGATGTGTTAAGGGTGGCTGTGCCGCTGGTACTGTATTTTGTCATCATGTTTTCCAGCGCCTTTTTTCTGGCCAAACGCGCCGGCGCCGACTACGCCAAAAGCACCTCGCTGGCGTTTACGGCAGCTGGCAATAACTTTGAACTGGGCATTGCGGTAGCGATTGCCGTGTTCGGCATCGATTCGGGCGTGGCTTTCGCCGCGGTGATTGGTCCGCTGATCGAGGTGCCTGTGTTGATCCTGCTGGTGCGGGTGGCATTGCGATGGGAAAAAAGGTTTGTAAAGGCGTGATCAATTCGCGCAACAAAAGCAATACCCGGTGTGCAAATTTTGCACGCCAGGCACGGCTGCTTCGCCCGCCTTTTTTCCCGCTTCATCTTCATTTTCGCCCTTTTTTGCCGCACCCTTTGAAAAAATGTAACTTTGCGGGAGAAGCGTTGTTCTACTCCCTGACACAGCTTTTTTCGCCATTACCCACACATTTATCCGCATTGTTGCTTCATGGATCCGCTCAAATCACTATTCTACGAAAAAGCCCAGGCCCAGGCAAAAGAGGTCAAAGAATTACTCAAAGAACACGGCGACAAAAAAGTTGACGATGTAATGCTCGACCAGGTGTTCGGCGGTATGCGCGACATCACCTGTATGCTCTGGGAACCCTCGCTGCTCGATGCCGAAGAAGGCATCCGTTTCCGCGGTTTTTCTATCCCCGAACTCCGCGACAAACTCCCCAAAGCTCCCGGCGGCCAGGAGCCGCTGCCCGAGGGGCTGTTCTGGCTCATGCTCGTGGGCGAAATTCCCACGTTCGAACAAGTTAAATGGCTCACCGAAAACTGGGTGCGCCGCTCCAACGTACCCGAACATGCCTTCAAGGCCATCGACTCCCTGCCCGTTGAAACGCACCCGATGACCCAGTTCTCCGTCGGTATCATGGCCATGCAGAACACCAGTGTATTCGCACAGCGCTACAACACCGGTATGAATAAAACCGAATACTGGGACGCCGCCTACGAAGACACGATGAACCTGATCGCCCGCCTGCCGCGTATCGCCGCCTACATTTACCGGCGGGTGTACCACAACGGTAATCAGGTATTGCCTGATATTTCGCTCGACTGGGCCGGCAACTACGCCCATATGCTGGGCTTCGAGGATGAAGGTTTCAAAGAATACATGCGCCTTTTCCTCACCATCCATGCCGACCACGAAGGCGGCAACGGCTCGGCGCACACCACCCACCTCGTGGGCTCGATGCTCAGCGACCCGTATCTGGCCCTCAGCGCCGGTATGAATGCTCTTGCAGGTCCCTTGCACGGCCTGGCCAATCAGGAAGTCATCCGCTGGATTCAGAAAATGGTGGACACCCTGGGCACCACCAAACCGACCCGCGAACAAATTGGCGAATACGTCAAAAGCACACTGGCCAGCGGTCGCGTCATCCCCGGCTACGGCCACGCCGTACTGCGCAAACCCGACCCGCGCTACATGGCCCAACGCCAGTTTGCCGAAGACAATATTCAGGACAGCGATCTGGTCAAGATCGTCTGGAAAATCTTCGACGTGGTGCCGCCCATCCTCACCAGCCTGGGCAAGGTCAAAAACCCCTGGCCCAATGTGGATGCTCACTCGGGCGCCTTGTTGGTGCACTACGGCATGAAAGAGTACAACTACTACACCGTCCTGTTCGGCGTGAGCCGCGCCCTTGGCGTTTTGGCCGCCCTCTGCTGGGCCCGTTCGCTGGGTCTGCCGCTCGAACGGCCGAAATCGGTGACGACCGACTGGGTAAAAGCCTTCCTGGCCAAAGAATACCAGGTGGCCATCGAAAATTGATCATTGTTTCCAGTTTATACAAGAAGGACACCTGGTTGCCGGGTGTCCTTCTGCATTTTATTACAAATACAACCGATGAAAAATAATATCCTGCACCTGCTGGCGCGAGGCTTTTCGCTGGCGCGAGGCTTTGCCTCGTGCCTACGTTTCTTCCGGGCTTCGCCCGGCCCAAAACCGGGCGAAGCCCGGCGAATAGTCGACACGAGGCAAAGCCTCGCGCCAGCGAAAAGCCTCGCGCCAGCATTTTTACTGCTTTTCCTGCCGCTTTCCTTTCACCAGGCGCCGACAACCAGCACCGGCGCCGGCTATTTCGAGCTGACGCCAGCCACCCGCGACGCGTACACCAAGGTGATCAACCTGCGTTTTTCGGAAGCCCGCAGCGCCCTCGACCAGCTTCGCCGCAATGAGCCCGACAATTTGCTGCCCCTGTTGGTAGAGAACTATCTGGATTTTCTCACCGTATTTGTCGACAACGACGAGGCCACCTACAAACGCCTGTCGAAAAACATGGCGCCCCGCCTCGAACGCATCGGCCAGGGCGAACCCCGCTCACCCTGGCGCCTTTATTGCCAGGGTGAAATCCGCCTCCAGTGGGCCATTCTGCGCGGGCAGTACAACGATATGTTGTCCAGTCTCAACGACATTAACCTGGCCTACGGCCTGTTGCAGGAAAACCAGCGGCTTTTCCCCGATTTTATGCCCAACAAAAAAAGCCTGGCTATCCTGCATACCGCCCTGAGCAATACGCCGGAGGAATACAAATGGGCACTCAAGGCATTCACCGGTATGAGCGGCAGCGCGCAACAGGGCTTGCAGGAAATAGAGGCCGTACTGGCATACGCGAAAACCAACGACTTTTTATTCCTCGAAGAAACCCTCATCGCATACGCGTTTATGCAGTTGTACCTCAACGACAACGAGACGGCCGCATGGGCTACGCTCAACAACCAATCACGCCTCGACACCCGTCAGAATCCGTTGGCGGCATTTGTGGTAGCCAGCGTAGGGCGCAGAACCGGACACAACGATGAAGCCATCCGCATCCTGCAAAACGCCCCGAGAGGCGGCGCCTACCACCCGTTTCACTATCTCGATTATCAGTTGGGTATTTCCAAACTGAGCCGGCTGGACAAGGATGCCGATCAGCCTCTTCAACAATTCCTTCGCCATTTTAAAGGTCAGAACGGCATCAAGGAAACTTATCAGAAACTGGCCTGGCACCAATTGGTACAGGGCAACCCGGCCGGTTATTCGTCGTACATGGCCCAGCTCAAAAACAGGGGCGCCACCCGTATCGAGCCCGACAAGGCCGCACAACGCGAAGCGGAAGAAAATCAGTTGCCGGATGTCCGACTGCTGCAGGCGCGTTTGCTTTTCGACGGCTGTTATTACGCCCGGGCCTATGATTTGTTGAAAAATGCAGGGCCCGAGTATGCCGGCGACAAAAAGCGGCATCTGGAATATACCTACCGCCAGGGGCGCATCGCCCATAAAATGGGAAAAACGAATGAGGCCATCATCCTGTACAATCAAACCATCGCCAATGGCGCTACCGAAACCGCTCACTACGCCTGCAGCGCAGCCCTGCAACTCGGCGACCTGCAAGCCTCGCGCGGCGACTATCGGGCAGCGAGGGTCGCTTACCAGCAATGCCTGAGCCTCAATCCGCCCGATTATGCCGACAGTTTGCATGCCCGGGCCAAAGCCGGACTAAACCGGATCAAAGGGAAATGATCTGAACAGCCCCCCGTTTGCGCCAAAAACCCTTTCTTTGCAACACTTTTTTGAATATTTACCCGTTTTGCCGCTGTTTATGACAAAAGCTATTCTGCCCATTTTCGCAGCCGTCCTCGTGCTGACTTCCTGCGCCGTCAAACCGGTCGCCAGTTTTACCGTGCCGACCGGCAAATTCGTCGCGCCGGCCGCCGTAACTTTTACCAACACCACCCCCGCCGCCGAAAGCTACCTGTGGGATTTCGGCGATGGCGGCACTTCCACCGAGGCCAGCCCTACCCACAAGTATTACCATTCCGGCAATTACGCCGTCACGCTTAAAGCCGTCAAAGGCGGCAAAACCGTTACACACAAACAAATGATCCAGGTTACTGCACCGGAGCGTTGCCTCGTCGAAATTCAGACCGAATTTGGCAATATGCTCGTCGAATTGTACAACTCCACCCCCAAACACCGCGACAATTTCCTGAAACTGGCCGAAGAAGGTTACTACAACGACCTGCTTTTCCACCGCGTCATCAACGGCTTTATGATCCAGGGCGGCGACCCGCAGTCGCGCAATGCACCCGCCGGACAGGCGCTGGGCATGGGCGGCCCCAACTACCAGATTCCCGCCGAATTTGTCGATTCGCTGGTACACACCAAAGGCGCCCTCGCGGCTGCCCGCACCAATAACCCGGAGAAAAAATCCAGCGGTTCGCAGTTCTATATTGTGCAGGGCAGCCCGGTCACCGAAGCCACGCTCACCCAGATCGAATCGATGAAACGCTTCCACTACACCCCCGAACAACGCCAGGCCTACCTGTCGATGGGTGGCACACCACACCTCGACCGCGACTACACCGTGTTCGGCCATGTCGTGGAAGGCTTCGACGTGATCGACAAAATCGCTGCCACGGCCACCGGTCCGCAAGACCGCCCGAAACAGGACGTGAAAATGAAAGTGGTGGTTATTAAATGAGGGGTTGATAAGGGTTAATAAGGTTGATAAGGGTTGATAAAAGGGGGATGGACGCTCTCAAACCAAGATTTTTCTCATCAACCCTTATCAACATCATCAACCCTTCTATTAACCCTCATCACCTTTATCAACCCTTCCTTCCAATGTCCAACCGCGGGCTCCTCATTTTGCTGGTATCTGCCATTGTGGTGCTGGGCGCCCTCTTTTGGTATTTCCGGAATCCGGATCGCGCGCGCTACGACTGGTCAGACTCCTGGGGGAAAAAAACCTATGCCTACGACAGCGACCAGCCTTATGGCACCGAAGTGTTGCATCGACTGCTGGATCGTTATTTTCCCGGTAAAAAGATGAGGGTGCTGAACAAGGACGTAGCCGGTGAATTGCCTGTCGATTCTCTCGGTAGTGCGCCGGCATCGTATGTGTTCGTGGGGGAAGGGATGTACATGGACTCGGCCGGCACGGCACAGTTGCTCAATTTCGTAGCGGCCGGCAATACCGCGCTGATCTCAAGCAAAACTATTCCTTTCGACCTGATGACCTACGTTTATCCGGAAGAATGCGACTACGACCTGGGCTGGTCGGATTATGAAAATGAAAGCGACACCATGGTCGCCATGACGCTTGCAGCACCTCCGGTACCACCTACGACGTTTTATTACGTCAACCGGAACATAATCAAGCGGTATAACTGGAACTACATCCCCGATTATATCTTTTGCGATTCCATACCGGCATACCCGCTGGGCCGGTTGGATAGCCTGGTCAATTTTGCCGAATTTCCGGTAGGCAAAGGCCGCTTCCTCCTGCACACTTCCCCGATCGCTTTTTCCAATTTTCACCTGCTCCGGCCCGAAGCGCGCCGGTATGCCGAGGCGATCTTGTCGTATTTGCCCGAAGGGGATATTTACTGGGACGATGTTAGCCGCGTGCCCGAACAGGTAGCCCGCAGGCAAAACAACTCCGGCCGCGAACTCCCCGAAGAACACCTGCTCACCTGGCTTTTGCAACAACCGGCCCTGGCCTGGGCCTGGTACCTGCTGCTCGGCATGTCGGGGATATACCTGGTTTTCAGGGCGCGCCGCCGGCAACGCATTATCCCGATTTTGCCCAAAAACGAAAATTCCTCCTACGAATTTATTTCAACCATTGCCAACCTGCATTTCCGCGACCGCAACTACCGGGGCCTGTGCCTGCAAAGCATGAAGCTGTTCCTGGCCCAGGTTCGCGAACGATACGGCATAGTGGCGCCCCTGGATACCCACACAGGCATACCGAAGGTCGATGGCGAGTTTTTCCGCCGCTTGTCTGAAAATTCAGAAATACCGGAATCGCAAATCCGCAATATTTTTACCCAATACAACAACACCATTCAGTACGAACCCACCGAAGCAATGATGGTGGATTTGTATCTGGCCATGGAAGCCTTTTTTAAAAAAGCAAAATAAACAGCGCCAATGTCCTCTATTGAAAACGACCCGCTCGAACCGCAGGAAGAACAACAACCTGAGCCCCAACCCCTCGAAACCGAACCGGTAAAGCCGCAGGGTATCGATGTCGGTCCGGTACAGGAACATGCCGAAAAAGTCCGGAGCCAGATCGCCAAGGTGATCGTCGGGCAGGGAGAAATGTTGGAACAATTGCTGGTCGCTTTGTTTACGGGCGGACACGTATTGCTCGAAGGGGTGCCGGGTATCGCCAAAACCCTGACGGCCAAGTTGCTCGCCCAGACGATTAACTCGGGTTTTGGCCGTATCCAGTTTACCCCCGACCTGATGCCCGCCGACGTGGTGGGCACCCCGGTGTTTAATATGAAATCGTCCGATTTCATGTTCAAACCCGGTCCCATTTTCTCCAATATCATCCTGATCGACGAGATCAACCGCGCACCGGCGAAAACCCAGGCCGCCTTGTTCGAAGTCATGGAGGAGCGCCAGGTCACTGTCGATGGAACGACCTATCCGATGGAAGCGCCCTTCTTTGTGATCGCTACGCAAAACCCCATCGAACAGGAGGGCACCTACAAACTCCCCGAGGCGCAACTCGACCGCTTTATTTTTAAAATCATTATCGACTATCCCACACTCGACGACGAACGCGAGATCCTGCGTCGCTTCCGGAGCGATTTTTCCGGCGCCCTACGCCAGAACGTGGAAGCCGTGCTGTCACCGGCCGATATAGCCGACGTGCAAAGCCGGATCGAACAGGTGTATATCCGCGAGGAATTGCTCGACTATATCGCCGCAATCGTGCACAACACCCGCAACAACGGCGATATTTTCCTGGGCGCCAGTCCGCGCGCCTCGCTCACATTGATGAAAACAGCCAAGGCCGTGGCTGCTATCAACGGGCGCAACTTCGTCACACCCGACGATATTCGCTACGTTGTTTTCCCGGCCCTCAACCACCGCATCATCCTGACGCCCGAACGGGAAATGGAAGGCTACACGACAAGGGAAATGCTGGATGAAATTCTGAAAAAGATCGACGTGCCGCGTTGAAGCACTCTAGTGCCGCAGTCCGATTTCCGCAAAAACGGGATAATGGTCGGAGTACGGTCCGCGTACTTTACGGCAGTCGTAGGTAAGAAAACCCGGATCGGTCAGGATGTAGTCGATGCGCAGCAAGGGCAGCACACCCGCATAGGTGGTGCCGAAACCGGCGCCTTTTTCGCGGAAAGTATCGGTCAGGCCTGCCGATAACAATTCATATACATAGGAGTTGGGCGTATCGTTGAAATCGCCGCAAACGATCACCGGATGGGGGCAGTCTTCGATATGTTCGCGGAGGCTGCGGGCTTGCTGGGCGCGCTGGCTGGTCGCACTGCCGACTTTATCGAGCAAAATACCAATGTCTTGCCAGGTTTCTTCTTCGTCGAGGCCGGGGCCTTCGATGACTTTTTCGGCGTCGGTAGCGACTTTATTGGATTGCAGGTGAACGTTGTACACCCGCACCGTTTGTTTGCCGATTTGAATATCGACCCAAAGCGTCGAGTTGGCCGTACCGTTGCCGAATGGTATATCGCCGCCGGCCAGCATGGGAAAACGGCTGAATATGACGGTGCCTTTTTTGAGGTTGAAGGTGTGTTCGTAGCCCATTTTGGCGGCCAACAGCGGGAAAAACTTGCGCGTGGTTTCCTGGGTGCAAAGAATATCGGGCAGGCCGTTTTCTTTCAAAAACTGGGCATAGGCCGTTGCTTTTTTGTCGCGCGCAGCATCGTTCATTTTTTGTCCCTGAAACAGTGCCCCCAAATTGTGCGTAGCAACGGTAACGGCTTCTTCGGGCACCTTTTTTTTGCCAAAATCGAGCCCGACAAAACCGGTGATATAACTCCAGCCGAAGGCCATAATCACAAAATGGTAAATGGAATACCGGCTGCGGGCCCAAAGCCAGAAAAACATCAGTACTACATTGCTCAACAACAGCCACGGAAAAGCCGTACCGAAAAAAGCCAGCCAACGAAATGCTGCCGGGTTGACATGCGGGCAGAGGTAGGACAGAAAGGTCAGGAAAATGACCGCTGTACTAACGACTCGAACGGCTTTTGTAAGCAATAAGAACATAGGGCGGTGGGTTTCTGGCAGGGCAAGGGGTAAAGCCGGGGCTATTTTTTGCTGGCCTGATAAAGGAACTCTTTTTCTTCAGGTGTCAGGTTTTCATAACCCTTCTGCTTGATTTTGTCGAGGATAGCATCCAGTTTTTCCTGAAAGGACAGCTCGTGGTTGTCGGTAATATTGCCGGTTCGCCCCCCGCTTTGGCCTTTGTAAGCCATTTGCGGCTTGCGTTTGGGTACTGCAGTTTTTTTGCGCGGCGCTCCGGGACGAAACCATCCGCTAATGCGATCGAGCAGGTTGTTGATCGGCGCGGCCAGGTCCTGCCCGTCGCGCAAGCGGTATACAAACAGACAGCCCATGGCAAAACCACCGATATGTGCGACGTGCCCGCCGGAGTTGACGGCATTGGCAATGCCGACCAGATCGAGCAGAACGATCACCAGTACGATGTATTTGACTTTTACCTCACCCAGCAAAATAAGCATAACCCGGTAGTCGGGCGCCAGAATCAGGGCCGCGCCGGCCAGCGCCATTACTGCGCCGGATGCGCCCAGAGCATACGCCCCGACGTAGGGGAGAAACTGCGCGGAAATAAAAAACAAAACGCCGCCGACCAGTCCACCCAGCAAATAAATCGGCAATACCCGGCGGTCGCCGATCAGGTCGCCCACGATCGTGCCGAACAGGTACAGACCAATGATGTTGTTCAACACGTGCCAGAAACCCTGATGCAAAAACATGTGCGTCAACAGCGTCCAGGGTTGCCAAATGAGCGTACTCCAGTCGGACGACACGCAAAACCACTGCAAAAAGCGCCAAAACGGCTCGCTAACGTCGTGCCCCTGATTGGCAAGCCAAAGGATGAAATAGAAGATATTGACCAGGGCAAAAATGCCAAAGTTGACAATGACCAGTTTGGTCACCATGTTGCCGGCGCGAAATGCGTGGCGAATATCATCCCATATTGAACCGAATACTGCCATGAATCAAGGTTTACCTGAAACGAAAACGATACCAATACATAATCAGTATGAATCCGACCAACGCGCCACCCAGGTGGGCAAAATGCGCAATGCCGGTAGAATAGCCCCTGACGCCGTAAAACAATTCAAGACCGGCCATGATGATCACGAAATATTTGGCTTTCAGGGAGACTGGGGGAAACAACAGGCTGATGATCTGGTTGGGAAACAAATAACCAAATGCCACGTAAATGCCAAAAATTGCCCCGGAAGCGCCCAGCATGGGTACCGTCCAAAGATGCGGATCAATGCCCTGTTGCTGCAATTCCCACCAGGTAACGCTCGAATACAGCGCGAAAGAACCCACGCCGCAAACCAGATAATACAACAAAAACCGCCGCGGCCCCCAGACCATTTCTACCATGGGGCCGAAAAAATACAACGACAACATATTGAACGCCAGGTGCATGATGTCGCCGTGCATAAACATGTGCGTCGCGATCTGGTAAGGCTGAAATTCCGTCGAACCCGGCAGATATGCGGCCAGAATCAGACGGCCCTGATCGCCCAGAAGAAGCAGCGTACCGAAAAACATCAGTACGTTGATGATGATCAAATGCCGGACTACGCCGGAAAAAGGTTGATAAAAATTGAATTGAGGCACAGCTTGTTGTTTGGGGTTGATGAGGGTTGATGAGGGTTTATAAAGGTTGATCTGCGCGATCGTGATAAACTTTATAAACCCTCATCAACCCTCATCAACCAATTTATCCATTAAATCTTTTTTGCAGTTCTTCCAGTTCAAACGTAATAAAACAATTTCGGCCGGAAGGACTTTTATACGGCACTTCGCAGGCAAAAAGTTGATCGATCAGGTCTTGCATTTCGCGGGCGCCGAGCATTTGTCCTTTGCGCAATGCCGCACTGCGCGCCATGGAGCGGGCCAGGTTTTCGGCAGTGCCGAGCTGGAGTTCCAGGTTGTCTTTGTATTGGTCAAGGAGTTTTTCCAGTAATTCTTCCTCGCGGCCGTTTATGCCGAGTTCGGCCGGGTATCCGTGCACGATGAAAGCGCTGCCGCCGAATTCGGCCAGATCGAAGCCGAGGTGGTTGATTTCGGGCAGTATTTCGCGCAAGAGGGCGGCATCGGCGGCAGGCAGATGGAGTGTTTTGGGAAACATCGCTTTTTGCATGGCGGCGGGGCGCTCGCGCAGGGCTTCGAGGTAACGTTCGTACAAAATTCGCTCACTGGCCGCTTGCTGATCGATGAGCAGGAAACCCGATTTGATCTGACTGACGATGTACTGACCGTGAACCTGGTACGGTTCTTTTTGACCTTTTGAAAAAGAGCCGCTCTCATCGTCGAGGGTAGCGTTTTCATCGCTCGGGCGCACCTGAAAAGCCGGCTCGATCGGGAAAAGCGGTTCTTCTTCGTCGGCAGGTTGAACGCCTTGCGGTTGCTGGCCGATCAGTTCGAGCCCTTCGTACAGCCGTTGCCAGTTGCGCAAATTGCTTTGATCGAGACTGTCGGGGCGATCGGGACGCGAATAATCGCGCACCGAGCCGGACGATTCGTTGCCGGGCCGGAGCGAGGGCGTGCGCACTGGCGTCGGCTGAAAAGCCGGCTCTTGTTCGAAATCGAGCGTCGGGGTGATGTTGTGGCTGCCCAGAGCATGCCGCACGGTCACTTTGAGATAGTTGTACACCAGCCGCTCGTCGTCGAATTTGATCTCCTGCTTGGTCGGGTGCACGTTGATATCGATGCGGGAAGGGTCGATTTCGAGGAACAGAACGTACAGCGGATAAGTATCGGCCGGCAGCAGGTCTTCATAAGCGCTCACCACCGCGTGGTGCAGGTAATTGCTTTTGATAAAGCGGTGGTTGACGAAAAAAAGCTGCTCGCCGCGGGCTTTTTTGAAATAATCGGGCTTGCCCACAAAGCCGGAGATTTTCAAAATATCGGTTTCCTCCTGTACCGGCACGAGTTTTTTGTTGACGGCATCGCCGAATATCTTGACCACCCGCTGGCGCAGGGTGCCGGGGGGCAGGTGAAAGATTTCCTGATCGTTGTGGTGAAGAGAGAAAAACAGGTCGGGATAAGCCATGGCGACCCGCTGGAATTCGTCGAGTACGTGACGCATCTCGACCGGTTCGCTTTTCAGGAAATTGCGCCGGGCGGGTACGTTGAAAAACAGGTTTTTGACCGCCAGATTGGTACCCACCGGGCACTGGCAGGGTTCCTGGGTTACGACAGCCGAGTTTTCGATCACGATCCGGGTGCCCAGTTCGTCGATTGCCCGGCGGGTGCGCAATTCCACCTGCGCCACAGCGGCAATGGACGCCAGGGCTTCACCCCGGAAACCGAAGGTGTGGATGGCAAACAGGTCTTTGGCGTCGTGTATTTTGGAAGTGGCATGGCGTTCGAAGCACATGCGGGCATCGGGCTCCGACATGCCGCAGCCATTGTCGACAACCTGAATCAGGGTTTTACCTGCGTCGCGTACGATCAACTTGAGCTGGGAGGCGCCGGCGTCGATCGCATTTTCGAGCAATTCCTTCACGACCGAGGCGGGGCGTTGAACGACCTCGCCGGCAGCGATCTGGTTTGCCACGTTTTCCGGCAACAATTGGATTACATCGGCCATAGTTCTTGTGCGTCAGGGGCGCTGCAAAGATAATTTTTTTCCCGGCAGCCTTTTAACACTGCCGACCGGCGCTTTATTCTGCCGTTTAAAACCGTTCCACACAACGACGAACGGGTAAAAAATTACCGGTTTGCCGTTTTTTATCGCCCACCTGTGTATTTTTGCCGCTCATTCAAGTATCAACATCCTCTTCTGACAATAACATGGACAACATTCAGAATACCCGCGGCAAAGGTTACTTTATGCTTTACCTTTTCATGTTCCTGTTTTTTCTCATTGCCCTGCTGATTATGCTGTATCGCCGCAGCATGGTGCTGGAGTGGTAAGAACAGTCTGCGGACTTTTGTTTTCTTTTTTGCCCAAAACCGCACAACCGGCGCCTGCCGGTTGTGCGGTTTTTTGTTTGCGCTGCTGAAAACAACCCGGTCTTTTACCTTTGGCCAAAAATTTGGCCTTATGTCTGCCCGGATACTGATTTTTCCCGCCCTCCTGTGGGCTGCCTCGCTCTGCGCCCAAACCCTGCCCGAACCCCTCCAGTACGTCAATCCCTTTATCGGCACCGATGCGCACGGCCACACCTATCCCGGCGCCACAGCCCCTTTCGGTTTTGTGCAACTCAGTCCCGATACCCGACCCAATACCATGGACTGGGATGGCTGCTCGGGTTATCACTATTCCGATTCGATCGTCTACGGATTCAGCCATACCCACCTCAGCGGCACCGGCGTGCCCGATTACTGCGATATTCTGTTCATGCCTTTTCTGGGCCGCGCCGAACTGGAACCCTACCAGTATGCCGAAAAATTTCAGAAATCGACCGAACAGGCCGAGGCCGGGTATTATTCCGTCATCCTGAACAATGAAGTGCGCGTCGAACTCACGGCGACCGAACGCGTGGGCGTACACCGCTACGTATTCCCCGGTAGCCGGGAAGTCGGCCACCTGCTGATCGATCTGCGCCACCGCGACGAGGTGCTGAAATCGGGTATGACGGTCGTCAACGACCACGAGATCATGGGGTTCCGGGTGTCGAGAGGCTGGGCCAAAGAACAGCATATCTACTTCGTAGCCCGTTTTTCAAAACCCTTTTTCAACTCAAAAGTGCTCGATATGACCCGCACGCCGCATGTTTCGCAGCGTTCGGTTGCCAGCAAGGCCATCGTGGGTTTGCTGGATTTTTACAACGACGAAACCCCGCTGATCGTCACCGTGGGCATCTCGGCTGTCAGCATCGACGGCGCCCGCGCCAACCTGGAAGCAGAAGCCGGCCCGCTGGCCTACGATTTTGACAAAATCCGGATGAACACCCAGGATAAATGGGCGGCTCAACTGGGCAAAATCGAAGTGGAAGGCGGCAGCGACGCGCAAAAAACGGCCTTCTACACGGCGCTGTACCACACCATGATCGTGCCCAATATTTTCAACGACGTAGACGGGCAATACCGGGGCCGCGACAACCAGATTCATTCCACCACGGGGCACAACGTATATTCTGTGTTTTCCCTTTGGGATACCTACCGCGCCTGCAACCCGCTGTACACCCTGCTCGAACCCAAACGAACCAACGATTTTGTCCAAACCTTCCTGCGCCAGTACGAACAGGGCGGCCTGCTACCGGTCTGGGAACTCTCCGCCAACGAAACCGATTGTATGATCGGCAACCACGCGATCCCGGTCATTTACGATGCCTGGCAAAAAGGTATCCGCGATTACGACGCCAACAAGGCGCTCGCCGCCATGCAAAAAAGCGCCGACAGCGACCGCTACGGACTGCCCTGGTACCGCTCCCTTGGCTACGTGCCGTCCGACAAAGAACCCGAATCGGTCTCGAAAACCCTCGAATATGCCTACGACGACTGGTGCATTGCCCAAATGGCCAAGGGGCTCAACCAACGCACCGTACACGACCGGCACATCCGGCGGGCACAGTCGTACAAGAATATTTTCGACCCGGGCTCCGGCTTTTTCCGGGGTAAAAACAACGCAGCCTGGCATACGCCCTTCGACCCCTACGAAGTCAACTTCAACTATACCGAGGCCAATGCCTGGCAGTACCGTTTTGCCGTACCCCAGGACATCAGCGGCCTGATGACTTTGCTCGGCGGCCGTACGGCTTTTGCCAATCAACTCGACTCGCTGTTCACGGCCCATCCGAAAATCACGGGCCGCCAGCAAGCCGACATCACGGGCCTGATCGGGCAGTACGTACACGGCAACGAACCCAGCCACCACATGGCCTATCTCTACAATTACGCCGGCCAACCCTGGAAAACCCAACAGCGCGTCCGCCAGATACTCGACGAACAATATTCGGACCGCCCCGACGGGCTGAGCGGCAACGAAGACTGCGGACAAATGTCGGCCTGGCTGGTATGGTCGGCCATGGGCTTGTATCCGGTGGTGCCCGGCAGCGGCCAGTACGCGATCGGCACGCCCTGGTTTGAAAAAGCCACGATCCACCTCGACAACGGAAAAACCTTCACCATCAGTGCTGCCGGCGCTTCGACGCGCCGATTTTACGTGCAAAACGCCCGGCTCAACGGCGCTACCTGGCCGAATACCTGGATTAACCACAGCACCCTGCTCGAAGGCGGCGAACTGGCATTCGATATGACCAGCAAACCCTCCACCTGGGGCGCCGCCGAGGCCAACTGCCCGGTATCGGCTATTACCGAATCGCCGATTCTGCCTGCACCGTTTGTTGCCAAGGGGCAACGGGTCTTTTCCGACACACAAATGATCGAACTGGGCTCGGCTGATAAAAACGCGGCTATTTACTACACCCTCGACGGCAGTATGCCCACCGCCAAAAGCGAGCGCTACACCAGGCCCATTAAAATTGAAAATTCCACCGTTTTGAAATGTGTGTCGCTGGCCGAAGGCGAATACAGTCCGGTGGTGGACGCCGAATTTTCCAAACTGAAAGGCAACCTGAAAGTAGTGCGCTACGGCGCCGCTTACGACAACCAGTACACCGGCCGCGGCGCCAACGGCCTCGTCGACCTGCTGCGCGGCGGCGCCGATTTCCGTTCGGGCGGATGGCAGGGTTTTCAGGGCGCCAACCTCGACATCACACTCGATCTGGGCTCGGTCAAACCCCTCAGCCGGATTACGGCGGGATTTTTACAGGATGAAAATTCCTGGATTTTCTATCCGTCCAAAGTGGTGTTCGAAGTATCCGACGACGGTCAGAATTTCCGCCCCATCGGCGAAGTCGCCAATACCGTGCCGACCACCCAGACCGGCGCCCTGCAACAGGATTTTACCCTGAAACCCGAAAATGTATCGGCCCGTTACCTGCGCGTCACCGGCGTCTCGCTAGGCGTCTGCCCCGAGGGCCATAAGGGCGCCGGCTTGCCTTGCTGGCTGTTTGCCGATGAAATTCTGGTAGAGTAACGGGTGTTAGGTGTTAGGTGTTAGGTGTTGGGTGTTGGGTGTTGGGTGTTGGGAAAAGGAGGGTGGTTTCTCTCGATATTTGTTGTTGGCAGGAATAGATTGGGGCTGTCTTTTAACTGACTCAAATATGCGCCCGCCGCATTTTAGTCATTGATTTTTCAATTATCAGCCATGCCTGGGCACGTGGGTTTCGGAGAAAGCCTGCATTTGTAGCAGAGTAAGCCTTTGGATCAAAACCACTTCGGAGAAGTCGTGCATTTGTAAAAGCGCGACTTCTCCGAAGTTCTGAAAAAACGGCAGCAATACATGGCTGTAAATACGGGATTTCTCCCAAATCCTGACCTGGGCGGTATTGCTCCGTTTAAGATTTTAGGCAGCAATCGGCATTGCCCTGTGCCTGCCAGTACGACACGACATGCCGGCAACCTTTTCAGGATAACCTAAAGTATCGACCTGCTGCGGCGCAATTCTTCCCGGAGATCCGGTTTCAAACGGTCGGCAGCCTGGATGAGCATTTCTTCGTCGGGCGGGAAGGGCAGGGGTCGGTTGCCGATACGACGGCGGGTATCGGCGCTGAGCGCGCGTTCGTCGCCGGTAAAGGTGGAGGCGTAGTTTTCAAAAATAACCTCGGTGCCCAGTTCGCGCGAATCGAGGCGGTTGTTGCGATAGGCGTCGAACACTTCCACGGCGCCGGTGAGGCGGACGGCCTTGGACTGGTGAACCTCGATTACGGCGGCGCGGATGCGGACCATGCGCGGGGTTTTAATGTCGTTGCCCAGACTGTCTTTTTTCACGTTGCCGCGGGCGTCGAGCACGTAGTTCCAGCCATCCTGGATTTCTTTTTCATCCACGTAGTTGCGTTCGAGCACACGTTCGGGGCTTACGTCGACGCGACGAATGTTGAACACGACGCGATAGTCGAAATCGATGCCTTTTTCAGCAGAGAAATGGTAGGATTTCCACTCGCTGTCGAGGTCGTTTTTGCTGATGGCCAGCACGCGGTCGTTGAATCCGCGCGGCAATACTTTGTCGCTCTGGTTTTTGATTTCGAAAAGGACGTGCGTCGTACCGAGCGCGCGGGCCTCCTGTTTGAGTTGGGCAGTGTTTTTATAGTTGCGGTAGTAGCAATCTTCCAGTTTTTCCAAAACGCCATACGCTTCGCGGGCGGCGAGTTTGTCGCCCTTGTCGGCGCGCAGCAGCAGGTTTTCGGCGCGGGAATAGAGAAATTCGGCGGCTTTTTGGCGGCTTTCGACTTCCATTTTGGCAATATCGAGGAAGGCGAATTTGGCCTGGTAACCGCTTTTGGAGCGCAGGGGCGTGAGCGGGGATATTTTCTGCTGGCGTTCGCGTATTTGCCGGTGAATGGCGTTGATTTTCTCCCAGTTTTCCGGGCGGTCTTCGTACAGCAAGGCATCGATGGCGCGCAGGTCGCGGGATTGGGCACGGGCAAAAGCTTCTTCGAGACCCCGGACGTACTCCGTTTTTTTCTTGGATTTGCCGCGCAGTTTGCGGAGACAAAGCTCGATGGCGGCATCATAGTCGCCGCTTTCGGTATATCGCTGAACGGTGTGGCAGGCGGTCGTCAGGAAAACCGTCAGGAGGAACAGGCTGAAAAAACGGATCGGGCGGAGCATAAGGTCGTCGTTTTGATTGTTTTCTGAATTTGAGTGCAAGATGTACGCGCCGGTTGCAAACTCGCTTTTAAAAGCTGTTAGCAGCTTCGTAAAATTTGTTAAAATTGTAAAGGGTTATTAAAGGGTTGTGAAAGAGTTTTTATTCCTTGAAAAAGGAAATTACAATCTGCCCATTTCCCGCAAGGCCCGATACTTCCACTTCGTTTCCAGGGCACTGATCCGGCAAATCGTCCAGCCCGCGCGGCCGTCGAGAAAACCCGTTTTTAACACATAATTGCGAAACCATTTGAACGCCGGACTCAGTATCAAATGCCACCAGCGGGCGCGGCGGCCGCGGGCGTACATGGCACGGGCGGCGATGTCGGCATATTTGCGGGCGCGGGCATAGTGCTCCTCTATCGTGTAATAACTGTAATGCAAAAGGTCGCCTTTCAGACGGATCTGAAGGGCGCCGGCCGACATTTCAATTTTATCGTGCGGGTTCTGGCCGCCCCAGCGCGCCAGGCGGCGGTCGAAAAGCCGCAATTTCCGATCGGGGTACCAGCCCGAATGATAAATCCACTGGCCGCAGTAATTGGTCAGTCGGTTCATGGCGTAGCCATCGGCGCTCCAGTCGGTTTTGGCCGCGAGGATCGACTGCCGCAGGGTGTCACTCAGCGCTTCGTCGGCATCGAGCGAAAGCACATGATCAAAACCGGCCTGTGTGAGCGCGTAATTTTTTTGTTCGATATGCCCGTTAAAGGGGTGTTGCACAAAACGCGCGCCTTTTGCCCGGCAGATTTCCTCCGTCCGGTCGGTCGAAAAAGAGTCCACCACCACGATTTCATCGGCCACACCGACCAGTGAATCGAGGCATCGGCCGATGTTTCGTTCTTCGTTAAAAGTAATAATGACGGCAGAGAGGGGCATTTTTTTCACAACAAAAGTGCCTTACAAAATCGAATGTTCGATAAAGGGCAGTTTTTCGGGGAAATCGGTGGTGAAATGCAGTCCCCGGCTCTCATGCCGGTCTTTGGCAGAACGCGTAATGAGATAGGCGACGGTGATGAGGTTGCGCAGTTCCATGAGTTGCGGCGAAATGACCGTGTTTTTGTACAGCTCTTCGGTTTCGCGGTAGAGCAGGTAAAGGCGATCCATGGCGCGTTGAAGACGCAGGTTGGAGCGCACGATACCGACGTAATACGACATGATCTCGCGCAGTTCTTTCAGGCTTTGGGTAATGAGCACCATTTCCGAAGGGTTGGAAGTGCCCTCGGCGTTCCAATCGGGCACGTCGTCGCGGTAGTCCCAGGCCTCCAGTTGTTTTTCCAAATCTTCGGCGATGCGATGGGCAAATACCATGGCTTCGAGCAATGAATTGGAGGCCAGGCGGTTGGCGCCGTGCAGGCCCGTGCTCGAACATTCGCCGGCCGCGTAGAGCCGCCGGATGCTGCTGCGGCCGATTTCATCCACCAGCACCCCGCCGCACATATAGTGGCAGGCGGGTACCACGGGAATCATGTTGCGCATCGGGTCGATGCCGATGCTCAGGCATTTTTCATTGATCGTGGGAAAATGCGCCACGAAATCTTCCTTGTTGAGGTGGCGGCAATCGAGGTACATGCATTCGGCGCCGCGTTTTTTCATCTCGGCGTCGATAGCGCGGGCCACAACATCGCGGGGGGCCAGAGAACCGCGGGCGTCGTAGTGTTGCATGAATTCCTCGCCGTCTTCGGTTTTCAGGATACCGCCGAAGCCGCGCACCGCCTCCGAAATCAGGAACGAGGGGTTTTCGCCGGCGGGGTTGTAGAGTGAAGTAGGGTGGAATTGCATAAACTCCATGTTTT
The DNA here is from genome assembly GCA_016787345.1 of Saprospiraceae bacterium. Classification (GTDB taxonomy): domain Bacteria; phylum Bacteroidota; class Bacteroidia; order Chitinophagales; family Saprospiraceae; genus M3007. The sequence continues at coordinate 56,293 of JAEUUU010000088.1, read as the reverse complement.
CCACGCGGCCTTTGGCGCGATACACCATCGCTACGCCGTCGCCGGTAGCGATCACGGGGTTGGTCGTGGATTTATACACCTGACCGCCGCCGCCGGTGCAAAGCACGGTGACGCGGGAGAGCAGGGTATCGATCTCGCCGTTGTCGCGGTTGAAGGCGTAGCAGCCGTAACATTCGATATTGGGCGTGACCCGAATGACCATGTAGCCCAGATGGTGCTGGGTGATAAGGTCGAGAGCAAAATAGTTTTCCTGCACCCGGATATTGGGGTAACGAGCTGCTTCTTCCATGAGGGCGCGCTGAATTTCCCAGCCGGTCAGGTCTTTGTAGTGCAGGATGCGGTGTTCGGAATGGCCGCCTTCGCGGGCGAGGTCGTAAGCCGGCGAGTCTTTTTCCTTGTCGAAGCGCGCGCCCCAGTCGATGATTTCGCGCACCCGGTCGGGGCCTTCCTGAACGACAATTTCAACGATATCGCGTTTACAAAGGCCATCGCCGGCAATCAGGGTGTCCTCGATATGTTTGGTAAAATTGTCTTTTTCCTGATCCCAAACCGCGGCCACACCGCCCTGGGCATAGCGGGTATTGCTTTCGCCTTCGAAGGTTTTGGTCAGGACGAGTATCTCCCGTTTCGGAAATTTTCGGGCGGTTTTGATTGCAAAAGTGAGGCCAGCGATGCCGGAACCGAGTACAAGAATGTCAGTTTTTCTGCGCGCCATGTAGGTAAATAAGTACTAAACCACGCGGTGCCGCTGCGTTGCTGCGTGCAACTTGTCAGGTCACGCAGCAACGCAGCGGCGCAGCTTAGTTAATGGAGAAAGAAGCGGAAACCGTCAGGTTCCAGTTTCGGGTACCGTCGAGTGCGGGCACGTCGAACAGGTTGTTGAAGCTGGAATTGTAGCGGGCATGCAACCCGATGTTGCCGATGTCGAAACCGGCGCCGAGGTGCCAGCCGTAGTCCAGCTTGTTCACATCGAAGTTTTCATCGACGGAGGAGATCAGGGTGCCGGCTTGCACGCCGCCGTGCAGGTTGAGGAATGCAAACAGGTTGAGGTCGAGCGAAAGCGGCACTTCGACGTAGTTGAGTTTGAAACTGACGTCGGAGAGGCTGTCGGGGGTCACCGTGGCGCCTTTCATGGTAAAAAGCACCTCGGGGCGAAGCGAAGCCGAGATTCGTTTGGGTGGTCCGAGTGGAATTTTGGCGAATGCGCCGCCCACGAAGCCTACGCGGCCTTTGCGGTCTTCAAAATCCTGCTGGGTAAAATTGGCGGCACTCAGGCCGGCCTTCAAGCCGAAGCGGGTACGGCCGTCGGGCATTTGCGCCTGGGCAGCAGGCAGGGAGAGAAAAAAGACAGCCGCGAGGGCAAGTAGTTTGCAACATTGGAGGAGTTTCATAGCAGGTCCTTATTTGATGCGATAAAAGGGTGAATTTGCCATTAAAAGTAAGTTTTGGGGTGCTTTATTGTGAAGACGTGCACAACCCGTGATCTCAAAAACAACCTTATGTATGAAAAACCGACCCCGAAAGTCGAAGCTTGGCGGATTTCCCGACAAACTTACCACACTTTCGAGGCCGGCTATACTCAATTAATGTTCCGTTAATGATCGGGACCCGGCCCCTTGCATCAGGGCTGCGTCCGTCAATTTACAGGTCTTCTTCCTGATCAAAATCCTCCTGCTCGAAGTCGTCTGCTGCTTGCTCCCGTTTGCCGCCGGTAGTCGGATGGCCGGTAAAATGTTTCAGCATGATGATCTCGCGCTGGGTAAGTTCCCGGAATGCGCCACGCGGCAGGTCTTTTTTGGTCAGACCGCCATAGTAGAAGCGATCGAGTTTGCCGACGCGGTATCCAAGCGATTCAAACAAACGGCGAACGATTCGATTGCGTCCAACCACGATTTCGAGTTCGACCACTTCGCGGCGCGGGTGATCTTCGGCGTAACGCAGCCAATTGACCTGAATGGGGCCGTCTTCCAGCTCGACACCGTCCAGAATTTTGTCGAAGTCGGCATTGCTCAATCCGCGGTCGAGCCCCACACGATATTGTTTCTGCACGTGATAGCTCGGATGCGAGAGTTTTTGAGCGAGGTCGCCGTCGTTGGTCAACAGAATGAGCCCCGTGGTATCGCGGTCGAGGCGACCGACAGGGTAGAGGCGCTCGGGAAAATGCGGATCGACGATATCCATAACCGTTGCGCGACCATGTTCGTCTTCGGTGGTGGTGATGACGTTTTTGGGTTTGTTCATCAGCACGTACACCATCCGCTCCTGGATGTGCATTTCCTTGCCTTCGCAGGTAATAATATCCCCGGTTTGTACCCGGTAGTGGGGTTCGAGTTTAACTTCTCCGTTGACAGTGACCTGGCCGTCTTTCACAAATTCCACGGCTTTACGGCGAGAGGACACGCCGCAGTGGGCCAGATATTTATTCAAAGGCATACCCTCCCCGGTAGGCAGTCCGGGTTTGGGTTTCTTTTCAACAAAGAATTCTTCTTTTTTACGGTAGGGTTTCTGCCCGAAAGTTTTCCGGTCGAAAGAACGACGTTCGCCATAGCCACCGCCGCCGCCTTCGCGGTTGCGATCCTGCCAGGGCTTGCGCTCATAGCCGCCGCCACCACCGCCTTCGCGGTTGCGGTCTTGCCAGGGTTTGCGTTCGTAGCCGCCACCGCCACCGCCGGCATTGCGATCCTGCCACGGCTTGCGTTCGTAGCCGCCGCCACCGCCGCCGGCATTGCGATCCTGCCACGGCTTGCGTTCGTAGCCGCCATCACCTTCGGTGTTGCGGTCTTGCCAAGGCTTGCGCTCAAAACCGCCTCCTTCCGAGGTATTGCGGTTTTCAACGTTCTTTTCTTCAGCGTTGTCGTTGTGGGAATCTTGAGACGATTGGTCGTCTTTTTCAGGATAGTAGGTTTTTTGACGCTCTTTCAGCGAAAACCCGGGTGCCGTCTTGGTCAAACGAGGACGGCGTTTTTTCTCTTCCATTGTAAAAAGGTTACGTAAAGTTGGTTGTGACTAACACAGCCAGGCAAATATCCGATAAAAGCGGGGATGGGCCTGAAACGGCTGATTAATTTATTTTAAAATGATAGGTATCGTAAAAACGTGCCAGATTCCAAAAAGGTGTAAAAAAGTAAAAAAAATATGCGCCATATCCAAATTTGGCAAAAACCAGCCTGGTTTGGATATGGCGCAAGGTATTTGTTCTGCTTAAAATCGGGTCAAATTATTCTGCCTTCACCAGCTTCAATGCGCGGCGGATGCCGTTTTCGGCGCTGATTACGACGTAATAATAACCTGCCGGGATATTATTCAGTGGAAGCTCGGCCTCGAGGTTTTCCGGATCAAAATCCACAACAAGTTGTCCCTGCATATCGTACAAACTGGCTTTCAGTAATTTCAGCCCCTGGACATCGATACGGACAAAGTTGGTAGCCGGGTTAGGTGTCAGGCGCAGCGCCCAGTCGGTTGCCAGCCCGGTGGCGCCCAGCACGTTGTTGACCTGAATATCGGGGACAACCTGGGTGCAGCCGTTTGCAAATGTCACGACCAACGAATAGACGCCGGCACCCAGACCGGTGAGGTCTTCATCGCTGGAATAGAACACACCTTCTTTTTCCCAGAGGAAGGTCGCCGGGGCGCCGCCTTCGATACTGATACTGATGCTGCCGTTGCCGGCGCTGTTGGATTCATTGACGACCTCGTCGACGCTCACGCCCGGATTGGCTTCCACAACGACGTCGAATGAACACTGGGCCGTATTGCCGGATGCATCCTGAATGCTGTAGACAATAGTGGTCGTACCGACGGGGAATACCGAACCGCTTGCCAGGCCGGCGGTCAGCACGGGTTGTGCGCCGTTGAGATTGCAATTATCGCTGGCAGAGGGGGCAATGTAAGTTGTCGGCTCGCCCGGACAAGCCAGCAGCAAAGCAGTGGGGCAGTTCAGGACCGGCGGAATATTGTCGGTGGAAATAATTGTAGCGCTCGTCGTGGCAGAACAGTTGTTATTGTCGGTGACCGAAACGGTGTAAGTGCCTGGCGCCAGGTTTTGGCCGCCCTGGCCGCCCGACCATTGAAGCTGGTAGGGGAGCGTACCGCCTGTGATGTTCAGGCTGATGGAACCGGTTTGGTCTTCCGGACAAATAACATTGCTGATGGCGGCTACGGCAGCAATCAGTACATCGGGTTCTGTAATTGTAGCGCTTGTGACCACAAGGCAGTTGTTGGCATCCGTCACGGAGACGGAGTAGACGCCGGCAGCCAGCTGGTCGGCAGTAGCATTGGTGTTGCCGTTCGACCACATATAGGTATAGGGCAGTGCGCCGCCGTTCAGGGTTACCGTCGCCTGACCGTTGTTTTGACCGTTGCAAGCAACATTGGCAGTGGTAATATTGGCAGAAATGGCACAGTTGAAGGAGTTGACCACAACGGTCTGGACAGCCAGGCAGTTGTTATTGTCCTGTACTGAGACGGTGTAAGTACCGGGAGCGAGCGCATTGATACCGGGCGTAGTCGCCCCGGTATTCCACACATAGGTGTAGGGCGATGTGCCGCCGGTCGGGGAGGCAGTGGCAGTGCCGTCGCTGGCGCCGGCTGCCGTTTCGTTGGTAGCCACTGCATTGGCGAGTAGTACAGGTGGTTCGGTGATGGTGGCCGACAACTGGGCCGGGCAGTTGTTGGCGTCGGTAATCTGGACGGTGTAAGTGCCGGGAGCAAGATTTCCAACTGATTGAGTGGTAGCGCTGTTGCTCCACAGGTATGCGACCGGTTCGGCAGCGCCGGTCAGGCTGACGCTGGCAGTACCGTTATTGTCGCCATTGCAGCTGCTGTTTTGTGTCGAAATTGTCGCATTGATACTGCAATTGAAACTGTTAACCGTCACCGTTTGAACGGCGGTGCAGTTGTTGGCATCGGTTACAGAAACAGTATAATTACCCGGCGCCAGGTTGCTTATACTGGCCGTAGTTGCGCTGTTGCTCCACAGATAGGAATAAGGCGAAGTACCGCCGGCCGGTGCGGCGCTGGCTGTTCCGTCGTTGGCGCCGGCTGCCGTCTCTCCGGTCGCCGAGGCATTGGTTGATAAAGCCAAGGGTTGTGAAACGGTTACAGCACTCACGGCTGTACAACTTTCTCCGTCGGTAACCGACACTGAGTAAGTACCTGCGCTGAGGCCGGTAACGGAAACAGACGTAGCCCCCGTCGACCAAAGGTAGGTGTAGGCGCCATTTCCACCGGAGACAGCCACACTCACCGAGGCATCGGTACCGCCATTACAACTGACATTGTTGTTAACGGCAGCATTGGCCGAAACCGGCGGATTTTGGGTAACGGTAACGACGCTGATCGACGTACAACCGTTGTTATTATTCGTCACTACAAGCTGATAAGTGCCCGGCGCATCGACTACCGGTGTGAGCGTGGTAGCGCCGGAAACAATATTGCCGTTGGTTGTCGTCCATTGCGCCGTAAAACCCGTTCCCTGGGAAGAGGCGGTACCGTCGAGTTGAACGGTAGCAGAGACACAGGTCAGGCTCACGGGCGTAACTGCGCTGGCGGTGGGCGGGGCAATATTTTGTACAACGGTGGTTGATGCGCTCGACGTACAGCCGTTTTGGCCGGATGTTACGACCAATGAATAGTCGCCTGGAGTGTTTACCACAGGATTCTGCAGGGCGCTGGTAAAATTATTGGGGCCCGTCCAGGAATAAGAGGGATTGGAACCGGAACTGCCGCCGTTGAGTTGCACCGTGGTACTGACACAGTTCAACTGACCATTTGCGGAAGCGGTTGCTCCGGGAGGCGTGGTGTTCTGCTGTACAACTGCCGTATCGGAGGCGATACAGCCGTTTGAACCCGTTGCGCTGAGCGTATATGTCCCCGGCGCGCCCACCGTCGGGTTTTGCTGCGTGCTGGAAAAACCATTGGGACCCGTCCAGTTATAACTTACGCCGTTGCTGTTGCCTGATAACACGACACTCAAAACACTGCAAGTCAATTGGCCGGTTGCCGAGGCCGTTACGCTGGGCGGGGTGTTGTTGAGTGTTACATTGGCCGTAGATGTCGCTGTACAGTTATTTGATCCGTTGGTCACGACAACCTGATATGTTCCTATGTCCGTAACAGATGGATTCTGCAAAGTGGATGTAAAACCATTGGGCCCCGTCCAGGCAAAACTCGGCTGGGTTGCATTGGTCGTGACATTGAGTTGTACACTGGTCGATGTGCAGGTCAGCTGCCCCCCGGTAGCCGCTGCGGAGGGAGGGCTCTGATTGGCCGTCACCACGGCGGCATCGGTCGCAGTGCAGCCGTTGATGGTGTTGGTAACTGCCAGTATGTAAGTTCCAGGCGCATTGACGGTGGGAGTGAGCGTATTGGCGCCGGAGACGATATTGCCGTTGGTCGTCGTCCAGGTATAGCTGAAATTAGTACCGGAAGAAGAGCCCTGGCCATTCAGGACGACACTGGTTTGGGAGCAGGTCAGCACGGCATCCGGCCCGGCAGTAGCATTGGGTACAGCAGTATTGCTGCTCACGTTTACCGTGGTTACTTTGGTACAACCATTGATATCTGTGGCTGTAACGGAATAGGATCCCCCGGCATCGACGGTAGTTTGATTATCCGTATCATTATTAAACCAGACATAAGAATAATTCGGCGTACCGCCGCTGGCTGATGCCGTGAGCGTGGCCGTTGGTTGTGCGCAGGTTATTGTATTGGAGGAAGATGCTGTGAGGTTCAACTGGGTGGGTTGCGAGATGGAAGCGGACGCAGTAGCCGTTCCGCCGCCGCCCGAGCTGGTCACGGTGACTGTGTAGGTGCCTGGCCCCAGGTTGATGGCGGTCTGACTCGTTTGGTTGTTCGACCACAAATAAGTGTAGGGTGGGGCGCCGCCGTCGGGCGTTACGGTGAGCGAACCGTTGTTGGCGCCGAAACAGCTCACGTTTTGAATATCGGTGATGGAAGCCGTCATGGGCGGCGGACCGGAAAAAGGATAGGTTTGCGAGGCGGCGACGGGAAAATCGCCGCTATCGTTGTTGTTATTATTGGTGAAGTTGCCGATGTAATATACTTTAACCGTGTTACCGGCTACGGATACGGGCGATTTCCAGTTGAAATTCCAACTGACCGTACCACCCGAAAAAGCTTTGTCGCCCCGTTGGTCTATGTATTCACGTCCGTTGGAAAACTCCGTTCCGCTTTGAGCGTTTCCAGCAGTAAGGTCGCCGCAGTTGCCGTTGTTGTTGTCGACAAAAACAGCCTGAAACCCGCCTGTAGTGGGGCTGCCGCTGGTTGCGGTGAGCGTAATCACCAATGGATAGGTCGTATTGGGTTCAATTGTGGATGGCAAACCGGTAATTTCAACGTTGCCGTTAAAGTTTCCGCCACTGTGGCAATCTGCGCAACTTCCGTCGAACGGAGCACCTGTACGGCCGTTTAGCGGATTGCCGGCATTCGCCAGCCAGATCAATACACCGAGCACAAGGCCCGTAAACCTGAAAAGACGGGTTTCGTAAAATTTCTTCATGGATTTGTTCTTTGTTTTAATTCAAACGAGATACGGCTGTTAAATGTAGATACACTTATTTGTCAAGTTGCTACCGGTGATACACTACATCTGCTCATTTCTGACGGAACCGGTAAAAAAACACGCTGAATATGTACAACGATCGCCTCAATATGTTTCAGAACTTCGTTCCGCCGTATGACGGGAAGTCAAAATTCCTATCTTCGCGCTGCGAACTTTCGCTGGATTTTTTCATTTTACTTCAAATGATTTTTCCTCCTCTCCATGGTCAATAAACATATCCGAAAAGTTGCAGTCCTGGGCTCCGGCCTCATGGGCACAGGTATTGCTGCCCACCTTGCAGGTTGCGGACTCGAAGTATTGCTGCTCGACATTCTCCCCAAAACAGGAAGCAACCGCAACATGGTTGCCCAGAATGCCCTGCAAACAGCGCTTAAAGCCAAACCGGCGCCTTTTTTCGACAACAAATTCGCCGGCCGGATTACAGTCGGCAATTTTGATGACGATTTTCCGAAAATCAAATCCTGCGACTGGATACTTGAAGTCGTCGTCGAACGGCTCGACATCAAAAAACAGGTGTTTGAAAAAGTGGAGCAATTCCGCACGCCCGGTACGCTCGTGACCTCCAATACCTCCGGCATCCCCATTCATCTGATGGCCGAGGGGCGTTCGGAAGATTTTCGCAAACACTTCTGCGGTACGCACTTTTTCAATCCGGCCCGCTATATGCGCCTGCTGGAAATCATACCGACCGCCGATACCGATGCGGAAGTGGTTGATTTCTTCCTACACTTCGGCGGTCTGGTACTGGGTAAACAAACCGTACTGTGCAAAGACACCCCGGCATTTATCGCCAATCGCGTGGGAGTGTACGCCATGGCCAAGATATTCCAGCTCACCCACGAGCTGGGTCTGGGCATCGACACCGTCGACGCACTCACCGGCCCGGCTATCGGCCGCCCCAAAACGGGCACCTTCCGCCTGGCTGATCTGGTCGGCATGGATACCGCTGTGCACGTGATCAACGGCATTCGGCAAAATTGCCCGGCCGACGAACAAGCCGGCGCCTTCACGATCCCGCGCTACATCGACTTTCTGATCGAAAACAAGTTTTTGGGGAATAAATCGGGACAGGGTTTTTACAAAAAAACAGCCGACAGAGATGCCAAAGGCCGACCGGTCGTCCTGGCACTCAACCTCGAAGCCCTTGAATATCAGGCTTCTGCGAAAGAAAAACTGCCTATCATCGATACACTCAAACAAATCGATGAACTCCCGCGCCGTATGAAAGCCATTTTCAAAGGCACGGACAAGGGCGCGGAATTGCTGCAACGCTCTTTCCTGGGCCTGTTTGCCTATGTGAGCAACCGGGTGCCAGAGATCAGCGATACGCTTTATGCCATCGACGACGCCCTGCGCGCAGGTTTTGCCTGGGACAAAGGCCCGTTCGAGTATTGGGATCTCGTGGGCGTAGCCGAAGGCGTGGAAGCAGCTAAAACTCGCGGTGAAAAAATAGCCCCCTGGGTAGAAGAGATGCTGACGGCCGGCCACAGCAGCTTTTATAAATCGGAAAACGGCCAACGCCTGTGCTACAACCCGGCGAGCAAAACGTACGAACCTTTGCCCGGCGGCGCGGCGTACATCATTCTCGACAACTACCGCGACCGCAAGCCGGTTTACCAAAATGCCGAATGCACCCTGCACGATATCGGCGACGGCGTGCTTTGTCTTGAGTTCCACTCGAAAATGAACGCCATCGGCGAAGGCATCCTGCGCGGCATCAACGATTCGATCCAGATTGCCGAAGAACAGGGATGGAAAGGCCTTGTCATCGGCAACAATGCCGCCAACTTCACCGTGGGCGCCAACCTGATGATGATCGCCATGATGGCTTACCAACAGGAATGGGACGAACTCAACATGGCGGTCAATATTTTCCAGCAAACCTCCATGCGGATGCGCTATTCCGCCATTCCGGTGGTGATGGCTACGCAAGGCTACGTTTTTGGAGGCGGTTGCGAATTTTCCATGCACGCCGACGCCGTGATGGCCGCCGCGGAAAGCTACATCGGACTGGTGGAAGTAGGCGTGGGCCTCATTCCCGGCGGCGCCGGCACCAAGGAGTTCGCCGTGCGCACGTCCGACTTGATCACACGGGAAGGCGACGTTCAAATCCCGACCCTGATCGATAAATTCAAAACCATCGCCACTGCCCAGGTGGCTACTTCGGCCTACGAGGCATTTAATTACGGCTATTTATTGCCGCAAAAAGACCAGGTCGTACACAACACTGCCCGAAATATCGCCGAAGCCAAGGCAAAAGTGCTCGAACTCTCCGATGGCTACGTCAAGCCCATCCCCCGCAAAGATGTATGGGTATTGGGCCGGACGGGCCTTGGAGCGCTTTACGTTGCCGCTCATTCGCTCAAACTCGGCAATTATGCCTCCGAACACGACATCAAAATCGCGCAAAAAGTAGCCTGGGTGCTTTGCGGCGGCGATCTGACCAGTCCGCAAGCCGTTTCCGAACAATATTTGCTCGACCTGGAACGCGAGGCTTTCCTGTCGCTTTGCGGCGAACAAAAGACGCTGGAACGGATTCAGTTTATGCTGGAAAACGGCAAGCCGTTGCGGAATTAATAAGATATACTTTCTGTGTATATTTTATTAAAAAAATAATAAATTGTTTTAAAATCAAAAACCATGCAAGAAGCATATATCATCTCCGGGTTTCGCACAGCCGTCGGCAAAGCTGGCAAAGGCGGTTTCCGGAGTACCCGCCCCGACGACCTGGCCGTTGCGCTTATTCAGCACCTGGTCCAATCGACGCCCGGGCTCGAAAATTCGATGGTCGACGATGTGATCGTCGGCTGTGCCAACCCGGAAGGCGAACAAGGCCTGCAAATCGGCCGCATCATTGCCAATCGCGCGCTCGGAAAAGACGTGCCGGGCATGACGGTCAACCGCTATTGCGCTTCGGGCCTTGAAACCATCAGTATTGCTGTCGCAAAAATCCGCGCCGGCATGGGTCATTGTTTTATCGCGGGCGGCGCGGAAAGCATGTCGCTGATTCCGATGACCGGCTACAAACTGGCGCCCAATTACAATATCGCCGCTACCACGCCCGATTACCTGGTGGGTATGGGCCTGACAGCCGAAGCCGTGGCCAAAAAATTCAACATCAGCCGCGATGCAGCCGATGCGTTTTCCGTGCGTTCTCATCAGCGCGCGGCTGCCGCGATCGACGCCGGTAAATTCAAAGATGAAATTTTACCCATCAGCGTGCCGGAGGTGTGGGTGGAAGATGACAAAAGAAAGGAACGTACTTACACCGTCGACACCGACGAAGGGGTACGCCGCGACACTTCTCTGGATGGACTTGCGAAATTGAAACCCGCGTTTGCCAACGGCGGCGTGGTAACGGCCGGCAACTCTTCGCAAACTTCTGATGGCGCAGCATTCGTACTCGTCATGTCGGAAGAAATGGTGAAAAGCCTGGGTTTGCAACCTATTGCCCGCCTGGCCGCCTGTTCGGTTGCCGGCGTCGAGCCTTTGTACATGGGTATCGGCCCTTGCGCCGCCATCCCCAAGGCGTTGAAACAAGCCGGCATATCGCTCGATCAGATCGAGGCCATCGAACTGAACGAAGCGTTTGCCGCGCAGGCTTTGGCGGTGATCCAGGAAGCCGGTCTCAATCCGGAAATCGTCAACGTCAATGGCGGCGCCGTAGCGCTCGGTCACCCGCTCGGTTGTACCGGCGCCAAACTGTCAATTCAACTCCTCAACGAAATGCTTCGCCAAAACCAGCGCTATGGTTTGGTTACTGCTTGCGTCGGGGGAGGGCAGGGCATTGCCGGTATTTACGAACGGCTCAACTGACCCTAAATTTATGAATCAATAAAGGCGACCCGGCATATGTTCGGGTCGCCTTTTTCGTTTTTGCCATAACCCGATAGAGCATCTAATTTTGACCCGTATGCCACAATCCGCTTTCGTTTTTTTGTTCCTGTTTTTTACGTTGCCAGGACTGGCCCAAACCTGGCGTTTGGAAAAACTTCCTGACTTGATCAATTCCAGTTGCGATGAGATCACGCCCGTACCGAGCAGAGACGGGCGAACGCTTTATTTCACCCGGGTAGGTTGCGACAATTTTAACCGCACACTTTTGATCGACAGTATCGACCGGGCAGTCAGCGAATCGCCGCTGGAATTTATCGCCACGCTTTCGGGCGTTTACACCCAAATTGCAGGCAAACCCGTTTATGCTCCCGTTCGATCCGGCTTTAACCAGGATATCTGGATTGCCACTGCCCAGGATTCGCTGGCTAATTTCACCGAAGTGGAGCACCCCGGTTATCCGTTGAACAACGCACTGCCCAACAGCGTCATGACGATCACACCCGATCCGAACATGTTGTACGTGATTAATCAATTTGAACGCAATGGAAACATGAGCCGGGGTTTTTCGTACGTACGCCGCACCACCGACAGCAGCGGCTGGAGTTTTCCGTCGCCGATCGAACTGGACGACTTTTACACTATTCAGTCGGAAGTAAGCCTGACGATGAGTTTCGACGGCAAGGTGATGATCCTGGCCGCGGCGCGTTTCGACTCGAAAGAAATGGACCTCTACGTTTGTTTTCGAAAAGGCCCCAACCGCTGGGGGGCGCCGCAGCATTTGGGCAATGTAGTCAATTCGCCGAAAAGAGAATTGACGCCGTTCTTATCAGAAGACAACGAGACGCTTTACTTCGCTTCCAACCGGGAGGAAAGTTCCGGCGGTTTTGACATATTCAAAACACACCGCCTCGACGACAGCTGGAAAAACTGGACCAAGCCCCAGCGGCTCGATTCCCGTATCAATTCCGTTTCTGACGAGAGTCAGCCGTATTTCAACATGACGACAGGCTACCTGTACTTCACGTCAAAGCGCGACGGAAGCAGCGACATCTATCGCATACAAATCGAACCACCGCAGGAAACGGAACTGACGCTTATCGGAAGGGTAGTGGACCAGAGTTCGCGGCAGCTCGTGCGCAACGCACGAGTCCTTTACGGCGCGGAAGGCGACACCACGAATATTATTGAGGCAGAAGAAGGGCTCTTCCGCCTTAAAGTAGCACGCGGCGTTCGGTTCAACTTTACCGCGTTTCACCCCGGCTACGCAGGCCAACCCATGGAGGTATACTTCCCCCGGCAATACTATTATTTTCGGGAGCAGTACGTTGATCTGTTTTTGGCCCCCCTGGCAGTGGGAAGTAAAATCGAACTCCAGCCTATTTTTTTCCAACAGTCGAAGGCCATCATCCTCGACCAATCCTACCCGGAATTGTCGCGGCTGGCAACACTCATGATCGATAACCCCAACTTGCACATCCGGATTGAGGGGCATACGGACAACATTGGTCAACCCACCGACCTTCAAAAATTATCAGAAGACCGGGCCAAAGCAATCCGGGATTTCTTGACGAACGAGGGCGTCAGTGCCGATCGTATGGAAACCATCGGACATGGCGCCCGACAGCCGCTGACGGAGAACGACAACGAGGAAAGCCGCGCAAAAAATCGCCGGGTAGAAATCCGGATCACCAAAATATAACACCCGACTCATGCAATTGTACAGCACCAACAATCCGGCCTTACGCGTCAATTTCCGCGAGGCCTTATTTCAGGGCTTACCGTCCGACAACGGACTTTTTATGCCGTCCGACCTTTCGGTTTTACCAGACAGTTTTATTCGAAATCTCTCCCGTTTCAGTTTTCAGGACATAGCGTTTACCGTAGCGCATACGTTGATCGGCGCTGAAATACCGGCATCTGATTTGCGGGGCATTGTAGAAAGAGCCATCAACTTCCCGGCGCCGGTTGTATTGCTCGACGAACACACCGGCATTCTCGAACTTTTCCATGGCCCTTCCCTGGCCTTCAAGGATTTCGGCGCGCGATTCATGGCCGAGACAATGTCCTATTTTAACCGGGGAGAAGACCAGGAACTGACTATTTTGGTCGCCACATCGGGCGATACGGGTGGGGCGGTGGCGGCCGGATTTTACCGAACGCCGGGCATTCGGGTCATCATTCTCTACCCATCGGGCAAAGTGAGCCCTTTACAGGAAAAACAACTCACCACGCTTGGCCACAACATCACTGCCCTCGAAATAGAGGGCACCTTCGACGACTGCCAGGCCCTTGTAAAAAAAGCCTTTTTAGACGCCGACCTGAACGCCCGGCTGCGGCTGAGCTCAGCCAACAGCATCAATATCGCCCGGCTTATCCCTCAATCATTTTACTACTTCGAGGCCTTCAAACAGGTTAGCCACCTGAACAAACCGATTGTCTTTTCCGTACCGTCGGGCAACTTCGGCAACCTCACTGCCGGCCTTTTGGCTTCCCGCATGGGTTTGCCGGTACAGCATTTTATCGCCGCAACGAACGCCAACGACGTCGTACCAAAGTACCTGACCAGCGGCGAATACCGTCCCCGCCCCTCCGTCCGCACCCTGTCAAATGCCATGGACGTGGGCGCCCCCTCCAACTTTGCCCGCATGATGGACCTGTACGGTTCCACGTGGAACACAATCAAAAACGACATCTCGGGCTTTGCCTTTTCTGATGTCGAAACAGAAAAGACTTTGCGGGCGGTTGACCAGCAGTACCACTACCTTCTCGACCCGCATGGGGTCATCGGTTATCTGGCCCTGCGGCAGTATCAGGCCACAACAAAAAAGGAGTGCCTGGGCATTATCCTGGAAACTGCGCATCCGGCAAAGTTCAGAGAAGACATGGAACGCATCCTGCATCGGACTATCGACATCCCGGAAAGGTTGGCAGAACTGCAACACCGCCCCAAGGTATCAACCATTTTGCCAGCCGATTTCGATACGTTCCAATCTTATCTCTTGGAAGAAAACACATAGTGTTCCACGTGGAACAACCACAAGATTACTTTCCAGGACGTGCGCAAGCGCGTCCTTTTTTTTTGTTTAAACATAACTTATCCGCTAAACTTTGCCTTCCTCCCAACGTCTTACTCCTATGAAAAAATCATTCCTCTACCTGCTCCTTTGGGTCACCGCTTCATGGCTTTCAGCACAAAATAACAACCTCTCGAATGGCCTGTTTTTTGACGGAGAGCCCTACCTCATCGTCAATCCGCAGAACGTCCAACACCTTGCCGTGGCATGGATGGGGTTTACACTGGGCAACCCGATCGGCATAAAAACCAGGGTTAGTTTCGATGGCGGAATCACCTGGACACCGACGAAAACCCTCCCTCATTTCGGCTCGGGGTACAAATCGGCCGACCCTTCCATGGCTTTCGATTCGAATGGCAATCTGTTTGTTTGTTATATCGACTACCGGGAAAACCCGGACAGCGGCGGTGTTTATGTGCTTCGTTCATCCGATGGCGGACTCAATTGGAGCAATCCCTCCAAGGCAATCGACGCCTATGCCGACGGGAACAAACGCCCCATCGATCGCCCCTGGTTGAGTATTAATCCAACCAATAACCATCTTTATATCACAACCAAACCGGCGCCCTGGGTCGCGCCGCCCAACCGACCTTATTTCATCACCTCTCTTGATGGCGGACAAACATGGGAGCCCTGGCAGTATCTCGACGGCCCCGGATTCCTTACCGGCAACTTCATCGCTGGCCCGATGGCTGCCCCGGCCACTTCAACCGACGGATATTTCCATGCGGTTTACCCCAGCTGGGTGATCTCGCAAAACATTCTGCCGGGATATATCCACGCCCGCTCCAACAACGGTGGCGAGAGTTTCACCTATCACGGGATGTATTATTCCAACACGAGCGGCCCTGATACTTTGGCAAAAATCGGGTACCGGCTGGTTTGTAATCCTGCCAATCCTGCCCATCTTGTATTTACTTTTCCCTTTAAGACAAATGGCGATCTAGACATTTTCATTCTCGAAAGTTTCGACCGCGGCGACACCTGGTTGCCCCCTGTTCGCGTCAATGACGACCCGATTGGGAACGGTAAAATGCAGGACCTTGTCTGGAGCGACTTCGACGACGACGGCGACCTGATCCTCGCCTGGCGCGACCGCCGAAATGGCGCCGGCAGCGGCTATGAAAATGCCTCCGAAATATGGGGTGTGGTGCGTTGGAAAAACACTTCCGAATTCTCCCCCAACTTCCGAATTTCGGATACCCTCGCGCCCTATAACGGACTTTATCTTTCTCAAAACGGTAACGACTTTATGTGTATCGATATGAAAAGCGACACGCTGTTTGCCGTTTGGGGCGATGTCCGCCAAAACAAACTCAATATCTGGTTTGCCCGGCAGGCCCTGAACGGCAGTGCAAGCAACGTGCAATTGTTGGTCGATGAGCAATTGCCCGTCGTCAAAGCATACCCCAATCCGGCCCGCGATGTTATCCGGTTTGAAGGCTCCGATGTTTTGTCTGTTAAAATATTCGACACAGCAGGCCGACTGTTACAAGAAGAAAAACCGGTGAGCAATCAATTATCCTTACAACATTTACCTTTTCAAACTTTGATATTACAACTTTATACGGCAGATGGCGTAACCAGCATTAAAGTAGAGCGGATGTGATTTTGTCGCTGAATAAAACAAAGGGCGCAAAGGATTGAATCTCCTTTGCGCCCTTACTTTACGAAGTTTGCGTATTAGAATCAGGCCTCTACCCTGGCATTCACCACCTCTTTCAAAAACTCGTCCAGGATATTATTGAACTCCTCCTGCTTCTCCATCATGGGCGCGTGACCGCATTCATCGAGAAAGTACAGACGGGAATCTTTAATGAGTTCATGAAACTTTTCACCTACAAACGGCGGCGTAACGATATCCTGCTTGCCCCAGATCAACAAGGTCGGCGCCTTGATTTGGTGCAATTTGTCGCCCAGATTATGGCGCACAGCCGACTTGGCTGTTGCGACCACCCGGATGGCTTTGTTCCGGTCGTTGACAATTCCAAATACTTCATCGACCAACTCTTTGGTTGCAACTTCCGGATTGTAGAAAGTTTCCGCCGTTTTCTTTTTGATATACTCGTAATCGCCGCGTTTGGGAAATGCCGAACCAAAAGCGCTTTCAAACAAACCCGAACTGCCGGTAAGTGTAATCGAAGCGATACGAACCGGATGCGCCAGTGCATACAACAAAGCGACGTGCCCTCCAAGAGAGTTGCCAACCAGGTGTACCTTGTCGTATTGTTTGTAATTGACAAAGCGTGTGACGAATTCGACCAGGCCACTTACCGACACCTCAAAAATGGGCATTTCATAAATGGGCAGGATAGGAACGACCACATTATACTCCTTTGAAAACCGGTTGATGATTCCTTCGAAGTTACTCAGTGCACCGAACAAGCCGTGCAGCAGCAATAGGGTTTCGCCCTCGGCGCCGGATTCGATGTAGCGAAAGCCGTGTTCTTCTTTTACCGTAACGTTCATTCGTGCTGAAAATGTTGATTCGGGCAAAAATAGGCAAAACTTCCGTAGCGGCAACTGTATCGCGCCGCCCTTCCGGTCAGGCGTATTTTCCAATCGGATAATTCAATTCCCCCTCTTCGTAGAACCAGCCACCGGTGCTGACTGGTAGACTACATACAACAGAACGCCCAATAACACAACCGCGCCGGCCTGATGCAGCACACCCAAGGTAACCGGTACACTGGCAATACAGTTGATCAAAGTAAGAATGCCCAGCAGCACCTGGATGCCCAGTGCAACCAATAGTACCCACAAACCGGTTCGCAAGGTGGCGCTGACAGGCAACTTGCGCAAGTTCCAGAAATAATAGAGCACCATACCCGTCAGCAAATAAGCCGTATTGCGGTGCAAAAACTGGATCAGCGCAGGAACGAAAGGATCCGTGTCGTAGTGGATAAAACTGTCGCCCGTCCATTTGCTTCCATCCAATAGCAGGCCTGGCAAAAACATGCCTTGCATATCGGGCCAGGTCGGGAAAAACAAACCCGCTTTTGTACCCGACATCATGGCGCCCAGCGCAATCTGAAAGAAAGCAATACCGACCATCCACCAGCCGAATTTGCGCCAGCGGGGTTCCAGCCGGTCGGAGGGCCGCGGTTGCCGGGCGATAAAATACGTCCAGAGCAAATAAGCGAAAATTAATATGCCCATACTAAGGTGCAGCGTCAGGTTGTAGGCATTGACCCAAGGGCGTTTGATCAGTCCGCTGGCAACCATAATCCAGCCGAAAAAGCCTTCGAGGCCGGCCAGCAGCACCACGATCAGCAGCCTGCGCCGCACAACAGGATTCAGCAGGCCTTTCCACCAGAACCAGGCAAAAGGAAAAACGAACACAAAAAACATCAGGCGCGCCCAAAGCCGGTGGAAGTATTCCCAGAAGTAAATAAACTTGAATTCGCCCAGCGACATCCCCCGATTGATCTTGTGATACTGCGGCGTTTGCTGATACAAGGCAAACGCCTCTTCCCAGTCGGCTTGCGACAAAGGCGGTATAGTTCCGGTCACCACCTCCCAACGCGTGATACTCAGTCCGCTCCCGGTCAGACGCGTGACCCCTCCGATCACAATTTGCAGGAATACCATGATAATCCCGGTGATGATCCAGATGCGAACGGCGCGGGAAGATTGTTGAAGAACAAGGCTTGTTTCAGAAGTCGACATAACGATAGCGTTTCGGCTTTATCCGAATTTTAAAACAAAAGTAGAACCGTTCCGTTGCTCGATTATCCTCATTCCTTAACCCTAATGGTTAATTTTATCAGGTTTAAATTTCAAACCCATCGTCATCATCAGGGCTGTTAGCTTGTTTATAACCGCATAACACATTGAAGAACCTCCGTTTTCCTTTTGAGTTACCAGCTTTTTCCACACAATGGGCTCCAAAAATGAGTTGGTCATCAGTTACTTGCAACGTTTTACACAACCATGTGGGAAAATATTCGATTTCCGGGCCGTTTCGATTTAACACGGCTGTTAGCTGTGAAGAAGTGTGTGCAAAGGGGCTGTTTATCCACGGCATTTTCAGGCAAAGGCCCCGATTGGGGGAAAATGGGCAGGGTAGTGTTAGCCAATGTTAAGCCAGCGTGAAGTTCTCCACAGTCGTTTCCTGAAATCGGAAAAAATCACACGCCTGTAAATGAGAAACTTATGCAAAGCTTTAATTTTAGTGTGGATAAAGTTTTGAAACAAAAAATGTCTGTTGAGCAATGCGCTTAATCACCTGATTCAGTGTACTTTGGCTTTTAGGTCCAAAATTATTCCACCATCAGCCCCCCGCCACGCCAAATTTTCCCCCGAAAATTCACCCAACAAAAACGCTGACAACGCCACATTTCAACCACCATGTGCGGCCGCTATTCTTTCGTACCGACCAAAAAGCAGATCGATACCCAACTCGCCGACCTTGAACGACCGGCAGAGTTGAAACTGAGTTTTAACATCGCGCCCACCCAACAGGGATACGTGGTGGCCAATGATGCGCCCGGGCTCTTGCAGGCGATGACCTGGGGGCTGGTGCCGCACTGGAGCCGCGACGGCGCCAACGGCGGCAAACTTATCAACGCCCGCGCAGAAGGCATTGAGGAAAAACCATCTTTTCGCGACCCCATCCGACGCCGGCACTGCCTGGTGTGGGCCGACAGTTTTTATGAATGGCGAAAATTGCCGGGCGGCCGAAAAGTACCCTATCGCATCCTGCCGGCCGACGGCAGTTTGTTGTGCTTTGCCGGTATCTGGGACGAATGGCGACAACCCGACGGGAAAAAACTGCGCAGTTTTTCCATCATCACCACGACGCCCAACCGCGAGCTCGGCGGCCTGCACGATCGTATGCCGGTATTGCTGACCAATGAGGCTGAGCAACAACGCTGGCTCTCCGAACAGTCGCTCGAAGCCACACTCGATATGCTGCATCCTCCCGCAGATGCTTACCTTCGCCTCTATCCGGTCTCCGACCGGGTCAATTCACCGGCGCACGACGGACCCGATTTGCACGAAGAAGTAGCGGATACGCCGACGCTGTTTTAGGTAGTCGGTCACCGACTACCAGCAACCCTCCCGGCTTTGAATCGAGAATTTCTGCTCAACATCCTTTTTCTTGTCTTTATCAACCTGCTGATAAAGCCGTTTTTTATTTTCGGGATCGACCTGACGGTGCAAAACCGCGTGCCGGAAGGCGATTACGGCTTGTATTTCACCTTGTTCAATTTTACGTACCTGTTCCAGATCCTGAATGATTTCGGGGTGCAAAATTTCAACAACCGCCAGATCAGTCAACACCCGCACCTGCTGGGCAAATATTTTCCGAATTTCCTGGCGATCAAGTTCTTGTTGAGTGTTTTGTATGTGGTGGTATCGGTGTTGGCGGCCATCCTTTCGCAATACGATTTCAGAGCGATCCGGCTGCTGTCGATTTTGCTGTTCAATCAGGTTTTGGTACAAATCATCCTGTTCCTGCGTTCCAACGTTTCGGGTCTCGGACATTACCGGATCGACAGCATTCTGTCGTCGGTCGACAAGTTTTTGATGCTGATCACCTGCGGATTGTTGTTGTGGGCGCCGCCGTTCCAGCCGTTTTTTTCAGTAGAATTTTTTGCATTGGCGCAAACCGCGGCCCTGGTCCTGACAACCGGCATCGTTTTTCTCGTGCTGAAAAAACTGGCCGGTAATATCCGTTTGCGCCCTTCGTGGGCCGACAACTGGAGCATGGGCTGGCTCAACCTGGGTTTTCTGTTCCGGAAAAGTTTTCCGTACGCGCTTGTGATCCTGCTGATGACGGCCTACACGCGCCTCGACGCCGTGCTGCTCGAACGCCTCGAAGGCGCGCAACATGCCGACGTGTACGCGGGGGCTTACCGCTTGCTGGATGCAGCCAATATGTTTGGGTATTTGTTTGCGAGTTTGTTGTTGCCCATGTTTGCCCGGATGCTAAAACAAAAAGCCGCTGTTCGGCCGCTGGTGTCGCTCAGTTTTAAACTGATTTGGGCCGGAAGCGTCACGTTGGCCGCGGCGATCTTTTTTGCCCGGCAGGAGCTGGTGGAGCTGATGATGCCGGAGCGGGCTTCTGCCTACCGCTGGGATACCCTGGGTATTTTGATCTGGGCTTTCGTGCCCGTATGTACGACCTACATATTCAGCACCTTACTGACAGCAGATGAGCGATTGATGGAGATGAACCGTTTTTTTGTGTTCGGATTGTTACTCGATGTTTTATTGAACTTGCTGATGATTCCCGGCTGGAAGGCGCATGGCGCGGCTATCGCTTCATTGAGCACGCAGGCATTTGTCGCCGCGGGCATGGTGTGGCTTTGTCGTCGCGATTTCGGGTTTCGGGCGAGTTGGCGGGGGCTGGGGCAGGTGCTGGGGTTTGGTGTGCTGGTGGTAGTGGCTGATTGGGTGGTTTTTGAAAGGACGGGGTGGCGGTGGCCGGTGAAGTTTGGGGCAGCTCTGGGTACAGGTCTATTCAGTTGTTTGTTATTCGGCTTAATGGATCTCAGGCAATTGAAAGAATTCGTGAAGAGAAGAAATACTTGACGTAAAATTTGTTAAATTAAAATCCCATAATACAAAGAATTTTTTCAATGCCCTAAAGTAACTATCCCGTTTTTGCTTGTTATCCGGATGCGCCTATTAAAAAATACAGGCTCAGGGTAAGAGCCAGATATAATTATCATTTGCGCTCCATCCCAAATCGGATAATAATTATAGGCTTCGGCAACAGTTCTAAACGGCTTTTCTTTTGTTCCTTTTAAGGCCATGCTTAAGGAGTCATAATCTAAGTTGTTTTTGTCAATGTAAATTTTTTCGCTATAATGCTGCATAGTAATTGCGTCATCGCAAAATGCTGTATTGTAATGATCTTTGATAACGTGCAATTGCCCACTTATATAAGGGGCACTTCCATCTTCAAGATCCCAAATTGTTAATCCTTCCGGAGTTTGAGAACCAAAAGGAACGGGTACAGGTATGAAAAGGGGAGGAAGTGGGATTGGGACATAGCAGGTGCAGTCATTGTCGAATACATAACTGAAATTCGTAGAGCTGTCTGATGAGTTTACTGACCTTGTTAGTTCTTTCCAGTTTATAGTTTCAAAAACGTGAATTCCATCGGAGGGCATGGGTTCGCCAGGTCCGAACGTATCCCAAATTGGCCCAAGGGCATCACAGCCTGCGCTTCCACAAACGATGTAAAGTAATTCACCACTAGGGGTAAACTCGCCACCTTGCATGTGGAAAAGTTGCATTGGCGAGCCATTACTATCTTGAAAAGGAAAGCTATCACTGTAAGTACAAGCGTCATGATTACCGGGTGATCCGATCAAAGAATCCCAATTGATCTTGTATTTAACGATACCCCAAGCATGGTTGCTGGATGTATAAAGACAACCGTCTTTTCCCACAGCGCACCATCCCGCATAATCTTGAACATTACCATCTAAATTCGCATAATTTACGTATTCCAAGTTGTCGGCTTTAAAGCAGGCTACCATTGGACCCGGGATAGGAATCAATATATAGTCTATACCATTGTAGCGAAAACAATCAGGGTCGCCCCAATGCCATTTAAAAATCTCAGATAGTGTGTCAACATCGTTCATTGTAACGACTTTAATTCCTGCATCTGTGGGCTGTGAAGGGGATGCCAGAGGAACCGAACGCGGGATTCTCCATAATACTCCATTATCCTTGTCTTTATCGGTGAGGGTGAAGTACCAGTTATCATCATCATGAGTGACCCCTTGAACTTCAAATCCATTACTCATCCACCAGTTGTTCACATCTTCCGGATAGGTTCCGGTTTTAAGGTAATAGCCTTCGTAGTGATCTAATGGTACGTTTTGGCAGAAAGAAGAAAAACTGAAAACAACAGGAACAATCCTCAGAATAATGAGTATATTTTTCATAACGAGCGTTTTGAGTGAATGATAAGAGGCATCATTTCATCATTACCAGCATTAATACCAATCCTTCTTCATTAGGTAAACTAAGTGCTTTACCCAGCACAGCACCATGAGCTTTTCGCCTATGTTTCACTGCCATAGCGCGACCAGGTATGTTGGAGGAGCATAACAGGTCTCCCGGGTGTACATTTCCAGTAATTCGCACCATGACTTTTCCGCCAAGAGCTATCGGAGTATTGCCGTCCAGTATACCTGGTTGGGAAAGACTGATACCTGGACGAATATCCCCGGCTCCGCTGACTACCCCTACCACGGTTCTGTCATAAGCTTTGGTACTTCGATGCACAGCGTTAAACCCGCCCAGGGGATCGATAACAACTACTTCTCCGGGTTTTAGGATGTCGTCTGATTGCGACCACTCGAACCAGTCGCAGCCACCCAGAATATTCAAACATTTAACCTGTAGCGTCGAATTAGATAGATCAAAATTCCCATTAACTTTCAGGTTACCTTCGACAAGGGCATCCTGACCGATATAAGCATCTTCGTTTATTACTAATTGATGCCTGATGAGTAAAGTGTCATCGGTAACAGTCAGATTATCTGCTACATCAAGTTTGCCACCAATAACCAGGGCCTGTTCGATGCTGGCATTTTCAAGTACAGAGAACTGGTTAATGACAATCACCGAGTCTGGTTTAATATACAGATTATCAGTAATTTCTGCCTCGCCATGTACCAGCAGGTTTCCTTCTTTGGTAAGCCGCATCCGTTCCGCCTGATTGGTTTTGAACACCAGATCCACCGCTACATTGGTACCGATAAAGTGACAGGTATCATTCACCAGGGTATTTCCCTGAAGATTCCAAAAAGGAATCCCGGGCACATTGCAACCGGGTTTTTCACTTGTCCCGGCAGATTGCAACAGCATCTCAGCCGTACCGGCATGAAATGCATACGGAACAGCCAGCAGCCTGCTCGAGCCCAGCAGTTCAAAATCATTTCCTCCGCGTTCGTCGATGGCGGTGCGAAGCCAGATTTCAGCCGTGCTCCAGGGAATAGCGGAAAACTGCCCATTTTGCACAGTACCTTCTCCAATGGTAAGTGAAAAAGCGCCGCCCGCGTCGGTAACGACTCGATGAGTTTCGGCGTAAACGACCTTGCCCCCGGGACCGCCGGCCAATATTTCAACCCGCAGGCTGATCGTCTGAGCACGCATCGGGTTGCCTTTCAAATCATGAGCAAGCGCCTGGTAGCGCATACCTTGCGGCACGTTTTGTGCTTGTAACATTTGGCTTACGCATAACCAAATGAACACCAGCAGGTAGTAGTTCATCTTTTTCATGCTGATTACTTTTTGTGTTGAGGTGAAATGCTGTTTGTCGTGAGAAGTGATTATCGATCACTCTTTGATTACTTTCAGGGTATACTGCCACCCGCTATCGTCTGTGAGGGTGAGATAGTACCATGAAGCCGGCATCGGCTGAAAGTCCAGTATGGCAGGGTTGTTAAGTAGCGAAGTGGAAAGAAGCGTCCGGCCGACAGCATCGCGTACCGTGGCTTGTACGGGAATCGTCCATGCCGGATCAAACGCGATGTTCAACTGGGCAGTGACCGGGTTGGGGTAAATTTTGAAGGAAGGGGAATTGGCGGGACCTGTTATCTCAACAAAGTTGAACGGACAGGCATAATCGCCCGGAAGTACGATTTGTTGAAATCCTTCTGCAAGGATGAGGGTACATTCTTCGGTATAAGTAGCGGTTGTAGCGATATCCCCCAGGGACCAGCTGATGCTGAGTGCAGATGTTGAATCTGTGTTTCCGGCGCTCGCTACAAGATTCCTCGCTGACTGGGCGCACAGGCTTGCGCACAGGAGAATAAAAAGCCCAAAAAATGAAGTTGTTTTCAACATGGCGGCAGTGAATTGAACCGGTTAAATACTGCCGCAATATCACCTCCTTACCTACCCGCTTTGCTTACGTTTATTCTGCATTTTCTTGTGTATTTGATGCATTTGACGCGTTGTTCTTTCTCATTTCCCTCGGGCTTTTTCCAAAATACCGCTTAAATGCGTTGGAGAAATGGGCCGCTTCCCGAAAACCCACGGCAAATCCGATTTCACGTATTGACTTGTCTGTATCCTGCAGCATATCGAATGCTTTCTCAAGCCGGTATTTCAGCACATACTGTTCGGTGGTCAACCCTGTTTTTTCTTTGATTTTCCGGTTCGTCTGGGCTACGCTGAGGTGCATGCCTGCTGCCAGTTCGGGTATCCGGAAAGATTCCTCACCGATTCTTTTTTCCAAAAAAGCCTGCACTTCTTCCAAAAAGGAATCTTTTACATCACTGATTTTGTGAAATTGGATATACCTCGGAACTGCATTTTGTAACAATATTTTTTGACGCAGTGTAAGTGCCCAGGAAAAACAAATCACGTCGAGCAAAATGCCAACTTTCAGGTGATAAACGCATACATCACCCCAAGGTGTGGGAAAACAACAAATCGCATCCCGTATCCAATCGTGCCGACCCTCCACCAATCTCGTCATCAGCACGCATACAAATCCAATGATCAAAGCTGTGCTGCCAATCATTACCAGCTTCTGATAAAAAAAGTAGGTATTCTTCCAGATTTGAATCAATATCCAGATCATCAACGGAAACAGCAGAATTTGGACCATCTGGTGTATTTGATCTGCTTTGGCACTTCCTAACAGTGCCTGCACCAGGATATTCGCTCCTATGAGAAGGAAGAAACTGCGGGATATCCGAATCAGTAGAAAAGACAAGCCAGGAGCATCCCGCCGGGTGTTCATCAAATACTTGAGGAACAAAAAATAACAACCCAATGCCGCATAGCTCAGCGGAGTGTTCCATTGTAAAGGCGGATCTGGCGGGGCTTCAACACCAAATTCTACGGCATATGTGATCCAGAATTGCCGGCCGTAATGCGCAAAAGTTCCCAGCAGGTATCCCACATACGGTACTATTGCACGGTCGTGGGTTTGGCGCCATTGTAGAACGGCGACAAATGAACAGAACAATAAGGCTGTAAAGAAAAAAGTATTGAAAATCAGGAACATCTGGTCAGGGAGGGTTTTCAATCACCGCAGAAGCTGAAAAATAACATAAAAAAAGCGCCATTTCCAACCAGGAAATGGCGCTTTTTCAATTTCTCAAAGCTCTGAATCTCAAATCTTGTTACTCCACCAATTCTTCACCTGCCATCCGAGCAAATACATCACCGGAAGAATGATCAGGGTGACAAAAGTGGCGAAACCGAGACCAAACACGATCGTCCAGGACAGAGGCCCCCAGAAAGCAACCGAATCGCCCCCGAAGAAGATTTTCGGATTGCCGGTAGCGAACAGGCTGGCAAAGTCGATGTTGAAACCGACGGCCAGCGGGACCAGGCCAAGGATGGTGGCAGTGGCGGTGAGCAGTACCGGCGTCATACGAATACGGCCGGCCTCGATAATGGCTTCCCGCACCTGCATACCTCTTTCGCGAAGTATGTCGGTGAATTCGACCAATAGAATACCGTTTCGCACCACGATACCCGCCAAAGCGACGATACCCACACCCATCATGATCACGGAGAAGTCCATGTTGAAAATGGCCATGCCCAGCAACACCCCGATGATGGAGAAAACCACCTCGGTCAGGATGATGAGCGTTTTGCCGATGGAGTTGAACTGTGCCACCAGGATGAGCAGGATGAGGAACAGCGAAATGATCAGCGAGCGGCCGAGGAAGGAAGCAGCGTCCTGAAACTCGGCATCTTCACCGGCAAAACCGACCGTCACGCCTTCGCGTTGCGGGAAATTGGCCACGGCGGCTTTTACCTGATTGATCACTTCCGTTTGTTTGGGCTGGTATTCGGTCGTGATGTTCGATGCCAGTGTGACCATACGTTCCTGATCCTTGCGGCGGATGCCGGCATAGGTGTTGGTGTATTTCACATCGGCCAAAGCGGCCATCGGCACCGAGCGAAGTACGCCGCCCATGTTCATGTCGCGGAAGGTGATGTTCAGGTTTTCCACCGCATTGATGTTGGTGCGCTGGTCTTCCATCAGTCGGATATTGACCGGGATTTCGTCTTCTCCGTCGCGGTATTTGGTGGCTTCCTTGCCGAGAATGGCGGTACGGAATTCCGAGCCGATCTGGGCGGTGGAAATGCCTTCGCGGTTGGCGCGGTCGCGGTCGATCTGGATATTGATTTCCGGTTTTGACACGACGAGGTCGGAACGCAACTCTTCCACACCGGGGATCGCCAGGGAGTCGAGGTAATTTTTGACGGCCGTCGAAGCTTCGATCAGATCGTCGAGGTTATCGCCCCGTATTTCTACGGAGATAGGTTTCGGCGTCGGTGGGCCGCCTTGTTCCTGATCCACAACGATTTCCGCACCCGGGATCAGGCCCTTGGTGGCTGTGCGGATTTTGTCCATATAGTCTTTGGTACTGACGCCGTGTCGGTGACCGAATTCCACAAATGCAACGCCGACCTTGGCTTTGTTGGAGGTGGCGGCCCGGTCGAACTGGTCTTCCGATGCGCCGATGGCCACGTTGGTCAGTACCGATTCGACGATAGGATTGTTTTCACCCAGCGTCTCCACAACTTTTTTCTCCATCACCCGTGCCAGCGAGTCGGTCACCTGTACGTCGGTGCCTACGGGCAGGGTCATGTATACGTAGATAAAGTTGGGGTCGGCTTTGGGAAACAATACGATGTTGGCCTGGCGGGAAGCCGTCATGCCCAGCGAAACGAAGAGCAGCACCACGACGCTGATGAGCAGCGCGATGGGGTATTTCAGCGAAAAAGTGAGGAAACGGGCATAGAGATCCTGCAATGCCGGCCAGGTTTTGTTTTGAAAACGATCCACCCATCCGGCCAGTACGTATTTGTACAGTACCATAAACAGCGCGCAAAAGACGAGGAAGTTGCCCATGCCGATGCTGCCGTTGAGATAGAAGTACAGGGTAGCGAGACCAAAAATGACGTAGGCGGCAATCGTGCGCCGGCGTTTTTTAACCGGGTTTTCCTGCCGAAGTTCGTCACCCTCTTTTTGCATAAACCACACGGCAAATACCGGGTTGATGATATACGCCACCAGCAAAGATGCCGTGAGGGTGATGATGATGGTAACCGGCAGGAAGTGCATGAATTTACCAAAAATACCACCCCAGAATACCAGCGGGAAAAATGGCGCCAGGGTGGTGGCGGTACCCGACAAGACCGGCAGGAATACTTCGCCGGCGGCCTGTTTGGCCGAGGCGATGATGCCCGGTTTGGGGTTTTCGTGATAAATCCGGTGCGTATTTTCAATAACCACGATGGCGTCGTCGACCACGATACCCAGACCCAGCAGGAAGGCGAACAATACGATCATGTTGAGCGTAAAGTCGAAACCCGGCAGCACCATGAAAGCAATGGCCATCGAAAGTGGAACGGCCATGGCCACGAAGATGGCGTTGGTTGCGCCCATGAAAAACATCAGGATCAGGGTCACGAGGATGAAACCGATGATGATGGTGTTGATCAGGTCGGTGAGTGTGGTACGGGTGGCGCGGCTTTGGTCGCCGGTAATGCTGACTTCGAGGTTGGTCGGGAAATCGTTGGCTTTCATCTCGTCGACGATCTCCTTGATTTTGTCGGAGGCGTTGATGAGGTTTTCGCCGGTGCGTTTGATGACGTTGAGCGAGATCACGTTACGGCCGTTGAGGCGGCTGTAACTTTCCTGTTCCTTGTGGCCCATTTTGACCTCGGCGATGTCTTTGAGGTACACCGAGGCGCCGGATTGGGAGGTCACGAGGATGTTTTTGATCTGGTCGATGTTTTTAAAATCGCCGCGAATGGAGACCGAGCGCGTCATGCCGCCGATATCGACATTGCCCGCCGAAATGGTCATGTTTTCAAAAGCCAGGGCGTTTTCAATGTCGCGAAAACTGAGGCTGGTCGCCGTCATTTTGTATTTGTCGACATTGATCTGCACTTCTTTTTCCAGGGCGCCGACCAGGTCGACGCGGGTAATTTCGCGCAATTCCTCGATCCGGTCTTTCAGCCGGTCGGCGTAGTCTTTCAGCTGATCGAGACTGTAATCGCCGGCAATATTGACGTTCATGATCGGGATTTCGGAGATGTCGAATTCCGTGATCGCGGGGTCGTCGAGCAGGTCGGTGGGCAGGTCGCGGGCGGCTTTGTCCACGCCGTCCTTTACTTTTTGCTTACACTCGCCTACATCCAGGTCGGTATTGAACTCGACGATGATGCTGGAAAAATCCTGCACGGAGTTGGAGGTGATTTTTTTCACCCCGCTGATGCCCTTGAGCTGTTTTTCTATGGGCTTGGTGACGAGTTGTTCCATGTCGCTCGGCGACGCGCCCGGGTAGATGGTGGACACGAAGATGGTGGGCACGGTCACGTCGGGAAACTGCTCTTTGGGCAGCGAATTATAGGACATGAGACCGGCGAGCGTGATGATAACCGTGATGATAAAAATGCTCGTCCGGTTATCTATTGCCCAACTGGTTGGTTTGAATTCTTTCATAGCGCCAGTAGCGTTTGAGCTGTTGCAGATTTTTTTAGTTCATTAAAACACCACTGTTTCACCCGGATTCACATCCTGGAAACCGACGGAAATCAACTGATCGCCTTTGTTCAGGCCCTGGGTGATTTCCACCATACCGTTGTAGTTGTTGCCCTGTTTGACCGGGGTTTTGCGCACGGTACCCTGTTTGTCGCCTGTTTTTTCGAGGGTCAGGATAAAATCGCCGTCGGAGGCGGTTTGGATAAGGTTGACCGGTACGACGAGGGCGTTGTTGTTCTGATAGTCGATGATTTTCATCACGGCGATCATATTGGCGCGATAATCGGCGCCGGTGGGCAGGGCGCATTCGATGGCAAAGGTGCGGGTGACCGGGTTGATGGTTTTGCTCACGTAGGTCACGCGGGAGTTGACTTCTTTTTTCAGATCCGGGAAATACAGCACCACGGCGTCGCCTTTTTTCACTTTGGCGGCGTAGGCTTCGGGCACTTCGCCGGCAATTTTGAGCTGGCTCATGTTGACGATGTTGCACAGCGGCATACCGGGCGAAATGGCCTGGCCGGCTTTCAGTATCACATAGTCGACCGAGCCGCCGATAGGGGCGTAGATGCGCGTCATTTGCCATTGTTCTTTGGTGGTGGCGATGCGCTGTTCGATGGCTTCTTTGTTGGTTTTGGCCTGGATAAATTGCACTTCAGTGCCGATTTTCTGATCCCAGAGCGCTTTTTGGCGGTTGTACAGATCAATTGCTGTTTGCAATTGCAGTTCGAGCTCAGCCAGGCCCTTGAGCATGAGTTGGTCGTCGATGATGGCGAGCAGCTGGCCGCGCTTGACGACGTCGCCGTTTTTCACCAAAACCTTGCTCAAAACGCCGGGCGATTTGGCGGTTACCGGTACGTTTTCTTCTGCGTCCACTCTGCCCTGGATGTCGATGTAATGGCGGAATTGCGAAGACTGTACTTCTGCGAGGCTCACTGTGTGCAGGTGTTTGGGTTGGCCCGAGGCTGCGCCGAGTTCTTTTTCAAGTGCGGTGATTTGCGCATCGATCTGTGCCTTTTGTTCTTTCAGTTTGGCGAGTTCGGCGCTTTTATCGCCGGCGGGAGCGCCGCAGGCGACCAGCCAGAGTGCCGCGGCAAGGAGTGACAGGGTGACGAGGGTATTATTTTTCATATTCATTGTTTTATCGTGTGATCAATCTTGGTGCTGGTTTAGTTGGCAGTGCCGAGGGCTTTCTGGACGGCGACTTTGGCCGTCAGCAGGTCGTATTGGGCGCTCATCAGGGCTTGTTGGGCCGCATAGAGCGATTGTTCTGCGCTGACCAGTTCGAGGCTCGAACCGATACCGGCCTTGTATTTGGTTTGGGTGGTATCGTAGATGCGTTGGGCAAGCGCCACGTTTTTTTGCTGGTTGCCGACGCGTTCCTGCGCGTTGAGGTATTGTTTGCGGGCATTGGCCAGTTCGAGTTGCATGCCGTTGAGGAGCAGTTTTTCCTGTTCGTCGATGGTTTGTATGCCGATCATGGCTTTTTGTTTGCGCGCTTTGGAGACACCGCTGTCCCAGAGATTCATGCTGACGGAAATACCGGTGACGGCTGCAGGGATAAAAAACCACTTGGTATCGTCGCCGAACCCGCCCTGATAACCCGGCTGGTACTGAATAAAACCGGCCACTGTAGGCATCCAGGGTTTGCTTTCGAGATCGACCTGAATTTGGCTCAGATCGCGGCCGCGGCGCAGCTGCACGTATTCGGGGCGGTTTTGCGGATTGAGTTCGGAAGTCAGGTCGGCGCTGCCGTAGTTGGCCAGGAGTTGGCTGAGGTTGTCGGACAATGCAAGGGATTCGCTGACGGGCATTCCCATCGTCATTTTGAGGCCATTGACGACCATTTCCTGTTGGCGAACAAGATTGTCGCGTTCGCTGCGCAGGGTGGTCAGGCTGAGTTCGAGGCGGTCGACGTCCAGTTGTTCGGCAAAACCGGCTTGCTGAATGGCGCGGGTTTCGGCCAGCAGTTTTTCCAGGTTAGCGATGTTTTTGTCGAGAATAACGAGGTTTTCGGTAATCAGCAAAGCCGGCAGGTAAGCATCGATTACCTGGTTGCGTATGGTGCGGCGACTGACGTTGAGTTGTTCGTTGACGTAAACCCGGTAGTAGTCGGCAGCTTTGGTGGCCAACCGATAGCTGTTGCTGAAGAAAAGCTGGTTGAGCGAAATGCTGGGCGTCAGGCTGTGAAAAGCGTTGAAAGCAATTTTTTCATCGCTGGTACCGAAGCCCAGAGCGCTGGCCGGGATACCCGGGCGCTGGATAAAATACTGGTAACTCACCCCTGCGGAAATCTGGGGCAGGCCGGTGCCTTTGTTTTCCTTGATGCGCCAGTTGGCGTCGGCTACCTGGAGTTGGGCGATCCGGATTTGCGGGTTGTTTTCGAGGGCGTAGTTGATACAATCTTCGAGGCGCCGGCCTTCTGTCGATTGGGCGAACCCGGCCTGGCTGCCTAGCATGATCGCGAGCAGAAGATAAAAGGATACGTTGCGGAACATAGTTCAGGAGAGTTTTGCTTTTAATACCTGCAGGCCCCGTTCGGACACAATTCCGTACAGGTAATGGGTGAGGTATTCTTTGAAGAGGATTTCTTTTTTATATGTGAGTTGAGGGAAAAGACTTTCGTCAAAAAGCAGCAGGGAAAGGCCGATGTGTAATTTGGCAATGATATCGACATCCATGTCGGGGCGATAAATGTTTTCCCGAATCCCGCGTTCAAGGTTGCGTCGCACAATGCCGTACAGAAACCCCTGTATGAATTCCTGCAGTTTTTCCCAGGCGTCGCGGTGGTATTTCTGGAGGTCGTAGACGATGTTCGATTTCATCTGCTGCATTTGCTGGGTATTGGCTTCCATCACGATAAACAGCTCGTCGATGGCATTTTCGGCCACCCCCGCCAGCGAAACGCATTGCTCTTTTTCCTCCTCGATATGTTGCTCGATGACCCGCATGACGAGGTCGTTTTTGTTTTCAACAAACTGATACAGGGTTTTTTTGGAAATCCCCAACTCGCGCGCCACATCATCCATCGTAATGCTTTTGATGCCAAAACGCATGAACAACTCGGTCGTGCGCCGCATCCATTTTTGCTGTTGTTCAGTTATCATGGCGCAAAGGTAACAATGGAAACGATTTTGCAAAAAAATGTTTCCATTGTTTAAATGGTTTTTCGATAAATGACGTATAAAATTCCATTCAGGTTGCAGTTTGGGCCGACAAACAGAATAAAAAACGCCGGGCCGTGAACAAACGTCACGGCCCGGCGCAGAGTTCGGCCCCAAGGCTAAAATTTAGCGTACAGCGAAAAATTTCATTTTGTAGTCGGTATTGACTTTACCCTGCCGGATGTCTTCCAGTTTGCGCTGGATCAGGCGTTTTTTCAAGGGTTTGAGTTTTTCCGTAAACAACACGCCCTCGATGTGGTCGTACTCATGCTGGATGATGCGCGCATTGATCCCGGTGAAAGTCTGTTCGTGGGTGTCAAAGTTTTCATCCTGCCAGCGAAGGCGTATTACCGGGGGGCGGTCGACGTCGCCGCGGATGCGCGGGATGCTCAGGCAGCCTTCTTCATACGACCAGAGATCGCCGGTTTCTTCCAGTATTTTGGCATTGATAAATACGCGTTTGAATCCGGGTTCTTCGTCGCTGTTTTTTTTGTCGGATTCGAGTTGTTCCGAATCGATCACGAATAGCCGGACGGCCAGCCCGATTTGCGGCGCGGCCAGCCCCACGCCGTCGGCATGGTACATGGTATCCCACATGTTGGCGATCAGTTCGGAGAGTCCGGGGTAGTCGGGGCCAATTTCAGCGGCGACTTTTTTCAGCACCGGTTGGCCGTAGGCGAATATGGGCAGAATCATATCCAGTAATGTTCTTGCATGTATTGCTCCAAAATCAGCGCGGCGGCAATTTTATCCACAAGCGTTTTGTCGCGTCGTTTTTGTTTTTTGATCCCGCTGGCGAGGATGATACGTTTGGCTTCGTTGGAAGTGTAGCGTTCGTCCTGACGCAAAACGGGTTTGTTGGGAAAAAGTTTTTTCAATTTTTCCGCAAAAATATCGACCTGCGGGGCGATTTGCGCCGGATTGCCATCGGGATACAGCGGCAGCCCGACGATAAATTTTTCCACTTCTTCCGTCGAGCAATATCGGCTGAGAAAATCGAACACCTCGCTCGTCGGTACGGTGGTGAGGGCGCTGGCGATGATCTTCAATGGGTCGGTAACGGCAATACCGGTGCGTTTCAACCCAAAATCGATGGCAAGTATGCGTCCCATGGCGCAAAGGTAAATCGAATTGCGGTAGTCTTTACCGGCCGCTCTGTTCGGAAGTTTTGGAGGCCAAATAATAAAGGGGCGATTGTGAGCCGCCCCTTTATTTATTCATCAGCTAAGAAGCCTTATGACTTGGGTATGTTGCCCGGCATCGGCGGCGCCTGGCTGGGCAGGTAGGGTTCGAATTGTTGTTCGAGTTCGTTGGCCAGTGTGCTGTCTTTCATATCGTCGGCCACGCGCAACAGGGTTTGCAGGTTGCCGAGGGCGTACTGGTAATCCTGTTCGTAACCGTCCTGGAAGCGCGGGGAAAGCGACTGGTGGAAGCGCATTTGTTCTTCGAGGCTGCCGGCCATTTTCCGGATCGTCGCCGCGGCTTTGTCGTTGGCGCCGGCGCGGGCGTAGAGGTCGGCCATAAAAGCGGTGAACTGATCGTTGGGGAAATTGTAATCCGGGAACACCTCGAAGTATTTGTCGGCCAGCTGGATCGCCTGCTCTTTTTTACCGTCGGCAACCAGTTGCCGGCCCGTGCGGATGATGGCCACGCGCATGGTTTGCAAACTGGGCATGTAGGAGCGGTCGACGTGGAGTTTTTCCTTGTCGAAATTGCCCCAGGCCCATTTCTCCATGATGTTTTTGAAGGCGATGTCCTCGTTGACCCGTCCGGCGCCCACCATACCGTAGGCGCGCAGGTCGCTTTGCGATTTGACGGGTACCAGGCGCAGGGCCAGACCCTCGAGTTGCATGTAATCCTGCAGACCCAGCAGGCGTTCTTCGCGCACGGTAACGGCCCAGTAGATCGGGCGCTCCCAGATGTTGTTGGCAATGATGTCGAGCATCGCCAGCTGATCTTTGATCAGGAAGGGCGATTTTTCACTCAGTCCCAGGCTGAAATGCATGGTATCGACGATGGCCGAGTCGCTGACGACGTTGTACTTGCGTACCTGTTCTTTATCGACGGCCATGAACAGTTTGTTCGACGGCACGAAGGTTTCGAACTCTTCGCCGCCGGGAATCGGCAGGCGGTGGTCTTCGGCGATAAATTTCAGCCATTGCTGGAGTTCCATTTCGCGTCCGCTGTCCTGATCGGCCAGGTAGGGAATCTGGGTGCGTTTGTCGCCCCGGATCTTGTCGGAAGCAATGCTCATTTTGATGGCCGGCGAGTTATTCACCGTCCGCCGCAGTTGTTCGATGTACCAGTCGACGGCGATCAGCGAAAGGTTGACCACGCGCACGTCGGTACGGATACCTTCCACTTCCTGGCAATACCAGAGGGGATAGGTATCGTTGTCGCCATAGGTAAAGATGATGGCGTTGGGTTCGCAGGAATTGAGGAAGTTGGAGGCGTAGTCGCGGCTGGCGTAATGTTTGGAGCGGCTGTGATCGTCCCAGTTTTGCGTGACGATGAGCAGCGGGGCGGTCAGGGCCAGGGCGGTAGCCACGCCGGCGCCGGCAAGGCCCGGCATTTTCAGGCGGTTGCCCAGCAGGTCGTACAGGGCCAGCACGCTCAGGCCGACCCACATGGCAAAGGTCACGAAGGAACCTGCCAGAACGTAGTCGCGTTCGCGGGGTTCGTTGGGCGGCTGGTTGGAATACACGATAATACCGATACCGGTGATGATGAACAGGGCCATCAGGGCGGCAAAATCGCGCGGGCGGCGCTGCATGTGGAAGAACATGCCGAGGAGCCCCAGGAAGAAGGGGATCATGTAGTATTTGTTCCGGGCCGCGCTGTTTTTCTGAAATTCGGGCAACTCCTGTTGGTTGCCCAGGCGCATTTCGTCGTAGAAGTCGATACCGGAGATCCAGTTACCGGCACTGGGGTCCCAGGAATAATAGCCCTGGTCGCCGTTTTGGCGGCCGGCGAAGTTCCACATGAAGTAGCGCCAGTACATCCAGCCGATCTGGTATTTGAAGAAAAACTCGATGTTGTCGCCAAAGGTGGTTTTACCGTTGGGTTTGTCGATCCACTTGCGGTACAATGCCGGGCGGCCCTGCGTATAGTCGCCCATGCGGGGGAACAGCGATTGGTCGCCGGGCGAAAAGACCGGGTCGATTTTCTGCTCCACAATCTCGTAGCGGTCGCCGACGCGGCCGTAGCGCGGTGTGCGTTCGTAGCGGATCGGGCGGGCGTCGAAATCCGGGCCACGCAAAAGCGGACGTTCGCCGTACTGCTCGCGGTTGAGGTAGGGCAGCAGGCGCATGGCGTCGGAGGGATTGTTCATATTGATCGGCGTATTGGCGTTGGCGCGGATCACCACCATGCCGTAGGCCAGGTAGGCGATGATCATGACGCCGAAAGCCACGATCATGCGCTGAGCCAGGCCGTTGCCGTTTTTCTGCGCGCGTTTGAGCAGAAACCAGAACACTACGCCGAGGGTCAGCAAGGTCGGGTACACCCCGCTGTGGAAGGGCATTCCGAAGGAGTTGACCATCAGTTTGTCGTAAAAACCCCACAGTTTGGGGATACCCGTAATAATCAGGCTCTGCACCAGCAGGATAAACAACACACCCGCGCCGGCAGCCACCAGGGTGCCGGTGAGCGTGATTTTTTCCCGTTTTTTAAAATAATAAAACATGGCCAGGGCCGGGAACGTCAGCAAGCTGAGCAAGTGTACTCCGATAGACAGCCCCGTGGAGTAAATGGCAAATACCAGCCAGCGGTCGGCCTGGGCGGTATCGGGCAGGTTGTACCATTTGAGCACGGCCCAGAGGGTCATGCAGGTGAAGAAGGTCGACATGGCGTACACCTCGCCTTCCACGGCGGAGAACCACACCGAGGAGATGAACGCGGAGGTCAGACCGGCTACTACGCCTGCGCCCACCACGGCGATCGCCTGACCGCCTTCGGGCTCATTGCCTCGGCCCACCAGCGCAATGCGCGCCATAATGGTGGTGCCCCAGCAAATAAACATGGCGCCGAACGCCGTGCAAAGCGCCGACATCAGGTTGACGGCATAGGCGATCGAAGAAGGATCGTTGGACACCAGCGACCCGCCCCAGGCAAAAAGGCGGCCCACCAAAAGGAATACCGGGGCGCCCGGCGGGTGTACTACCTGTAATTTATAGGCGCCGGAGATAAACTCTCCACAGTCCCACAAACTGCCCGTGGGTTCGGCCGCCGCCCCGAGGACGATGGCTGCCAGGGCGAATACCAGCCAGCCGGCGACGTTGTTCAGCGTACGAAATGAATTCATGCGAGGTGTTCGTTATTTTGGAAAAGATCGCCGGCAGACGAGGCCCGACGGCGGATATTTTAGGCTAAGACATGATAAAAGAAGCGCAAAACTAAAAAAGTCCGTGCAAGCGCCACTTTAACCAACAGAAAATGCAAAAAGCCGGCGAGACACTCGCCGGCTTTTTGCATTTATCGCATGGGTAAGGCTTATTGCGCCATTTTCTTTTTTACCAACTCCGTCACATCCTCCGTGTCGGCGGCAAACAGCATGGCGCCGCTGCTGGTATCGAAGATCATGAGATAGCCGTTTTCCTTGGCAACGGCTTTCACGGCGGCATCCACTTTGTCGAGGATGGGCTGCAGCAGTTCGTCGCGTTTTTGAGCGACTTGCTGCTGGGCATCTTCTTCAAATTTCTGGATATATGCCTGCTGTTTTTGCAGTTCTTCCTGGCGTTTTTGGGCCTGAACGGGCGTCAGCTCGCCGGCATTGTATTCTTTTTCCAGTTGAGCGTATGCGGCCTGGAAAGATTTGGCCAGGGAGTCGTCGACGGCCGTGAGTTTATCGGCGAAGACCTTGAGGTCGTCGTTGGCTTTTTTGGTTTCCGGCAGCGATTCGAGCAGGTTGCCGAGGTTCATGTGCCCGTATTTGGGCGTAGGGGTTTGTGCCGAAAGCGCGGTTGCGCCCAGGAACAGGGTCAACAGGGTCAAAAATTTAAGTTTGCAGAACATTGCTTTAAAAAGAGAGTTGTTGTTCAGAAGAAACGAAAAGAAGGCGCAAAAGTAACAAAAAACGGTACACCCTGCACGAAAGACGGCAGATGTGCGCCGCGAATCAAACCTTGTGTCGGTCGTACGTTTGTGCATGAAATTAGCCGGCGCAGCCAGCGTTTACTTTCTCATAAACGTATTGAAGCCTGCAAGTGTGTTGTCTTGCGCCACAACAATTTTGGGTTTCCGCCTGGGAACGCGGCAGGCAAACCGATACCGTGCGGCCGTTTTCCGTACCTTTGATCTTGTTTTTAAAAAATCAGCATTCGTGAAAAAACATTTCTTTCTCCTCATATTCAGCCTGATCGCTTGTTCGGCATTGCAGGCCCAACAGCCCACCGCGCCGGCAAAACCCCAACTGGTGCAATTTTCCGGTATGCTCATCACGGATGCCGAAGGACGGCTCACCCCGGTGCCCTATGCCAGTATCCACCTGCCCGACAAAGGCCGGGGCACATACTCCGATTACCGGGGCTTTTTTACCCTCGTGGTCGAACGCGGCGATCGCGTGCGCTTTACCTGTATCGGATTCGATCCGGTCACCATCCGCATTCCCGATACACTCACACAGGATCGCTACTCCGTCGTGCAACTCATGACGGCCGATACCATCAACCTGCCCGAAACGGTGATCTTTCCCTGGCCTTCGCGCGAACATTTCACGATCGAGTTTCTTCGTATGGACGTGACGCCCGAACTACAGCGCCGCGCTGCTGAAAACCTGGCCAACGAATACCTCACCGAAGCCCGCAAAAACCCGGACATCGTGCCCTACGGCGGCCCCGAAAGCGCCAACTTCTACCTCCGCCAGCAGTCGCGGGAATACGTCTACATCGGCCAGACGCCGCCGATGAATATTTTCAGCCCGCTGGCCTGGGGACAATTTTTCCAGGCATGGAAAAGGGGGGATTTCAAGAAGAAAAAGGAATGAAAAACTAAAAAAATTTCTTTGAAGGGCTTGACAAAGGGTAAATTTTCATCATATTTTTGTGCCTTCAAAAATAGACTTGGTTAAACAAATCAAAGGATTTATTTGGATCAAGGGAAGCCACCGTTTGGCTTGAAAAATTCGTATTTATTTATCCAATCTGTAAAAAGATTTTGTTTTAACCGGTCGGGTGGAATTATTCCTGACCACCACTTTAAAACAAGGTAGGGGTAATTAAATTCTGATTTCTTTAATTATGAAGTTTCTGAAGATTAGCTTGCTTGCACTCTTCGCGATCTCTGCAGCATTTTTTTATTCATGCGACAAAGAACAAGAAATTTCAACGCTTCAACCTTCCGTCGCAGACAGCCGTAATAGTCAACAAGCTATTGCCGCACGTGATGCCGCTTTCCAAAAGCACAATGCTTACCTTGATTTTATCTGCGCAAAAATCGCTTCCGGAGAATTGAATCCGACGAAATCTCCTGAATCGGTAGCGCAATTGAAAATGCTCACAAAAGCATTCTTCAACAGCAGTAACAATCCTGATATCAATACATTGATTGAAGAATCTTTCAATCACTATTTCTCAGGTCAAACAAGTTTTCCTGATAATCTGGCCGGAGATCTTAGTTCCATAAAATCAGCAATGGAGAATTACGAGAACCAAACCATTTCTGATTTTGTCAACCAGACCAACCAGTTGATGAATCAGCCGGATCAGATCTTGTTGGACGAGGGGTTGGCCTCCATTCTCGGCGTAGCCCAGGGGAGTTATACCTACTGGTTCTCAATCACGCCGGAGAGTTGCTACTATGCCAGCCTGCCACAAGCTCAGGGCGCTCAGGAGCGTGCTTGTGGTGAAAAATGTAAAAAACTTCTTGGTTTTGCCGCTGCCGACCTAAGTGGAGCCGCTGACGGCGCTGCTATTGGAACATTGCTGGGCGGCGTCGGCGCAGGCCCCGGCGCTGTTATGGGAGGTGCTATCGGCTCAGGCCTGGCAGCACTGCAGTGGTAAAACAATAGATAAACTTGGACCTTTCCGAATTTTGGGGATCGACTTATACGATTTGCCGCATTGCGGCAAATCGTATATTTCTAAGGATAGTCCACTTCACAAATGACTTTAGCGCCGATTTGAGATGGCTTCTAAAAACAATCACCAGAATTAGAATGCCTCGGTATGTATTCGTAACTTCAATATTAGGGATAGCCCATCTTTTCTCCAATTAACATAAAAATGAAGGTATATCGCGAGTATTCCAAACCTCTTGTTACCGTCGTATTTTTTCTGAGTTTTGGCTGCGTTACCGCTATAATTTTACCTGACGGGCCATTGCTCGCAATACCCCTGGTAATTTTGTTGGCCGGGGTGTTTTTATTTGAATTTCAAAAATCAACGCTGGCAACAACTTTAAAACAGAAAACAATCGGCCCCGATGACGCTACTGCTTTTATATTCGATAATGGTGTAAAACACGATTTTTTTGAAAATATCCTCCTCCTGTCTTCTGCCAAAATAATTGTAACCACCTGCTATCTGCCAGTCCAG
The DNA here is from genome assembly GCA_016787345.1 of Saprospiraceae bacterium. Taxonomy (GTDB): domain Bacteria; phylum Bacteroidota; class Bacteroidia; order Chitinophagales; family Saprospiraceae; genus M3007. Next base: position 16,613 of record JAEUUU010000088.1, on the reverse strand, counting down.
CGCTATTTCAATGCCTGGATTGGGAAGCAGAGTTATCTAAAAGTATTTGAAACTGCCGGCAGTACAATAAGTGTTGATATGAATAAACATATACTCATATTAAGAACTGAAAACCGAGAAGAACGACTGCAAATACCACACTTCAGCAAATTGATTTCCGAACTGGAACGATTTTCAATTAACTATAACCGCGTGTAGATGGAGCCGAATATTTTCAGACAGACTCCGGTTGACCAGTGACCAGCCCTTAAGTATCCGATGCATTCCAACCCAATCGAAGTTTTATTTTCCATGCTGCACGACGGATCAATCGCCTCGGCCACACCACAGGAAGGCGACCTGATCCTGTCGATCGATTGTCAATACCTGGCTGAGCTGATCGACCCCGGGTTCGAAAGATTTGTCGTTCGGTTGATTGGTCTGGAATGGTTTGCTTTCGAACCCTGGACCGACCCTGGCGCAACGTCGGTTGTCATCACAGCACTGGATCGGATCATCGACGCCGAGCTCGAAATTCTCTCCGCCGAAAGTTCCGGCGATACAACCCTGATTACTTGCAAATGCTGGAACGCGGACGAATTCAAAGGCGGGCGTTTGTCGATCCGTTGCGCCGATGTTGCATTATACGACCAAAATGGCGCCCCGCTGTCGCTGGAAACCCTGGGGCAGTATTGCCGACAGTACTGGGAGCGGTTTGATACAAGGTGAAATGTGCAGTCTCTTAATGATTGCACAATACGTTTCGAATACTCAACCCGATTCCGTTTCCTGCGTTTCGTTGCCGTTCTGCCGCCGGTCTTGTACCTTTGCGGCAATTCTCCTCCACTCAACATACGCATGAGCGACCAGATCCATCACGAATGCGGCATCGCCGTTGTTCGCCTCCTCAAACCTCTCGAGTATTACCATAAAAAGTACGGTACCGCCTTCTACGGCCTGCAAAAAATGCAACTCCTGATGCAAAAAATGCGCAACCGGGGTCAGGACGGAGCAGGCATCGCCACCATCAAACTCAATCCGGCGCCGGGTACCCGCTACATCAGCCGCAAACGTTCGAACGCCCCCAACTACCTCACCGACCTTTTCGACATGGTCTGGGGCCGCCTTAAAGACATTACGCCCGAACAGTTTAATGACCCGGCCTGGCTGAAAGCCAACGTCCCTTACGCCGGCGAAGTGCTCCTGGGCCACCTGCGCTACGGTACGCACGGCGACAATTCCATCGAACGGGTACACCCCTTCCACCGCCAGAATAACTGGATTACCCGAAACCTCCTGCTCGCCGGAAACTTCAACATGACCAATGTGGACGAGCTGTTCAACGAACTCGTCGATCTCGGGCAGTACCCCAAGGAAAAAAGCGATACCGTCACCGTACTCGAAAAAATCGGCCACTTTCTCGACGACGAGGTGCAGCGCCTGCATACCTGGTACAAACCCGACGGACACGGCAACCAGGCCATCAACCGGCTCATCTTCGACAACCTCGATATTCAGCGACTGCTGCGCCGCGCCTGCAAAAAATTCGACGGCGGCTACGTGCTCGGCGGCTTGCTGGGCCACGGCGACGCATTCCTGATCCGCGACCCGCACGGCATACGGCCTGCGTACTGGTATCAGGACGATGAAATTGTGGTGGCTGCTTCCGAACGGCCGGCCATCCAGACGGTCTTCAACGTGCGATTCGACAAAGTGCGCGAACTCCGGCCCGGCCATGCCCTGATTATGAAATACAACGGCAAGGTCGACGAACTGCCCTTCATCGATGCGCCGGAAAAACGCGCCTGCTCCTTCGAGCGGATTTATTTCAGCCGGGGCAACGACCGGGAAATTTACCTCGAACGCAAAAAACTCGGCGAACAACTCGCCCGCCCCGTGCTCGAAGCCGTCAACTTCGATTTCAAAAACACCGTCTTTTCCTTTATACCCAATACCGCCGAAGCTGCTTTTTACGGCCTGGCAGAAGGACTGGAAAAGGAAATGAACCTGGTCAAACAGGAACAACTGCTCAAAGCCAAAGGCAAACTGACGCCCGAAAAAGTGCAGGAAATACTGGCACAACACCCCCGGGTGGAAAAACTCGTCCACAAAGACGAAAAACAGCGCACCTTCATAGCCGACCTCAAAAGCCGCAACGACATGGTGAGCTACGTGTACGACGTCACCTACGGCCTGGTTGAAAACGACAAGGACACCCTCGTTTTGCTCGACGACTCCATCGTGCGCGGCACCACCCTGCGCGACAGTATCGTGAGCATCACCGCCCGTTTGAAGCCGAAAAAAATCATCATCCTGTCGAGCGCCCCGCAAATCCGCTATCCCGACTGCTATGGCATCGACATGTCGAAAATGAAGGATTTCGTGGCGTTTCAGGCGCTCGTGCAATTGCTGGACGAGACCGGCCGCTCGCATTTGCTGCAGGAAGCCTACCAACGCTGCAAAGCTTCGGAAAACCTGCCGGCCGAGATGGTCCGCAACGAAGTAGCGCCGCTGTACGACCTGTTCGAGTATTGCCAAATCAGTCAGCAAATTGCCAAAATCGTGCGGCATAAAGACATCAAACCCGAGGTGCAGGTCATTTTCCAAACCCTCGACGGCTTGCACGAAGCTTGTCCCGGCAATTCGGGCGACTGGTATTTTTCGGGTCGCTATCCGACGCCCGGCGGCAATCGGGTGGTCAACCGGGCATTCATGAATTTTGTGGAAGACAAGGACGAACGCGCTTATTGATCTCAAGCCATGCCCCTCCTCACCCTCACCACCGATCTCGGCGACCGTGATTTTTACGCCGGAGCGCTCAAAGGCGCGGTGCTGCGCCGGGCGCCGGAGGGACAATTGGTCGACATCAGCCATCACATCAAGCCCTTCGACATCGTTCAGGCCGCGTACGTGGTGCAAAACGTGTGGGCCGAATTCCCGGAAGGAACCATCCACCTCATTGCCGTCAACTGCGTGTACGACAGCGCCTACCGCTTCGTGGCCCTGCGCCGCTACGGGCATTTTTTCCTCGCCCCCGACAACGGCCTGCTCTCCCTGCTTTTCGACGACATCGATCCCGCCGACCTGCGCCTGCTCGATTGCCCCGTCGACGGGCATTTTTTGGTCAAACAGGTGTTTGCCGAAGCAGCGGCCCACCTCGTATCGGGCCTGCCTTTCGAAGAACTGGGCCAACCCGCCCCGCCGCTCCTGCAGCGCATCAGCCTGCAACCGGTCGTCACCCCGGCCCGCTTGCGCGGTACGGTATTGCATATCGACAATTTCGACAACGCGGTGCTCAATATCCGCCGCGAAGTGTTCGAACAGGCCGCCAACGGTCGCTCTTTTTCCCTGTTTTTCAGGCGAAACGACCCCATTACCCGCCTCTGCAGCAACTATTGCGACGTGCCCGTGGGCGACACGCTTTGCCTGTTCAACAGCGCGGGTTACCTCGAAATCGCGATCAACATGGGTCGGGCCGCCAGTTTGCTGGGTTTGAAAGTGGAGGATGTGGTGGAGGTGGTGTTTGAGTGAAATGACCTACTCCCAGTTCGGCACCAACCCCCGCAAACCCATATCCACAATCTGCTCCGCCGCAGCGCTCTGGTCGGCGTAAAAGTCGAGCTGCCCGTTGCCGTTGGCGTCGACCCACTCAAAACTTTTATTGATGGAAAAAGACAAGGTGACCGTGATGTCTTCGGTTTCCTGTCCGGTGACGACGAGCGGCTGTGCAAACTGCCCCGTGATGACGCAGGAGCCCGGCGGCACAGGATTGGCTGGCCCGAGCGGGTTGACAACCGTGGTGGCCCCGGCCGGCGCCTGACCCGAGTACAGCTGGTCGTAGGCGTTGTACGGCGCTGTGAGCGCGGTTTCGAACACCCAGAAACCCTGTTTTTTGTCGTCGTTGACCGTCAGCGTGCGCTCACGGGGCTTGATGCTGCCGATGTAGGTGTTGAAGCCGAGGAAAGAAGCTACCGTGCCGCGCTGGTCGGTCAGGTCGCCGACGACGGGCACGTTGTTGATGTTGAACCGGATGTCGTAACGCTGGTAAGCCACGCTGGCGCGCACCCACTGGTAAGTGCCCGGCGGCACGTTTTTCAGGCTGATTTTGGTAAAAACCTGGTTTTCACCCGCCACGGCGGCCTTGTCGAAATCGATGGCGTTTTCACCGCCGGCCGCGGTTTCCGGGGCTTTGTACAGAATGGCGCCCGCGCCGAGCTGTGTGAGGGCGCTGGGCGCCAGCTCGATATAATGCACGCTCAACTGGTGAAAATCGGGCGTCTGTGCGGCGTGCCCCTGCGGTATGGCCGAGGGCTGACCGAGGTTGTTCAGCCGGACCTGGTCAGGGTCGAATTTGAATTGAAAATTCAGGCCGGGCCCGTCTTCACCCGTCGGATTGTTGTCTTTTTGACAGGAAGTTGCAGCGATCAGCAGGGCGGTAAACAACAGCAGAGATATACGCATGGTTGTTTGTTTTTTCCACCATAACGCTGCGAACCTTGCTGGGCTTGTGTGATATAGACAGGCTTTTTTTTAGACAGGATTTACAAGATTTACAGGATAATGCGGCTTCGCCGCCGGATAATCATCCTGTTGATCTTGTAAATCCTGTCTAAAAAAAACACCTGTCCAAACCCCGGCAATGCAAATGCCGCCCCCGTTTATTCCCCGTCGGCCGGATACACGAGGCCGACCAGTTCCCTTATCCTGTCGAGCGTCTGCATCAGGCCCAGCGAAAAATCGAGGGGTACGCGCGTACTCTCCGTCAGGCCGGCGTCGAGGCAATCCTGCACGTGGTCGGCTTCAAACTGGTAGCCGAAACCCTCGTAGGCGCAGTCGAAAATCGCTTTTGGCGTATCGCGGTTCTCGTAATCGTACAAGCTGACCTGCTGGGTATGATGCCAGCGCGGCGCCAGGTAAACGGCGCCTTCCGAGCCGTAGAGCCAGGCCTCTATGGGCGTATTGGCCGCGACGGTCGAATGCCCCAGCGCCAGTCGATTGCCGGGGTAACGGAACGTGAATGCGCAACTTTCGTCGACGCCGCCGGGGGTGAAGGTAGCGGTGGCCTGCACGTCATTTGGGGCGGGTTGGCCGAACAGGTCGAGGGCCAGCAGCGCGGGATAAATACCGATGTCGAGCAGTGAGCCGCCGCCCAGTCTGGGGTCGAAGAGCCTTGAATTCGGGTCATAAACAGTTTTAAATCCGAAATCCGCTTTTATGGTATGCAGGGGGCCGATGGCATTTTGCCGAACCAGTTCGATGGCTTTTACGACGCCGGGAATAAAAAGGGTCCAGAGGGCTTCCATCAAAAACACCCTGTTGTGCCGAGCCGCATCGATCATGCGCCGGACCTGTGCGGCATTCATGGCGAAGGGTTTTTCACACAGCACGGGTATGCCGTTTTCCAGACAAAGCAGGGCGCAGTCGTGGTGCAGCATGTGTGGCGTGGCCACATACACCGCATCTAGGCCGGGGCAGCCGACGATATCCTCGTAGCGCCCGTAAGCGAAATCGGCGCCGAATTCGTCGGCGAAACTCCGTGCCCGCGCGGCATCGGTAGAGGCCACGGCGTGCAGGCGCGCATTGGGCAACAGGCGCAGGTCGCTGGCAAATTTTCGGGCAATACGGCCGGGGCCGATGATGCCCCAATGGAAGGTTCTTTGCATGAAGAGAACTGGTTGAGTGGTGGATTGGACAGGGTTTACGGATGGGGTGGGACAGGATTTTCAGAATTTACAGGACAGGGTAGCTACATCGTCGGTTTAACATCCTGTAAATCTTGTAAATCCTGTCTAAATAACGTCATCCTGTCGGATTTTGACTGCGCAGCCCCGAATTTTGCAGCCTTATGATGCGCTTTACTTTTTTTCTACTACTCACGGCCCTGCTGGTATTGTCGTTGCCGGCTTATCGCAGTGCCGATCCGGCCACGCCGGCCGAACTCGGTGAACGCCTTTTTTTCGACCCGATTCTTTCGGCCGACCGCACGATTTCCTGTGCTTCCTGCCACAAACCCGAATATGCCTTTGCGGATACCCTGCCGTTCAGCTTGGGTATTCGCGGGCAACATACGACGCGCAACACGCCTACGGCGATGAATATGGGCTCGCGGCCCTACTTTTTCTACGACGGGCGGGTGGCTACCCTGGCCGATCAGGCGCTTCACCCTATTCGCAATCCGATCGAAATGGGGCTGCCCATCCCCGACGCCGTGCGGCGATTGGCGAAGCACAAGCAGTACAAACGCTGGTTTGCCGACATTTACCACCGACCGGTCGACTCGCTGGCCCTGGGCGACGCTCTGGCCGCTTTCGAATTTACGCTCGAAACCGCCGACACCCCCAACGATCGCTGGCTCAACGGCGATACAGCGGCCATGACCGCTTCGCAGCGCCGCGGACGGCAGATTTTTTTGAAAAAAGGCCGTTGCTTCGACTGCCATTTTTCACCCGATTTTACCGGAGATGAATTTCGAAATGTCGGCTTGTACACCGGCGCAGCCCACGACGATGTGGGCCGTTTTGCCGTTACCAAAGATTCCGCCGACCTGGGCAAGTTCAAAGTGCCGGGCTTGCGCAACGTGGCCGTGACCGCTCCATATATGCACGACGGCCGTTTCCGCACGCTGCGCGAAGTGATCGATTACTACGACCAGCCGATCAATTTTGTAAAAAATCCGGTCAATGCCGATTCGCTTGTACAAACCCCGCTGGGCCTGACGGAACAGGAAAAGGTCGATCTGGAAAACTATTTACATGCGCTGACGGACGACCGTTTTCAGAAAAAGTAAAACCTGGGTTCAAATCCTGTCGTTGATCAGCAGGTTTTCTCCTTTTTCATAAATGACGTTGGAGCGGCCGACGATCAGCGGATCGAGTTTTCCGATTCTTTTCAGGTCTTTTTTGTCGTAGGGAATCTTGTGCAGCAGGTAACGCATGGCGTTGAGGCGGGCGCGTTTTTTGCAATTCGACTTCACCACGATCCAGGGCGCGTCGGAGGTATCGGTGTAGAAAAACATTTTCTCCTTGGCGGCGGTGTAGTCGTCCCATTTGTCAAGCGAGGCCCGGTCGATGGGAGAGAGTTTCCACTGTTTCAGCGGGTGGGTTTCGCGGTCTTTAAAGCGTCTCTTTTGTTCTTCGCGGCTCACGGAAAACCAGAATTTGACCAGGAGAATGCCGCTGCGCACCAGGTTGCGTTCGAATTCGGGTACCTGGCGCATAAACTCGTTGTATTCCTCGGCGCTGCAAAACCCCATGACATGCTCCACGCCGGCGCGGTTGTACCAGGAGCGGTCGAACAGCACGATTTCGCCGTTCGTTGGCAGGTGTTTGACGTAGCGCTGGAAGTACCATTGGCCGCGTTCCTCTTCGGTGGGTTTTTCGAGGGCGACAACGCGCGCGCCGCGCGGATTGAGGTGTTCCATGACGCGTTTGATGGTGCCGCCTTTGCCGGCTGCGTCGCGGCCTTCGAACAGGATGACGACGCGGCTGCCGGTTTTTTTGGTCCAGGCCTGTAGTTTGAGGAGTTCCACCTGGAGGTCGTATTTGTGGGCCTCGTAGTTTTTGCGCGACATGAGGTTTTTGTACGGATACCCTCCGTTGCGCCAGTCGGGCGCTAGTTCCTCGTCGTCTTTCGTCTTTTTGCTTTTGGAAATACCCGTCTGGTTGATATCGTCCAGAAGAATTTTGAGCAGCCATTCCCGTTCTTCGGGCGGAAAACTTTTGAGGTATTCCTCGGCGGTCAGTTTTTTATCCGTTTGGGTATGATCCAGAATATCTTCGAGGGCGGCAGCTTCCTTGTTGATCTTGGCCCGGATGCGTCGGTTGACCGTTTTGGCGCGGGCCTCCACGGGGGTATCGCCGCCGATTACGTCGCCCTCCTGCGTTTGCCGGGTGGTTGTTTTGAGGGCTTCTTCTTCGCTGATTACAGTTCTTTTTGCCATAATTCGGGTGTGTCGAAAGAGCATGGAATGAAACAGCGAAGGGACGATTTTCGGCAATACGGAGGGAAGACGAAAATCATATTGCCTACTGATTCTTGTAATACAGTCGCAGTTTCGAGTAAAATCCAATCTCCTTTACCTTTCGCCTTATGAATAACAGACTCATTAACATTGGTTTAGTAATCGCTTTTGGTATTTGTTACATGGAATGGGGGGGCGGCAATTCCGCTTTCGTGTTTCAAAGCGAGATCCAGATTTTTACGCAGTCGGAAAGCTGGCGCGACAACTTCGCCCATCCGATCATTTTGGCCGGCCTCATTGGGCAACTGATCCTGCTATTCGCGGCGTTCAAAAACCCGCCGTCGCGCAAACTGACCTGGGCGGGTATTCTGATCCTGAGCCCGGTGGTATTGCTGATTTTTCTGGCCGGCGCCCTTTCGCTGAACTGGAAAATGGTTCTTTCTGCTTTCCCGTTTTTGACGCTTGCGGTTATGTTTTGGCGGAACAACCGGAACCCGGGGGCTGGAGTGGCGTAAACTTAATGTTGCAAAAAACACACGCTTTATTTCTTTTGCGCATATTCGTGATGGAATGCCGTACCAGGGCATTTATTATTACAGACTAAATCGTTTCGATATGTTCAAAAGTCTCAAAGCTTTTCTCTTGCGCGGCGACGCGCTCGCGCTCGCGGTAGGCGTCGTTATCGGCGGCGCATTCAACAACATCATCACCGCACTGGTGGAGAAATTCTTTTCTCCCCTCATCGGCGCCTTGCTCGGCGGACTGGATTTTTCCACCTCGGTTTTCACCCTTGCCGGTGTGGCGATCGGTTGGGGCGCCATTGTGCAGGCTGTCATCAATTTTCTGATGGTGGGCATTTCACTCTACCTTTTCCTACGGATTTTGGGTAAAAATCCCAATGAAGCGCCGCCGCCCACCCCGACGGAATCCTTGCTGACGGAAATCCGGGATTTGCTGAAAAAGTAGGAAAACCCTCTTTCCCGCTAATGATTAACTGCCATGCTGCGGGTCGTTTACCTGCGGACCGGTGAGCCACTGCACGTTTTCCGTGATGCGTTCGATGGGCCAGTTCCACCATTGCATTTCGAGCAGGGTTTCGATCTCGGTATCCGAAAAACGACGGCGAAGCTCGCGGGCAGGATTGCCGCCGACAATGGTGTAGGGCGGAACATCCCTCGTCACGACCGAACAGGCCGCGACAATGGCCCCGTCGCCGATGGTGACGCCGGGCATGATGACGGTTTTGTAGCCAATCCAGACGTCGTTGCCCACCACCGTATCGCCCCGGTGCGGATACTGGCGGCCGTCCATGGCATGTTCCCAGCCCTGCCCGAAAATTGCGAACGGGTAGGCGGAAACAGCCTCGGTCAGGTGGTTGCCGCCGTTCATGATGAACTCGACGCCCGAAGCGATGGAGCAGAATTTTCCGATGCGCAACTTGTCGCCGATGAATTCGAAGTGATAGCGCACGTTTTTTTCAAAATTGCGGACATCCTCAAAATCGTCGTAATAGGTGTAATCGCCCACTTCGATGTTGGGCCGGGTGATCACGTTTTTTAAAAAACACAAGCGCTCGTAGTGGGGGAGCGGGAAAAGGGTCGAAGGCGCAGGACCAGTGTTGTTCATAAAGCAGGTGTCGGGTTGATGCCCCGCAAAGATGCTTCCCCGGCCGTGCAGGCGCCAAAACAGCCTGCCCCAATGACCAAAATCAAACGATGAATGCCGGATTCGGACGACGATTGCCCGCTACTGTTTCAGCAGCAATATCTGTTGGCCCGCCGCCTGTAAAACGTACGCACCCCCGGCAAGCCCCTGCATGTCGATGGTGTGGGTTTTGCTGTTCAGATGGCCGCTCAATACCCGTTTGCCCAGCAGGTCGTACACCTGAAAGGGTTCCGGTTTTTGCCAAAACAGCGACTCGACCGTTACGGCCGACTGAACCGGGTTGGGGTAGCAGCGGATGGTATTGTTGCGGGACAGCGGATTTTTGACCGTCGAAATAAGCTGTTCGCAGCGCATGGTATCGAGTTGCAGAAACATATCGTCGAAGTACGAATCGTTGTCGACGCCGCTTTGCCGCGTGCCGGTCAGCACGAAGTGGATGGATGTGCAGGCAGCCGGTATTTCTGACGTTTCGCGAAACTTCACCCATTCGCCCGAATTGACGCCGTAGTTGGGCGTAGCGCCGACCAGACTGCCTGTGGCGGTATAAAATTCGAGGCGGAATTCGGGCCGGTCGGTGCCCTGATAATCGCTGAGGTAACCGCCGAAGATGGCTTTTGCATGGCCGTCGACAAAATGCTGGGCAAAGGCGGAGACGTCGACCACTTGATGTGCCTCGGCGTAGGGATATTCTTCGCAAACGCCGCCCACGGCAAACAGCCGATCGCCCGAATAGGCGTTGTTGCCCGCGCATTCGCCGCTGAGGATAGATTCGATCACGCCCTGCGTGGCCGTCCAGCCATTGATGCCGTCTTCGGCGCCGCCATTGACCAGCAGGTTGCCAGTAGCCGTTGTCGGGCCGGTAAAAAAGCGGATCGGCGCGCTCCAGTCGCTCCACCCCAGGCTGCGGTCGCGGTAACGAACCCGCCAGAAATAGGTTGTATTGTCGGCCAGCCCCTCGATCAGTTCGTCGCTGAGGTCGTCGCCGGCCTGCAGGTCGACGTTTTGGTACCAGTTTTCGTACTGTCGCCAGTGATCGACGACGACGGTGTTGCCGAACGTCGAGTCGGTGGCGATTTGCCATTGCGTGGCGCCTTGCAGGTCGCCGTCGGGGTCGTTGTACGCCGATGCGCCGAGTTCGACGACGCAATCGGGCGAAACCGTCAGATCGGGTGTGGGAAACAGGCCTTGGGGTTGTTGGGGCGCCAGGTTGTAACGTTTGATCAAAAAGCTGTCGCGTACCACGTTGTCTAGCGGAAAATTCACATTGCCCCGGCTGATGCGTTTGAGCACGAAGCGGGGCTGGTCGCCGGCTTCGACGGCCACCCAGACGAAGCCGTATTCATCCTGGCTGACGCTGTGTTCGGGGTAGTCGGTTTGCGGGAATTCGTTCCAGTAATCGATATTGCCGCCGGCGGTGGCCACATTGACCATGCTGTGGTTGTGTTCGAGGCTTTGCCCGCGCGAGTAGCCGTGCGTGTGGCCGTAAATATGCAAGCTGGGTTTGCCGCAGGCCGTGGAGAAATCCTCCAGTTTTTCAATCACCTGTCCGGTGTAGTCGGAGTTGCCGGCGGGCCAGAGTTCGGAGTGGTGCGGGTGGTGTAGCTGGGCAAAGACAAAATCGATATCCTCGTCGGCGCAGGCGTCGTCGAGCACCATTTCGAGCCAGTCCAGCTGTTCGGGGATGGTGTAGCCCGAATTGGAGTTGAGGCCGATGATGCGAAGATTGGAATAGTCTTTATACCACCAGTGTTCTTCGTAGCCCGGGGTTCCGTTGAGCGGCAGTTCGAAGTATTTGAAATAGGTCGGCGTATTGTTTTCGTGGTTGCCCAGCACGGGGTACACCGGGACGCGGCTGAACAGATTTTCCGAAGGGTTGAAAAAAGTGTTTTTCCACTGAAGGTAATCGTTGCCGTTGTCGACCAGGTCGCCCGGGATGACGGCAAAAGCCAGTTGGCGCGGCAAATCGACCGGACCCTGCGCCTGCAGATAGCCGATGATGCCTTCGTTGCAAATTTCATTGAATACATAGGGATTCGACCCGTCGCGCTGCATATCGCTCATGGCGACGAGCGCGAAAGATCGTTCCGCGCTTTTGAGCGGGGGCGTGACGAAATCGAAAACGGCGCTTTGGGCATTGCCCGTCACAACCCGGTAATAGTATCGGGTGTCGGCATCCAGGCCGGAAAGATGCGCGTGATGGATGCGGGAGTTGCCGGAGCCCTGCACCCATTCGCTGGGTGAAAAGTAGCCAAGCGTATCCGTCGGTCCCCAGCTCACATAACCGGCCGAAGAATCGGAGGCTTCCCAGGCGACCACGATGGAGTGGGGTTCGGCGTCTTGCAAAAAGGGTTGTACCAGCAGGGTTTGCGCATTTGCAAAAAAAGCGCTGAGGAGCAGGGCGAGAGTGAGGCAGAATGTTTTCATGAAAAATGTACGGCTGAACCGATTAAAATACGCAGCGAATGTACAGTATGCCCGCCCAATACGGCGACCAATAAAAACCCTGTAAATTGTGCATCTATTTCCCTGCTGCTATGAATCGAATCGACCGACTATTAGGCATAATCACCCTTTTGCAAGCCAAAAAGCACCGTACCGTGCCGCAGATTGCCCAGCATTTCGGGATCAGCGAGCGGACAGTGTTCCGCGATTTGCGGGCGATCGGCGAAATCGGCGTCCCCGTGGCGTTCGAACCGGAAAAAGGCTACTCGGTGGGGGGCGGGTTTTTTCTGCCGCCGGTTTCGCTCACCGCCGAAGAAGCCAATGCCTTGTCGCTGGCCGAGCCGCTGGTGATTCGTTTTGCCGACAAATCGGTGCAGCAACACTACGGCAGTGCTTTGTCGAAAATCAGGATGGTGCTGGGCCGTATGCAACAGGAGCGCCTCGACCATACGCGCCGGCAAACCGCCCATTTCATCCCCGATCATTACGCTCACCTCATGCCCTCGACCGATTATCTTGTACCCATCCAGAATGCCATTGCCGAATGCAGGATCGTGCGAATGGTCTATATAAATCAACAGGAGGAAGAAAGTATCCGGGAGGTGGAACCCATCGGCCTGACCTTTTATTCGCTCAACTGGCACCTGATTGCCTGGTGTCACCTGCGCGGGGAATACCGCGACTTCCGCACTTCGCGGATTCGGCAGTTGGTCGTTACGATGCAGCCCTTTCGCAAAACCGATCATATCAGCCTGGAAGAATACCTGGACAGCCTTCGGTCGGAAATTTTCCATTCGCCGGACCACCCGCTGACATAAGGTTGTCAGTGATGGGCTTTTCCTTTGCCGCATTATCCATTTTGACAACAAAAACGACTTAAAAATGACTTTTACGGCAAAAATTCAATGTACAATTCACGCCGCTGTGCCCAGGGTTTGGGCCGCCATCACCCGGCCGGAACAGGTGAAAAAATATTTTTTTGGCACCGATATGGTCACCAGCTGGCAACCCGGCACGCCGATTTTTTTCCGGGGCGAATGGGAGGGCAAACCCTATGAAGACAAAGGGCGGGTGCTGAAATTCGATCCGGAAAAAATGCTGGAGTACGATTACCACAGTTCATGGTCCGACTTGCCCGACCTGCCTGAAAATTATCAGATTATCCGGTATGCCTTGAAAGCAAAGGGCAACGGCACCGTTTTTACCATTACACAGCGCAACATCGATACCCTGGAAAAAAAGGTCCATTCGGTTCAAAACTGGACTGCCCTGATGAAAGAAATGAAAAAACTCCTGGAAACGAACCAACTCTGAACCATGCACACCACCAACTACTTCAATACCCTGATCGAAATTGCCGAAGATTGCCCGGTGGCAGCTGCCGAAGAGCCGCCCATGAAAGGCGAGGACAAGACCGTGGCGCGCCTTCAGTTTGAAATGATGCTGGAGCACCCCTACCGGTACAGCTCCGACGAAGTCATTTTCGGGATTTTTGCCGCCAGAAACGGCTTGCAGGGCAGTTTGCAGACGGAGCGGGAGCAGTTTTTTTCAAAAGGACAAGCCTGCCTGCGCTCTTCTCCCCTGCCCAAACGCTACGGCTGGGGCGTGCACCACAATGCCGAGGGGAAAGTGGCGATATATCCCGTCGATTCGGAGGAATACCGCCGTCTGGCGGCCGATACCGGGGTGAAAAAGGTAAAGGCGATGCGTTCCAGGCGATAATCAATTACCCGACCACCACACCAGAACGAAGGAGATCAGCGCCGGCAGCGCCTGCACGAAAAACACCTTCCGGCCAGCCGTGATGCCGCCGTAAATGCCGGCCGCCGCCACGCAGCCCAGGAAAAACAGGGCCACGTTGCGCGACCAGGCCGGGTCGCCGATCAGCAGGCTCCAGATCAGTCCGGCGGCCAAAAAGCCGTTGTAGAGCCCCTGGTTGGCGGCCATCACTTTCGTCGGGCCGAACAGCTCGTCGGGCATGGCGCCGCGAAAGGTCTTGCGGCCGAGGGTTTCCCAGGCGAACATTTCCATGTAAAGAATATAGAGGTGTTCGAGGGCGATCAGGGCGATGAGGACTTGGCTGAGCACTTGCATAAACGGGTAGTTGTCGAAGATGTAAAAGTAGGATGATAAAGCGTCAGGAGATCGCCGAAGTTGCCATTTCGCAACCCAGCAAGGCTTTTTTACGGGTGCTGCCCCAATGGTACTGTCCCACCAGGCCCTCTTTCCGAATCACCCGATGGCAGGGAATGAGGTACGCGACCGGATTGTGCCCGATGGCAGTGCCTACTGCCCGTGCGGCGCCGGGCTGGCCGATGTTTTGCGCGATGTGCTGGTAGGTGCTGACGGCGCCGGCCGGTATTTTCAGCAGGGCCTCCCACACTTTGAGTTGAAAATTGGTGCCCTGAACCAGTAAATGAACCTTTTGAGGGGCTTTTTGCCCAAAAATTTGTTCGACAGTCGGGGCGGTACCCGCGGGGTCGGACCATAGGCGGGCTGCTTGCCAGCGATCGAGAAAACCGTCGAACTCCGCCTGTTTGTTCGTTTCATCGACAAACGACAGGGCGCAAATGCCCCGCTCCGTCAAACCGATCAGGCATTCGCCGAAAGGCGTCGGATGGAACCCGTAGCGGATATCGAGGCCCTGGCCGCCGGTTTTAAACTCCCTGGGCGTCACGGCCTCGATGCTGACAAACAGGTCGTACACCCTCGATTGTGTGGAATAGCCGACGGCTTCGGCGGCTTCGTTCAGGTTGTTCAGGTCGAAAATCCTGCTGCGGAGATGGTCGATACTGAGGTACTGCATGAATTTTTTGGGACTGACACCCGCCCATTCCGTAAAGATGCGCTGAAAATGGTGCGGTGAAAGATGCACTTGCCGGGCCACCTCGTCGAGCTCGGGTTGCTGCTGGAAACGGGCGTCGAGAAATTCGATGGCCCTGGCGACGCGCTGGTAATCGATGTTTTCGTTTTCCGACATGGTCGTGTTGAATTTTCAGCAAAATTCCGGGCCGGATCGCTGCCGGCCAACCCGATTCTTGCGGAGTTTACGGGGCGAAGTCCGTCCGGTCGAGCCGGTACACAAAAGTATCGTCGGCCCCGAAACGGCGCTTTTCCACAAAGCGGAAACCCATTCGCTCGTAAAACCGGTGCGCCCGGGTATTGGAAGCCAGCGGATCGATCAGCACGGCTTCGACAAGCGAGTCGGCAAAACAGCGTTCCAGCGCCAGCCGCATGATAACGGCGCCATAGCCTTTGCCGGTGTCGGCCGCTTCCCCGATCCAGATGTCGATGGCGCGCAGATTGTCCGGCGCCTCGCCCCAATAGTGCGTTTCTTCCCGGGCCGGATCGATGATCTGGACGAAACCGATGGGCCGGCCGAGGAGTTCGGCGACGAGTTGCTCGCGCCAGTCGGGCCGGCGCAACAATTCGGTTTCCCATTCCCAGTCGTCGTTGGGGTCGGATTCGATCACGTGCGGCTGTTCGTCCCAGTGGCGGAGCAGCGCGAGATCGTCGAAGGTGGCGTGTCGCAGCGTAATCATGAGCGGATATCCGGGTTGAACCAGGCCATGGGTATATCGGCTTCGAGCCGGCCGTCGGCGCCGAGAATGCGTTTTTCCAGCCGCCCTTCGATCACAAACCCCAGGCTTTGATACAGTTTGATGGCTTTTTTATTGGATTCACGGGTAATGAGTTCGACCCGCAGGGTGCCGGGGCGTTCGTGCTGTACGAGATCGAGCAGGGTCTGAAACATTTTTTTTCCGATACCCTGGCCCTGGAAGCCGGGCGCTACGACAACGGTCAGTTCGCCGAGTACGTGGGCAAAAGCGCGCGGCTCAGGCGGATAGCAGTGCAGTTCGCCGATCAAAGCCTTATTTTCGTCACAGCAAACCACCTGAAAACCGTTTTGCTGCGCCTTTTCGGTGAAATTTCGAACGTAGGTTTCCGTGATCTCCGATTCCCCGCGGGCAATGCCGCCGCCCTGTCGGGCAACGATTCGGTACAAATCGGCGATGGCATTCAGATCTTCGGGTTTTGCTTTTCGGACAACAAAGGGTATCATGCGGGTAAAGGTCTTTTGAAAAAACATGTTTATGAAAAATCTCGCTCTTTTGTTCCTGTTGCTGACCCCGGGGCTTTCCGCGCAAAAACAGGTCTGCTTTACCATCGACGACCTGCCCGTGGTGCCCTACCGGCATGCCGGAGCGGCATTTGAGGCAAACCTGACCAACAAGCTGCTGGGTCATCTGGTGGCGGAAAACATTCCGGCCACCGGTTTTGTCAACGAAGGAAAATTGTACCCGAATGGTTCCGAACAGCTCGACACCGCGAGGTACAAACTTTTGCGCCGCTGGCTGGAAGCAGGGATGGACCTTGGCAACCACACCTACGGGCATCTCGACTATAACAATGTTTCCACGGAATTGTATTTCGCCCACATCACAAAAGGCGAACGCCTGACGCGGCCGCTGACCGGTGAATTCGGCAAATCGCTCCGTTATTTCCGGCATCCATACCTGCATACGGGCCAGCGGCAGGGAAAAGCCGATTCCCTGCGGGTTTTTCT
>JAEUUU010000160.1 GCA_016787345.1 Saprospiraceae bacterium | reverse complement strand
CCCATCATGGAGGGTTTCAAATTCGATTTTACCAATGCTGTATTGAGCATACAGGAGAATTACGTGTCTATACTTGCCAATGTTCTATATCAAAATTCCTAAAATCCAAACTTATGCAAGCCATCACCTTAGCCATCGGTAAACAAGGCATCACCTTCTTTGCCCAACACTATCTCGCCGGCGCTTTGTCCGCCCTGCTGAGTAAAATGACGCCGCCCGACAAAAGTGTCGGAGTACCCAACTTCACCGGCGGCGTGGTGGGCGATTCCTACGATTACAGCAATATCAAAATCAATCTGAACGGCGGTTCGCTGCGCAATTTTTCTGCAGCGCTGGACAAGGTGACTCAGGGGGTCGGCAGCGACGGCAAAACGCCGGTTTTCAACGTCAACATGCAAGCCAGGAACTTTCAGGCCTTGTACAACTGGGTGGAAAGTTTCCATTACATGCACAATTACACCACCGTACCGTACGGGTCCAAAATCCCGGTTTGGCACCACGACCCGGGCGACGGCTCCAACACTTTCTCCTATTCGCCGGGGTTCGGTCAGCTGGACGTGACCATCGTCATCCAGTTCTCTTTCGACAAGGACAAAAACCAGTGGGAATTTACGGTCCAAAAAGCCTCGCCCAACGCCTCCAACATCAGCGCCAATATTCCGGGGGGCAGCATCCTGCAAGACCAGGTCAATTCCTGCACCCGAAGCCACGTCGACGACGCCACGGCCCAGGCCATCGACGCCATCGACTTCGCCACGCCGGTCAACCAACTGCTCACCGGCATCGTACAAACCATCCCCGGCAGCGGCAACCTGGGCAACGGGATTGTGTATGATTTTTCGCTGGGCGACTCGGGCATGCTGTTTCCCAACAACGACGGCATCCAGATCGGCATCAAAGGCGGCGCGAGCTTCAACGGCACGCCCTTCTCCGGCCCTACCCCGCCCAGCCTGCCCCTGCCCGTGCCGCCGGCCGACAACGATGCGCACCACCTCAACCTGTACGTCTCCAACTTCGAACTGGAAGCTCTGCACTGGGCTTTTTACAAGGCCGGCAAACTGAACACCGTGGTCAACCCCACCGACTTGCCCGACCCACAAGCCCTGAAAGTGGCCACCTACGTGGCCCTGGAAAAATCGCTGCTGCCCTACAAGGCATTCGCCATGCAGGCGCAAATCACGCAGAACGCCGCGCCCGTCACCCTCGCACAGACGGTTTGGGAACTGACGCAGAACGTGATGAATACGCTCCAGTCGCAGCTGCCGCAAAATGTTTTCGCGCTGATGAGCGGGCTCGCAGGCAATGCCTACGTGTCGCAGGCGGCCCTGGAATCAGACCTGCAAAGCGCTAACGTGCCCGCCCAGTATTTCTCCGCGATCGAAAATGCCGCCAAACGCATGGGACTGGCCGTCACGCAGAACATGAATTTCGACCTCCTTATTCAAAACGGCAGCCCGACGCCGCCCGACATCAAATTTTCCCTGCAACGCACCGACGTGCTGACCACCCTGAAACTGGGCGTCAACAGCAACAACAACCAGACGCTGCAGTACGATTTTCTGAGCACAGGCTATCAGGCGGCATTCATCAGCAGCTCCGTGCCCGGATTCAAGGGGGATAATTTCGGTACCATCATCTGGCCTGTGGGCGGAGAACCGCAGTACGACAAAGTGCTGGCCGACATGGGCGCGACAGGCGCTCCCATTCCGATCATGAACGGTTTCCAGTTTGATTTTGCCAATGCGCAGGTGAGCCTGCAGCAAGGCTACATCAGTATTCTGGCCAATGTGAAATATCAATAAACCACCCTTTAACCCAACTGCACTATGCAAGCCATCACCATTGCCATCGGGAAAACCGGGATTAACTTTTTTACCGAACAATACCTCAAAAAGGCCCTGCTCGATTTGCTCGGCAAGATGAATCCGCCGGACTTACCGGTAGCGGTTCCCGATTTCACACATGTTGTAATTTTGGATATAGACTACATCACCTACCGATACAGCAATATCGTCATTCAGCTCAGCCAGGGCGCGTTCAGCCAGTTTGCGCCCGCGTACAACTCGGTGACCCAAAGCATAATGGCCGATGGCCGGAATACACCCGTTTTTCTCCTTAGTTTCAGTGCCGGCCCTTTTGGCGTAGTCTACCTCTGGGAAGAATCCTATGTGCAGGAGATCGATGATGAATTTACACCGCAGGGCCACGGTAGAATCTCCCAGGTTTCCAACGGATTCAATTACACCGAGAATTTTCAGGCAATGGACATATCGGTCCCGATACAGTTCGCTTTCGATACGCAAAAAAACGAATGGACGTTCAGCGTGCCGCTTTCCTCCGCGGTGACCAAAGGCGCCGTCAGCAATATCCCGCACGGCAGTGTGTTGCATCAAAACGACGCGCCCTGCCAGACGAACAACCTGCTCGTGGCCACCCAGGCCGCCCTCGACGCGCTCGATTTTTCCACCGCCACACAAACCATACTGACGGGCATTGTACAAACCATTCCCGGCAGCGGCAACCTGGGCAACGGCATCACGTACGATTTTTCCGTCGGCGACTCGGGCATCCTGTTTCCCAACGACGACGGCATACAAATAGGGGTCAAAGGCGGCGCCAGCTATCAGGGCGAAGCTTTCCCCGGCAACACCGCCGTATCGCTGCCCTTGCCAACACCCCTGACCGACGCCGACAGCCATCACCTCAATCTGTTTGTGTCCGACACCGAAATCGAGGCGCTGTGCTGGTGTTTTTTCAAGGCAGGGAAACTCAACCTGAGCGTGGGGCCGAACGACCTGCCCAACCCCTCCGCGCTCGACGTGTCGCAGTACACGGCGCTCGAACCGGCACTTAAGCCCTACGCCGCATTCGTGATGCAGGCCCAAATCGAACAAAATACCGCGCCGACAACGAATTTTCAGACCGTCTGGCAGTTTGGCGAAAGTGTGATGAATCAGTTGAAAACGGCTTTGCCGGCCAATGTCTTCCAGCAAATCCAATCTTTGCAAGGCAACATATACGCTTCCCAAACCGTGCTGGAGGCGGCCTTGCAGGCGGCAGGCGTCGGCAGCGACTGGTTTGCGACCATCGAAAAAGCAGCCGCCGAAAACGCCCTGCTGCTCGCCCAGGATATCACAATGACCTTGACGATCCAAAACGATCAGCCCGTGTTGCCCAACATCGTATTCCGGGTGCAGCGGACCGACCTGCTCGACGGTCTGCAACTTGGCGTCGGCGCCAACCAGCGCCAAACGCTGCAGTTTGGCTTTGCCAATGTGAGCAACAGCGCCAGTTTTGTTAGCAGCAATATTCCGGGTTTCAACGGCGTCGTGTTCGAGTCGGCCGTCTGGTCGCTGTTGGCCGAATCACAATACATGCAAACCCTGAAAGCCCTCGGCCAAACCGGGGTGCCGCTCCCGATCATGGAGGGCTTCCGGTTCGACTTTGCCAATGCCCAATTGAGCATCGAAAAAAACTACGTGTCCATTCTGGCCAACGTCCTCTATCAAGCATCCTGAACCCTTCAAACACTGGTCTCATGCAAGCACTTACCATCGCCATAGGCAAAAAAGGTATCACGTTTTTTATCGGGCATTATTTGCTCCCGACAATCCAGCAACTCATGGGGCAATTGAAGCCGCCGGATCGTACGATGAATATTCCGGATTTCGG
>JAEUUU010000151.1 GCA_016787345.1 Saprospiraceae bacterium | reverse complement strand
CAGAATGGCGACGCATACAGTTCCGTCGGCGGTACGGTTGGTTTCGGGGGCACTTTTTTCAGAAAAGCCGGGGCAAACGACTGGAACCGCCATCTGGAAGGGCTCGGACTCACCATTTTTGATGATTTGGGCGCCCAGCATTTCGCCGAACTTCCCAACGGAAAAATATTCATGATCCAGTACTTCGACGAGCGCATCTATCGGGCCGACACCAGTCAGACGACCAGCGTTGTTGACGCGCCTCCTGCGGAGTTGCCCTCCTGGCAAATGTTCCCCAACCCTGTGGCGGCAAACTGTGAAATTCAGGTCGTACTGGACAGCGCAGGGGCGCAGGAAAACGTTTTGCTGATCGATGCAAGCGGCAGAATTTTATTCAAAAGCATCGCAAACACCCGGCAGCTCAGACTTCCGTCGCCTGCTGTCCCGGGCACATACTTGCTGATAATTGGTCATTCTGCCCGGCAATTGATCGTTCACTAGCCCGGCTTTTCCACATGCGTAATTTTTTCACCCTGCTGTTTGTCACGGCAATCCTTGTACTCGGCGCCTGCAACAGCGAAACCTGTTCCAGCGACAACCCCGTTTTTACCTCCAATACACCCGAATCGGAAGCATATAAAGCCGAACTGGCGCGCCTGCTTCGTGAAAAAGGCCCGAATTCGATGACCTATCGGATCGGGGGGTATGCCGAACGTTCAGGGCAGGAATATTTACAGGTCAATGTACAAGGACCCGATCTCTGCGCCATCGCGGAAATGAGCGTTAGCGATTGGCAAAAAATGCCAAAAGTGAGGGAAAACAAAGGAATCGGGTACCGGGGCGCACGGCTCGCCGGTCTTCAATTCGACATTGCGAGCGACAGCGCCGGTACCCGATTCGTATTCCGCGATCTGGACCGTATCGTGGATTGATCAGGCCATGGCATGACCATGACGGTCGGCCACGCGCCGCGCCTTGCGGATGCGCACCGCCACTACCTTGTATTCCGGGCATTTGGCCTCCGAGTCGTTCACGTCGGAAGTGACGATATTGACCAGAATATCGGGGAAGTGGAAGGTTGTGCTCAATACGCCCTCTTTTACCTCCTCCGTCAGTTTGGCCTTCATGTCGATCTTGCCCCGTGCCGATTCGACGCACACCCAGTCACCATCGGCAATCTGGTGGCGGGCTGCATCGGCCGGGTGGATCAGCAGCACGTCTTCGTGCACGATCTGCACGTTGCGGGTGCGGCGGGTCATGGTGCCCGCGTTGTAATGTTCGAGCAGGCGGTTGGTGGTCAGGATGTAGGGATATTCCTTGCCGTGTTCCAGAATTTCGCGGGTTTCGACAAATTCACGGAAAATGAAGCGCCCCTTGCCGCGTTTGAACGTGTCTGTATGCAGAATCTTGGTGTCATTGCCATCGGGCGCGACCGGCCATTGTTTGCCATAGCGGCCGAGTTCCTCCCAACGCACGCCGGCAAAGAAGGGTACGATCTGAGAAATTTCCTCCAGCAGGGTTTTGGCGGAATAAGGCGGCTGCGGGTAACCCATGCGGTTCATAATGTCTACCATGATCTGTCCGTCGACTTTGGCGTTTCCGACCGGTTTGACCACCTGGTTGACCCTTTGGATGCGGCGTTCGCCGTTGGTAAAGGTTCCCTCTTTTTCGAGGAAAGACGCGCCAGGCAGCACGATATCCGCGAGTTTGGCCGTCTCCGTCATAAACAGTTCCTGTACGATAAACAGGTCGACGGCGTTCAGTGCCTCGATCACCTTGTTGGTGTTTGGATCGGACTGCACGAGGTCTTCGCCCATCACCCAGAGCACTTTGAGTTGGCCCGCCAGGGCAGCGTCGTACATTTCCGGGATTTTGAGCCCGACGTGTCCGGGCAGTTTTACCCCACCGTAAAATGCCTCGTATTTGGCGATGATATCGGGTTGAGTAAGGTCGAGATAACCCGCGCCCTGATAGGGCTGCACGCCCATATCGGCCATGCCCTGCACGTTGTTTTGGCCGCGCAGGGGGTTGACGCCGCAGCCGCGTTTGCCGACATTTCCGGTGAGCATGGCGAGGTTGGCGATCTGGATCACGGCGTAGGTGCCCTGGTAATGTTCCGTTACGCCCAGGCCGTGAAACGACATGGCGGCATTGGCCGAGGCGTAGGCGCGGGCGGCGGCGCGGACTTTTTCACGCGGCACACCGGACACGGCTTCCAGTTCGTCAATATCGAGCGCGAGTACGTTCTTTTTAAGTTCCTCGTAGCCCTCGGTTCTGTTTTCGATAAAAGATTGGTCTTCCAGGCCCTCCGAAATGATGTAGTAGATCATCATATTCAACACCGCGATGTTGGTGCCCGGGCGCAGTTGAAGGTGGTGGTGGGCATAGCGGGCCATTTCGGTTTCCCTCGGATCGATCACGATCAGGGTTTTGCCCTTCATGGCCTGTTGTTTGATCTTGGCGCCCGTGACCGGGTGGCCCTCCGTGGGGTTGGCGCCGATGACCATCATACAGTCGGTGTATTTCAGGTCTTCGATCGAGTTGGTCGCGGCGCCGGTACCGAAGGTGCGCTGCATCCCGATGGCCGTCGGCGAGTGGCATACCCGCGCGCAGCCGTCGATATTGTTGGTGCCGACCACGGCACGGATGAATTTTTGCATCAGGTAATTCTCCTCGTTGGTGCAACGGGAGGAAGAAATACCGGCTATGGAATCGGGACCGAACTGCTCGCGGGCCGATTTGATCTTTTCCGCGATAATGTCGTACACCTCATCCCAGCTGGCTTCCACGAACTGGCCGTCTTTTTTAATCAAAGGCTGCCGCAGGCGATCCGGATGGTCGTAGAAAGAGAACGCATAACGGCCTTTGAGACAGGTATGTCCTTTATTGACCTCTGCGTCCCAGGGCGCCTGAATGCTGAGCACCTTGTCGTCTTTTACGCTGACTTCCAGGTTACAGCCCACGCCGCAATAGGTGCAGATGGTTTGGACCTTGTCTTGTCCGACCAGCGATTTGGACTGAAAAACATCGGAAATGGCCGAGGTCGGGCAGGCCTGGGCGCAGGCGCCGCAGGATACGCAGTCCGACTCCAGGAAACTTTGGTCGATGCCTTTGATGATCCGGCTGTCGAAACCGCGGCCTTCCACACCGAGCACGAACTGGCCCTGCACCTCGTCGCAGGCGCGCACACAGCGGTAGCACATGATACACTTCGACATATCGGAGGTCATGTACGGATGGCTGAGATCCTTGTCGCGGTCGAGGTGGTTTTTTCCGGCCGGGTAGCGCACCGAGCGAATGCCCACGCGGGCGGCGACGTCCTGCAATTCGCAGTTGCCGTTTACTTCACAGGTGAGGCAATCGAGCGGGTGGTCGGTGAGCACCAGTTCGATCAGGTTTTTCCGAATCTTCTGAACATCAGGTGATTCGGTATAAATATGCATGCCGGCCTCCATTTGGGTATGGCAGGCGGCTTTCATGCGGCGCGCGCCATTGGCTTGCAAAGCTACTTCGACGCTGCACACCCGGCAGGCGCCGTAGGCTTCGAGATTGGGCGCGTCGCAAAGTGTCGGTACGCTGTCGCGGCCGAAATGCCGGCGGGCTACCTGGAGGATGGTTTCCCCCGGCTCGAAGGCGCAGGGTTGGCCATTGATATAGGCAACAGTGGTCAGATCAGACATGGCAGAGCAGTTCAGTTTTTAAAGTAAGGCTGAAGTTCGGATTCAAAGTATTTCAGGGCATTTTTGACCGGCAGCGGGATACCGCCGCCCAGGGCGCAGAGCGAGCCTTTTTCGAGGGTATCGAGCAGGTCGTTCAGCAATTCCCGGTCGATCCGGTAATCGGATTCATAGGCTTTTTTGAGCAACTCCTTGCCGCGCACCGAGCCGATCCGGCAGGGGAAACACTTGCCGCAACTTTCGTGCGCCGTGAATTCAAACAAATGTTCGAGGTATTTGATCAGCGGGAAACGTTCGGGAACCGACAAAATCGAGGCGTGCCCCAGCAAAAAGCCGTTGCTCGCAAAAGATTCGAAATCGAGCGTGAGGTCGTTTATGCGCGATATCGGCACCAGTCCGCCGAGCGGTCCGCCAATATGCAGGGCCTTGACCGGCTCTTTGAAACCGCCGCCGAGTTCGTACACGGCAAACGACAACGGCGTACCCATATCCACTTCGTAAAGGCCGGGGTTGCGGAAATGACTGTCGAGCGAAAGCAGTTTTGTACCCGACGATTTTGCCGTGCCCAGGCTTTTAAACGCTTCACCGCCTTCCTGCGCGATAAAGGGCAGGTTGGCCAGGGTTTCCACGTTGTTGACGGCAGTTGGTTTGCCGTAAAGGCCGTACTGAGCAGGGAACGGAGGGCGCGTGCGCACTTCCGGGCGGTTGCCTTCGATGGAGTTGAGCAGGGCGGTTTCCTCGCCGCAGATATAGGCGCCCTGGGCTTTGACCACTTTCAGGCGGAAAGAGAACGGTGTGCCGTCGTGGGTATCGAGCGGAAAGAGATTATTGAACTGCTCGGCCACGCGGCGCGCGATGGTGATGGATTCGGGGTACTCGGCGCGGATGTACACCACGCCTTCGGTCGCACCCGCCATCAAACCCGCCAGGGCCATGCCGGCCATCAGCAGATGGGGCTGTTCTTCCAGAATGTATCGGTCGGAAAACGCACCCGGGTCGCCTTCGTCGGCGTTGCAGACAATGTATTTCTGGTCGGCCTGCTCTTTGCGAACGGTATCCAGTTTGATCGCCATCGGAAAACCGGCGCCCCCCCTGCCCCGCAGGCCCGACACACGCAGTCCGTCGAGCAAGGTTTCGGGCGGCCGTTGCAGCCAGACCGGCAGCAGCCGCAGGCATTCTTCAAGGCTGAGCGCATGGCCGGTCAGGATTCCCCGGCCCTGGTGCTGCACGCGGTAGGGCGTGGGGTGTTGCGATTTTTCATGCCGGCAGATGGAAGGCAGGGCGTCAGCTTCGGCCCCGGAGTAGTTTTTCCCATCAACGTGGAAAGCGCGATTTTCATAACAGCGACCCAGGCAATACACGGGTCCGACGGCATCGGCGCCGAACTGGGCTTCCAGTTCGCTTTTGACCACGTCCTGCGTACCGGCCAGCAGGCAGGCGCTTCCGGCGCAGTAAAAACCTTTTTTCCCGCTGTTTTCAGGGTTGAGAAAATCGTAAAAGGAGGCTGTGCCGTAGGTATTGGCATTACCGATCAGGAATTTGGAAGCGACATTGCGGTAGTTATCGCCATCGGCGCCGCCGTTGTCGGGCAACTGTTCGAAGAGATTGTCGTCGAGCCCTTTGCGGGCCGATAGATTGCGGATATTTTTCGACATGGGTTACGTGGTAAGGGCAATTAAAAGTAGCGGTTTTTAAGGTTTTTTCTAAAAAAAGAAACGATTGTGTCGTCAATTTGGCTTTCGGGGCAATTTTACAATAAAATATGATCTTTGGCCGCTCAACTGAACAGGATAAAATCAGCATGACCACCTTTATCGCCATACTTCGGGGCATCAACGTCAGCGGCAGGAATATGATTAAAATGCCGGAGCTGAAATCTCTGTTCGAGGCAATGGGCTTTGCCTCGGTGCGGACCTACATCCAAAGCGGAAATGTCGTTTTTTCGGCGCTGGAGACAGAGGAAGCCCGCCTGTCGGCCCAAATCGCGGAAACGGTGACGGCGCGCTTCGGTTTTGCCGTTCCGGTTCTCGCCCGCAGTGCGCAGGAATGGGCGCAAATTCTGCATGAAAACCCGTTTTTATCGGAAAAAAATATCGATCCGGCGTTTTTGCACGTCACTCTGCTGGATGAACTGCCCCGACCCGAAGCCGCCGAAAAACTGATGGAATATCAGTACGAACCCGACCGCTTTGCGCTGCGGGGCCGGACGGTTTACCTGTATTGCCCGGGCGGCTATGGCAACACCAAATTGAGCAACGCCTTTTTCGAAGCCAAATTGAAGGTCAGAGCCACTACCCGCAACTGGAAGACAATGAATGAGATACACCAACTTACGCATCAAGTATAAAACGATTTCAAAAACGCACTGTCATGCTCCGTACGATCCTCGTTTTGCTCGCCACCCTCATTGCGCTACCCATCGTCGCCATTTACTGGGACCAGCCGCTTTCCTTCGAGATAGCCACTACCCTGCACCGGCTGGTGTACATCATGCTCGGCGTGGCGCTCACCTGTTTTGTCGTCAGTGAAATCACGGGCAATTGCAGCCAGGTCGACAAACTCTGGAGCATCGTGCCCGTAGTATACGTCTGGACGGTCGCCCAGGCCTCCGGTTTTTCTCCCCGACTGGTGCTGATGGCCGTTCTTGCGACCCTCTGGGCGGCAAGGCTCACCTACAATTTCTGGCGGCGCGGCGGCTACGACTGGCTGCCCTGGCGCGGCGAAGAAGACTATCGCTGGAGTGTGCTGCGCCAGAATCCCCTGCTCAAGGGCCGCCTCCGTTGGGGGCTGTTCAACCTGTTTTTTATCTCCCTGTATCAAAACAGCCTGATCCTCCTGTTCACCCTGCCTACCCTGGTGGCCTGGCAGGGCGCCGACCGGCCCCTGGGTCTTTTCGACGGCATCGTGGCCGGTTTGTTCCTGACTTTTTTATTGTACGAAACCCTGGCCGACCAGCAGCAATACAACTATCAGACGGAAAAACACCGCCGCATGGCCGCCGGTGAACCGCTCGACGGCGAATACGCGACCGGCTTTTGCCGTACGGGGCTCTGGTCGGTGGTACGCCACCCCAATTATGCCTGCGAGCAAGCCATCTGGCTGAGTTTTTACCTGTTCAGCGTGGCTGCCACGGGCCGCTGGCTCAACTGGTCGCTGGCCGGCGGCATTCTGCTGATGTTGCTGTTTCTGGGCAGCTCGGATTTCAGTGAAAAAATCTCGGCGGGCAAATACCCCGCCTATGCCGAATACCAGCGAAAGGTGCCGCGCTTTTTGCCGCGATTGTGGTAGTGGGGGATTTCACGCAGAGGCTTTGCGTGACTGTTTTTTTCACGCCAAGAACACAAAGATGCAAAGCGCGCAAAGGGGATTCGGGGGCATTCAGCGGCGTTTTTTTATTTAAAATTTCACGCAGAGGCGCAGAGACACAGAGGGTGTGACTTCGCGGGCTTTGCGGCTTTGCGTGACTATTTTTTTTCACGCCAAGGGCGCAAAGGTGCAAAGCTCGCAAAGGGGGGCAGGGTATTCTGCGGCTTTGCGTGAAATTTCACACTCAATTCCCCGCCTGCACCGTCCGGCTGCCCCTGCCCCGCCGGTCGAAGGCGCGGAATTTGACCTTGCCGGCTGCCTTGAACGGCGCGTTGTACACTGTGCTGTTCGAGGTAGGTTCCGAGCCGTCGGTGGTATAGCGCATTGTCAGGCCGGGAAACTGGATGTTGGCGTACACCATACCGTCTTTCAGTACCGCGCCCGGCGTGGGAATACGGTAGTTGAAACCGCCCGAGAGATAGTCGAGGCGGGGCAGTTCCACCTGGCCTACGCGGTGTGCAAAGCCCGTCCAGGAAGCGCGATATTGCTGATCCAGTTGCGCAGCGTCGCTGGCCGATTCCCAGTCGGGGGCGGGCGCCCAGGCACGTTCGGCCAGGCCGAGCATTTTAGGCAATACCATATATTCCAGGTCCTCAGGGCCGGTCAGGGTTTCGGACCAGATAAGGCCCTGGATGCCCAGGATATTTCCTTTGCCGTAATCTGTGAGCCGGTCTTTGCCCACAAACAGGCCGGACGTGACGGCGTTGCCCATGCGATCAGTTTTGGTCGTTTTAAAATAATCGAAGGGCGCAAAGGAAAACGCCTGATCGACGTCGGTGTAGGCTCCCCAGTAATAGCCAGGCTCCTCGAAATGTTTCTGGTAAGCCATATCGAAATACAGGTTGCTGACCGGACCGAGCACGACCTTGTAACCGGCGTTGGCCATGCGGTATGCCAGGTCTTCGGCGCCCCAGCCGATCACGTTGTTCCAGACGTACATGCGGAAACCTTTGCCCGCAAAATCGGGATTGGGGATAAACTTCGTCTGGCCGTCGAGTTGCGTTTTGCGCAGTCCCGCTTCTTCCCAACCTGAAACCGCCAGGCCTTTTGCCGCCATCATGCCGTCGAGTTTTGTCCAGAAAAAATACCAAAGCTCGTCGGTTGAGCCCATTTGTTGCTCCTTCATCAACTGACGGCAGACCGGGGATTTTTCCCAGACGCCGCCCGGCACTTCGTCGCCCCCCAGGTGAATGGTTTCGATCGGGGCATCAGCAGCGCGGTACATTGCCAGCAGTTCGTCCGTCACTTTTTCAATAAAAGCGAAGGTGGAAGGCAGTGCGACACACACGACGTTGTCGTTGTACCATTGCACGGAGCGATAAGTGGAGCGGTCTTCGGGGTCGCGCAACAAATAGCGCCGGGCTTCATCGGGACGCCCCTCCGCCATGAGCCGTTCGTAGCGGGCGTCCATCGACTTGATCGCGGCGCGGGCATGGCCCGGCAACTCGATTTCGGGGATCACCCGGATATGCCTGGCTGCCGCGTATTCGAGGATTTCGATAAAATCCTGACGCGTGTAGTAGCCGGAGCCGCTCGACTGGCCGGCGACAGGCCCCGAGCCGTAGGAAGGGTGCAAAAATTCATTTTCCGTCAATGTGTGCCCGCGGCGGGCGCCTACCCGGGTGAGTTCGGGCAGGCCAGGGATTTCGATGCGCCAGCCCTCGTCGTCGCTGAAATGGAAATGCAGGACGTTGAGTTTGTACATCGCCATGGCGTCCAGCATTTTCAGGATTTCTGCTTTCGGCTGAAAATTGCGCGCCACGTCGATGTGCATGCCCCGGTACGCAAATCGGGGCTGGTCAAAAATTTCCAGGCAAGGCAGGCGTTGTTCGGCGATCGACTGCTTCAAAGCTTCCGGGTCGAACAGCGAGGCCAGCGTTTGTATGCCGTAGAAAGCTCCGGCCGGCGAAAACGACATGATTTCGATGCCCCGTTCGTTGGTAATACTCAGCGTATACGCCTCGTCGGGCAGCGGCTCGTTGGATTTCCTGACCACAAGCGCCACCCCGCTCGCGGGCGGGTTTTCCACGATATTGATACCGCCCAGCCAGTAGCGCCAGTTGTCGTACAACCATTGGGCTTCCTTTGCGAAAGCCGGATCAACCCACACGGGCGTGTTTTGGTCCACCAAAATACCGCCCGGCAGCAGGCCCCATTTTAATGGCGTAGGGAATACCGGACAAGCTTTGTCGCGATCGGGCGGACCTACCGCTTTGTTTTGCTCGTACACGTCGGCAGGGGTGACCGGCAGTTTTTTATCGTCGGGCGAGCGCAGGAGTTTACGGGCATCGGCCGGGGCTTTGACGGTCGGCGCGGGCATCGGGTAGCCGGTATCGGGCTCGCGGTCGAACACCACGTAAAAGCCGTTCGGGGCGTCGGTTCGGTGCACCAGCCAGTCGGTGCTGACCCAGTCGAGGCGCCACGATTTCCCGGGTGCGATACCGCTGAATTTGTCGGTCGGTCGCAGGCGAAACCAGTCTCCGCTGATCTGTTTCACTTCGAAGCCGGTGGCCGCGAGCGGTTCGTTCAGCAGGGAGCGGCCGAAGTTGAAATAGATCGACCAGCCCGAGGCCGGCACGGGCGTTTTGCCCTCGTTGGTGAGGGTCAGGCGCGACAGGCTCTGCGATTTGCCCTGGTACTGGTTTTCGATCAGTTCCCATTCCAGCCGGATCTGGTCGGGTTGAAAAGCGAGGTCGGACTGCGCCAGAAGCGAGCAGGCAAACAGCGCGAAAAGAAGCAGGAGAAGGGAACGTATATGCATGGTGAAAGCAATTCGGGACAAAGTTTGGAAAAATGGCAAGCGATCGAAACAAGATCGAAAAGGCGCGCAAAAATTTGGTCAAAATTCCACATTACCTACTTTTACGCAACAGATTTCTATCCATTAAAAACAAAATCTCCAATTATGCGCACCATTCAAAGCTGGCTGTCCGAATACGGCGAAAGCCACCAGAACCCGACCAACAAACTCGTACACTGGATTTGTGTGCCGGTGATCTTTTTCTGCGTCACCGGGCTGTTGTACAGCGTCAAGCTGGGCGTCGAGCTGGCGCCGGGTCTGCCGCTCAACCTGGCGATGATCGTGCTGGTCGCCGTGTTGGTATATTATCTGCGGCTCTCCCCCACCCTGGCCCTGGGCATGGCTGCGTTCAGCGCCGTTTGCTTGTGGGTGTGCCGAATGGTCGAGCAAAGCGGTACCCCGCTCTGGCTCGTGAGTGTGGTGTTGTTTGTGGCGGCCTGGATCGGGCAGTTCTGGGGTCACCACGTGGAAGGCAAAAAGCCCTCGTTTCTCAAAGACCTGCAGTTTTTGATGATCGGTCCGGCCTGGCTGATGAGTTTTGTGTACGGGCGCCTGGGAATCCGCATCTAACCCATAAAAAAGAAACCACAATGAAAAACTATACCTTCTGGCTAAAAGCGGCCAGTGTGCTGCTCCTGCTGACGGCCTGCATCCACAGCCTCAGTTTTTTCAACGATCCTGCGCCGGCCAATGACACGGAAAAGCAGTTGATCGATCTGATGGACAACTATAAAATGGCACTCGGCGCGGGTTTTCAGCCCTCGATGACCGATCTGTTCAATGCCATGAGCGCGTGTTTTTCGCTGCTGTACCTGTTTGGCGGCCTGCTTAATTTGTACCTGTTGCGCAAAAAGGCCGGTGCAGATTTGTTGTTGGGGGTGATCAAAATTGAAACCCTTGTTTACGGCACAACATTCCTTGTGTTTTTATGCCTTACGTTCTTGCCGCCGATCGTGCTGGCCGGGCTGGTGGTGGTGTGTCTGGCGATGGCGTGGTGGCGGGTTTGAGGGGTAGTGGAAAAATGATTAAAAATCTAAATTAGATGCATAAAGGCACACTTTGGCAAATCGGATAAAGAGGTGCAATCCCCATGACCGCTTCACTCGCTCTCACCGACCAGCCTGGTCCACTGCAAACCACCAAAAAACGATAAGCATACACATGAAAGACAATCCTGTAAAAGTGATCGTAGTTATTGGCGCTGGTTCTATCGGGCTAGCCATTGCAAGGCGAGTAGGAGCAGGCAAACACATCCTGGTTGCAGACCTTCGCCAGGAAAATGCTGACGTTGCTGCAAAAGTTTTAAGCGAAGCAGGATTTGAGGCAAGTACCGCTGTTGTGGATATTTGCTCGAGAAAGTCGGCTTCAACTCTCGTAAATGCTGCTACTTCTATTGGCGGCATACAAGGGCTAATTCATGCCGCGGGCGTATCCCCTTCGCAAGCATCGCCTGAAACCATACTCAAAGTTGACTTGTACGGCACTGCACTGGTGCTCGAATTGTTTGGCAACGTAATGGAGGAAGGCGGCTCAGGAGTTGTTATCGCTTCGCAATCAGGACATCGCTTAGGCCCCTTATCCATCGAAGAGAATAAAGCGCTTGCAACGACACCGACCGAGCAATTACTGGATCTCGATTTTCTTCATCCGGACAAATTGAAAGACAGCCTTCACGCCTATCAACTCTCCAAAAGAGGCAATGCACTACGCGTCATGGCCGAAGCCGTTCGCTGGGGAAAACGCGGAGCGAGGGTCAATACCATTAGCCCGGGAATCATCATTACACCGCTTGCCAAAGATGAATTAAACGGGCCACGTGGAGAAGGGTACAGACGAATGATCAACCTGAGCGCAGCAGGGCGGGCAGGAACGCCTGATGAAGTGGCCAATGTTGCGTCTCTGTTAATGGGGCAAGAAGGCGCGTTTATTACTGGCAGCGATTTTTTAATGGACGGTGGCGTGACAGCATCGTATTGGTATGGAGAACTTGGTGCAAATCAATAGACTATTTTTGACATAATAAATTGATAGTCAATACTTTTAATTTAAGATCCAAATGATTTTTAATTACACAGGAATTCGCAATGAACGGCAATGGAAAGCCCCTGTCTCTTCCCCAGGGTGTTTTCAGATTTTTGTGTCAGGGTCGTTAGTTTTTTTCATGGTTATGGCACTCCAAACAGTCTCAAACATTCCTGAACAATCCTAATCAACACCCAATGAAACTCACAATCTACCTATTGATCTTCCTGATTTTGGCAAGTTGCGGCCCCTCTCACCCGACGCAGCAAGCTGCCCCTGCTCCCGACACCACATCAACAGCCGGCACCGTCGAAAACCGGCGCCAACTGTCAGAATCGATCTCCGCCGACTTCAACGGAGACGGCACTTTGGACCAGGCATTTTATAAAAAAGAAAACGAAACTTCGGGTATCATTATTCATCATGGCGCCACCAACAAGGCCGTCCGCATTGGTTTTGGGCAACCCTTCGCGCACCTGACAGAATTCAACTGGGTCGACTATTGGGAACTTGTCGAAGACAGCATTGCCTACGAGACCACATTCACCCCGGACGGTGATGTGTTGGGGAGCAAAGAAGTCAAACTTCTACATCCCTCCATTTTTGTAGGCGCAGAGGAGGTGGGCGGCGGCCTGATCACATTCAGAAACGGGAAATACGAGTGGGTTCACCAGACGGATTGACCCAGCAGAACAAACACTTTTTCCGTCAGGACTTTCCTATAAAGCCATGGTGGCCCTAATCGGCGGATCAAGGTTCTGTCAGGTGGTAAAAATTCGCTCAAAAGCACGAAATTATGTTCTTCTACGGCGTCTCAACTTGTCTGTGCCGCCTTACAATTAAATAGTCAATTACAAGCACCGATATTTTTGGAAATAAAAGCATTGTGAAGAGTGCAGCATAAGAAACTGTAACAACTGGCGGCGGGGCTGCTAAAGTAAAAATATGGTTACCTGCTGCATTATCCGGAAAAACGTAATTTTGAGTCAGGTTCCAGCCATAATGAATTGCGAAAGGAATAAGCAGCGAAAAAGTTCGCGCATAAGAGTAAGCCAATAAAAGCCCCATTGCGAAAGTAAAAGCGAATACAATAACCATTTGTATTAAGTTTCCCCAAACCCCTGCATTCAACCAATGCATGATCGCAAAAATCACAGATGAAATAATTACTGCTTTTGTCTGTCCAATTCTTTTAATAAGGATATAAAGCAATGCGCCCCTGCAAATCAATTCCTCGGTCAAAACTGTCCTAAATTGATACCAGACTTCAACTATAGCCGACTTTGCCGTCAGAGATGGAGAGATTATGTATTCTTCTTTAGCAATGTACATTCTCAAAAGGAAAGCCGTCGCCGAAATTATCGCAGAAACGCTAAAAAGAATTGCAAAATATTTTAATCTGTCTTTTGTAGGCGTCAGCCCCAAAACAGCTATATCCTTTTTTTCAGCCACCCAGAGCAATAACCAGGAAATTGCCAAAAGTCCTATCAGTTGAACCATGTTTGTATTAGGATTTTATATTTATAGCATATTCTAAATAAGCCTTCAATAAACGATTGGGTTGACAGCGTTAGCGTGGCATCGAAATTCGATCGCACAATATCAAATACAAACGTTAAATTCGGACAATGTAATTATTTCTCATAAGGCAAGGTACAACAAAATAAATCTGGCGCTTGCGCAATTGCTCAACCAGCCAAATATTTTTGGATATACCCCATGCTCAATTCCCAGACACTATCTGCCACCTGCCGGTCTTTCGCCAGTTCCGTAATATTCGGGTCAAGCCGCTCCTGATAGATGTAAAGGTTGGACCGGTTAACGACGGCATTGTCCGTAGCCGCAAAAATGGCGCTCCTCGCCCCGTCCCAAGCATTAGGGACGTTACTCCAGTTGCGCTCGCCCATCTTGTTGAACAAATTGGTTTTTACCAGACCGGGGTGTACAGTGTTGACTAAAATACGGGAGTTGGACAAATCTCTCGCCAAACGGTTAGTAAACAGGATATTACAGAGTTTGGATTGTGAATAGGTGGCGATACCGTCGTAGGCTTTTTGCCGCCATTCCGGGTCGGCCAAGTCCAGAATATTCCGCCGGTGCGCCCCGGAAGAGGTGTTGAGTATCCGCCCCGATTCGGGGTTGATTCGGGGCAAAAGTTTGAGTGTGAACAGCATCGGGGAGAGGTGATTGACCGCAAAATTGGTCTCGATCCCGTCCGTGGTTTCCTTAAACTGCATTTCCCACACGCCCGCATTGTTGATGAGCACGTCGATGACCGGATATTGCGCCACAATCTCGTCGGCCGTTTTGACCACATGCTCAAAGGAGGCGAAATCCGTTTCAAAAAAACGCAGTTTGCAGTCGGACAGACTGTCCAAAATCCGCCCGGCGCTTTCCGCGTTTCTACCGGTAAAAATCACCTCCCAATTGTTTTTGGCGAAATATTCCACCAAAACCTGCCCGATACCCGAGGTACCGCCTGTGATGACAACTGTTTTCATATTAGAAATCATGCCTTTAAAAAACCGCCAATATTATGTGTAGCGGTAAAATATTTACTGTCTTCATTTTCGATACGGAAAGGATGGCTTTTCATGCTCAGGTAAGCGTCGGCGGAGGCTTCCTCGCTGTTGGCAAGGCCCGTCCGGCGCTTGCCTTCAATCAGGTATTTTCCGTTGAGCAGTTTGGCAATCAGCAGTACGCAGGTGCCGTGGCAATCGCCGCCATTGGCTTACCGGTATGGCATACAAGAGTTTTTTCATATCATTTTGCAGATTTTTGGGATAAAAAGCGCTGCAAAGATTTAGGCAGATACCCGCCATTGTCAACAGTTTAACCTAAAAGTACGATACGCACTTTTGGGAAAGTAATCAAAAAAAGGGCTCTGAATGCGATTTTTGCAGAACATCAAGCAATAAACAGGTTTTAAAAAAATACACGAAATGGCCGGAGAGACGAATTTAAACAAGCTGATTGCCAATATGGAGCCTGTACTTCATGCAGGTGAATACGTATTTACAACAGTACCCTATACTTAAAACATCCCGCGACAGAAAGTGGTATGTGAAATAAAAGAAAAGGAGGGCATAACCCTGGTATTGCCCAAAAAAGATGCAGATGAGCTCGGAATAGAATACCATTACGTTTCATCCTGGATTACGCTAAACGTACACTCCTCCTTGGAAGCAGTTGGGCTGACCGCCGCCTTTTCCGGTGAATTGGCGCGCAACAACATTAGTTGCAACGTAATAGCCGGATATTATCACGATCATATCTTTATTGACGTAAAAGATAGCGACAAAGCCTGCCAAGTTTTGCTGAATATGTCGGAAAGGGTAAGGCAGATGATGGGATAGCAACCGGAAAGCAATAAAAAAGGACGGCCCGTTTCCGAGCCGCCCCATTCAACAGCGTAGTCTTGTTCCGTATCAAGCCAGATCGAAACGATCCAGGTTCATCACTTTATTCCAGGCGGCTACGAAATCCCGGACAAATTTGTCCTGACCATCCGAGCAGGCGTACACTTCGACGAGCGCGCGCAGTTCCGTGTTGGAGCCGAAGATGAGGTCGGCGCGGGTGGCCGTCCAGCGGAGTTCGCCGGTGGCGCGGTTGCGGCCTTCGAATACTTCATTAGAGCCGGCAGCGGCGCTCCACTTGGTGGAGATATCGAGCACATTGACGAAAAAGTCGTTCGTGAGGGTTTCCGGGCGCTGGGTAAACACGCCGTGGGCCGAGTTGTCGTAATTGGCATTCAACGCACGCATCCCGCCGACCAGCGCCGTCATTTCCGGCGCTGTGAGCGTAAGCAATTGCGCCTTGTCGACCAGCATTTCCTCGGCAGAAGCTTCGTAGCGGGCGTTTTTGTAGTTGCGGAAGCCATCGGCTTTCGGTTCGAGCACGGCGAAGGAGTCCACGTCGGTTTGTTCCTGCGTGGCGTCGGTGCGGCCCGGGGTAAAGGGCACTTTCACGTCGTGGCCGGCTTTTTTGGCGGCCTGTTCCACGGCTGCGCAACCGCCGAGCACGATGAGATCGGCCAGCGATACTTTTTTGCCGCCGGTCTGGGCGCCGTTGAATGCGGCCTGAACACCTTCCAGCGTTTGCAACACCTTGGCGAGCTGGGCGGGGTTGTTCACTTTCCAGTCTTTCTGCGGGGCCAGGTGGATACGCGCACCGTTGGCGCCGCCGCGTTTGTCGGAGCCGCGGAAGGTGGAGGCCGAAGCCCATGCCGTGGAGACGAGCTGGGAAATCGAGAGGCCCGAAGCGAGGATTTTGCCTTTCAGTTCGGCGATGTCGTTGTCGTCGATCAGGGGATGATTGACGGCCGGCACCGGGTCTTGCCAGATCAGCTCTTCCGAGGGCACTTCGGGGCCCAGGTAGCGGGCGCGGGGACCCATATCGCGGTGGGTCAGTTTGAACCAGGCGCGGGCAAAAGCGTCGGCGAACGCATCCGGGTTATCAAGGAAATGACGGGAGATCTTTTCGTAAGCCGGATCGAAACGCAGGGCCAGGTCGGTGGTGAGCATCACCGGCGTGTGGCGCTTGGCGGAGTCGTGCGCGTCGGGTACGGTACCGGCGCCCATACCGTGTTTAGGTATCCACTGGTGCGCACCGGCCGGGCTTTTGGTCAGTTCCCACTCATAGCCGAAGAGGTTCCAGAAGAAGTTGTTGCTCCACTTGGTGGGCGTGGTCGTCCAGGCGCCTTCGAGGCCGCTGGTGATCGTATCGCCGGCATTGCCTCGGCCGTAGCTGTTGGCCCAGCCCATACTTTGCTCTTCGATGCTGGCAGCAGCGGGTTCACGGCCGACGTATTTGCTCGGGTCGGCGGCGCCGTGGGTTTTGCCGAAGGTGTGACCGCCGGCGATGAGGGCCACGGTTTCTTCGTCGTTCATGGCCATACGGCCGAAGGTTTCGCGGATGTCGCGGGCGGCGAGCACCGGATCGGGGTTGCCGCCCGGGCCTTCGGGATTGACGTAAATAAGGCCCATTTGCACGGCAGCGAGCGGGTTTTCGAGGTCTTCGCGTTCGCCCGAGTAGCGTTTGTCGCCCAGCCATTCGGTTTCAGAGCCCCAGTAGATGTCTTCCTCGGGTTGCCACACGTCTTCACGACCGCCGGCGAAGCCGAAGGTTTTGAAGCCCATGGATTCGAGGGCGCAGTTGCCGGCGAGGATCATCAGGTCGGCCCAGGAGAGTTTACGGCCGTATTTTTGTTTGACGGGCCAGAGCAGCAGGCGCGCCTTGTCGAGATTGGCGTTGTCGGGCCAGCTGTTGAGCGGTGCAAAGCGCTGGGTGCCCGAACCGGCGCCGCCGCGACCGTCGGAGATGCGGTAGGTGCCGGCACTGTGCCAGGCCATGCGGATGAAGAAGGGGCCGTAGTGACCGTAGTCGGCCGGCCACCAGTCCTGCGAATTGGTCATCAGGTCGATGATGTCCTTTTTCACAGCGGCGAGGTCGAGCGATTTAAACTCTTCGGCGTAGTTGAAGGATTTGTCCATCGGGTTGGACAATTCCGAATTCTGACGCAGAATGTTCAATTTCAATTGATTGGGCCACCAATCGCGGTTGGAAGTGCCGCCGCCGGCCACGGCTTTGAGCGCGCCGCCCGAAAACGGGCACTTGCTTTGGCCATTGCCATTTTGGCTGGTAGATGCAGGGAAGGAAGTATTTTCCATGTGTGATTCAGTTTTATTTGGTGCGAAATTAAGGTAGAGATTCGATAGTTAATATCGATTATTTTTATTAGTATATCGACGAAATCTATGATAAAATAGCCATGAATCATTCGATTTTTCCATTTGCGAAACTCTCTTAAATTTGTGTTTAAGAAGAGCAGAAATTGACCGAAAGGACACAGGTCCGAATCGCGATAAAAGTGCCAAAACGAAATCGCAGTGGATGATTGACAAGTAGCGGCGTATGGCTAGAAAGACATACTCAACAGAGGCATTACAGCATGGGAATTGGCGGATCGTTCGTATAAAATACTCCGCAAAGACAATTCGACGAAATTGAGACAACACACAATTTTACCCAAATCAAATATGAAAATGTCTTCCAACCCAAATTCGGCACTGCTTTGGCGCATTGTAGCTTATTTGATGTTTTGGGCGCTCATTTCTGGGGCAAACATGAATGGTCAGCAGGTCGTCAACCCATCGTTTCAACAGGCATTTGAATCAATCTGCGATAGCGATTTCAACGCTGCCGGAATAAACACCAATGCGGATTCAGATAGCGATGGTATCACTGACGACCTGGACAACTGCCCATTTCTAGCCAACCCAAATCAGGAAAACAACGATGGCGACGGTGAGGGAGACTTATGCGATCCAGATGATGATAATGACGGGATTGAGGATACTAACGACGACTGCCCTTTTGTATTCAATGACCAAAACAACGCCGTTTTATCACTTGACGGTATCGATGATTATGTAAGCAACCCGCCGGGCGTCTATTTTTACGGTGATTTCACGATTGAAGCATGGGTCTATCCCAGAACCCACGGGTATTACGCTCGGATACTGGATTTTGGCAATGGCGCCAGTTCCGCAAACGTATGGTTGGGGCTCGAAGGGACGTCGGGGTTCGTTACTCTTGAGGTCTGGAACAGTTTTAATTCTAAAATAACGTCCGGTACGGTGTTGCCGCTCAATCAATGGACGCACGTATCTGCAACCTTGCAGGGTACTGCTGCGAAAATCTACTACAACGGTAGCGAGGTTGCCTCAGGCTCTGTGACGCCCCCGATCAATGTACTGCGTTCTAACAATTATCTGGGTAAAAGTAATTGGGCATCGGATGCGCATTTACATGCAGGGATGAGCGACGTCCGCTTGTGGAATCATGCAAGAACTCAAGCGGAAATCCAAACTGACATGGGACACCGTCTTTTGGGATCGGAACCCGGCCTCGTCGCTTACTGGCGGCTCAACGATACCAGCGGCACAACTGCTTTTGACGCCAGTATGCAGGGCTATGACGGCATCTTGTTGAACGGTGCATTTTTTGACACCTTGACACTGCAATTGTTCTCACTGTTGGACTCGGCAGATACCGATGGCGATGGCATGGGGAACCTCTGCGACAATGATGATGACAATGACGGTACTCCTGACGTACAGGATTGTCAGCCCTTCAATGCCTTGGTGCACCCTTTCGCTTCCGAGACATGCGACAACATTGACAATAATTGCAATGGTCAAATAGATGAGGGCATTGGAGGAAGCCCCAACCGGGCACTTTTCTTTGACGGCGTTAACGACTTTGTGCGCTTTAATTCCCCATTCATTTTTAACCAGCAATTCGGAGATGGGACCCTGTCATTCTGGTTAAAAAGAACCGGAGGGACGGGCGACAACGCACTATTCTGGACGCGTGAGGATGATTCTGACGCAAATCGATTCAATTTTCTTTTTTATTTCTCGAATAACCTCTCTGTCGATTACAGGGCACCCAATTCAACTGTTCACGGGATAGGCTCTGCCGGCGCGATCACACTAAACGAATGGACCCATGTCAGTATCGTACGGACAGGGAATCAGTATGATTTTTACAAAAATGGCGTTTGGGTAAACTCCAATACAGACAACAGTCCCGACTTGCCTAATGGAAATGTTTGGACTATTTCCGGTCGCGGATGTTGCAGGTTTGAAGGACTGGTGGATGAAATCAGGTTTTGGAATTACCCGCAAAATCCGGCTGAAATTGTGGCGCAAATGAATCAAAAATTGACAGGTAACGAGCCGGGCCTAATTGGTTATTGGGACTTTGAAGAACAGTCGGGCAGTATTTTGCACGATCGAAGCAGTCAGACAAACGATGGGATACTTGGCAATGGTAATGCTGATCAAATGCCGCAATGGGTTAGCTCCGGTTTTTGCCTTGATTATCAGCCGGGTTTGAGCAACGTACACGCCTTCGATGATCAGGCGACGGTACAACCGGGCACACCGACAACTGTATTTGTACTGGCCAACGACATACAGGAGAATGAATTACCGCTTAAAGTCATTGGCGTATCTCAGCCCTTGTATGGAACAGTACAGATACTAGCCGGGCAGCAGGCCCTTAGTTATAAATCCACTGGTTCTTTTGCCGGGGAAGATATGTTCACCTATATCGCAGGAGATTCGCTGGATTCGAAAGATACCGGATTGGTCAGGATAGTAGTATTACCACCCAAAGCCGAGTTAACAGTTTCCCAGTTGCTCGCACCGACACTTGCATATTCCGGCCAGTTGTTTGAGATCAGCTGGGCTGTAATGAATTTGGGGCACGTAGGCACCAATATTCCTGAATGGACTGATCGGGTCTGGTTATCTGCCGATACGGCCTTGCAAAACGGTCAGGATATGTTGTTGGGCACTTTTTCCAATTTTTCATATTTGCTGCCTAACGAGTCATATGTCAACAGCGCCCAGTTTGATCTTCCCAATGGTTTTGAAGGAGACTATTTCATCATTGTTGAAACGGACGCCGGCAATGCATTAAGCGAATATCAGGAAAACAACAACATTCGCCGCACCGCATTCACGATCAATATAACACCTGGTGCAGATCTGCGTGTTGAACAGGTTTTGGGGCCTGATTCGGCGTTTTCCGGCACCTCGACCCAAATTACATGGAGCGTTAAAAATTACGGGGAAGGAGCAACCAATGTATCGGAGTGGTTCGATCATATTTATTTCAATCAGGACTCTATTCTTAATTTCAATTTTACAACTTCTCCCGGGATAATTCGTATCAATGACATATCCTTGGGCAGCGCGACCCATACGGGCCTTCTTCAACCCGACAGCACATATACCATTACGCAAACAGTAGTTCTTCCACACTATATTTCCGGATGGTATTTTTTAAAAGTATACACTGATATCAAACCAGACGGAGTTGGAAAATCTTTTGAGGGCGGCGACGTGTATGAGTATGATGCAGAGTTTAACAACAGCGCTTCCATTCCTGTCCTGATCAAGTTATCACCTCATGCAGACCTTGAAATTGAATCTGTCCAGGTCCCGATGCAGGTTTCGCCCGGTGAAAATTGCCAGATCAGTTGGACTACCGGTAACAATGGGTTCGCCGCTACATCTGCAATCGGCTGGTCTGACGGGGTATTCATATCCGTCGATTCTGTTTTCGACACAGAAACAGCCAATTTTTTGCAGGATTATAACAAAGGTACCTTCCTTGCAGCCGGCCAGAATTATCAACAAACGAAGACAGTAAAGATCCCGCTGAACCTCGCCGGTCGACACTACATCCATGTTGCAGCAGATAGAAACAATCAGGTTTTTGAAGGTTCGCTGGAAGGAAACAATATCGGCAGGAGTGAAGCCGTAGAAATACTGACGCTTGATCTTGCTCCAGCCGATCTGATTGTTTCAACCATCGCAGGCTCGGGGATGTCTGCGGAAGTCGCTTACACGGTTACTAACCAGGGTACCGGCACCATTTGGACAAACTGGAAAGACCGCATCTACCTGTCTAAGGATTCGGTTTTTAATGCCGGAACAGCCATTCTGATCGGCAGTTTTGATCGATCAGGAGGTTTTGCTC
This sequence comes from Saprospiraceae bacterium, assembly GCA_016787345.1. Classification (GTDB taxonomy): domain Bacteria; phylum Bacteroidota; class Bacteroidia; order Chitinophagales; family Saprospiraceae; genus M3007. Next base: position 35,144 of record JAEUUU010000151.1, on the reverse strand, counting down.
CTGAAACGCCCGTAACGTATGTGGAAGCGGTCGAAATACCTCAGGGGCTCGAAGCGGATTATTTCGTTTTTTTGGAAGCGGATTGGGAAAATACAGTGTATGAGACAGAAACCCTATACAACAACCTGATCCGGAGTACAGGCACGATTTCATTATCGCTCTCACCTTCTGCCGATCTGCAAGTGCAACAACCCGATATTCCAAATGAGTTGACGGCCGGGAGTCAGGTATTAATAGCATGGGAAGTAAAAAACACGGGCTCCGGTGCGACCTCTACAGGTCATTGGAAAGATGAAATCTGGCTTTCCAACAATGCCACCCTTGATGCAAACGATCAACTGATGACGAGTGTTTTCCAGACCCAATCTTTACCGGCAGGCGGAATTGCATCCAGACTGGCATACCTGAACTTCTCTGCCTCCTATGCCGGATCTTTTTACCTGATTTTCCGTACAGATGTCAACAACACAGTATACGAGCATCAGGATGCTGAAAACAACAATGTGCTGGCTGTCCCTGTGATGATACAAACTTACCCCCCCGTTGATCTGGCGGTCTCGAATGTGACGCTGCCCGGTGTGTCGCAAACAGGGCAGAGCATTCATGTAACCTGGCTTGTGACAAATACAGGGTCGGCCCAGACACTGGGCAATGTATGGCGGGATGATTTATGGTTTTCTGTCGACAGTATTTTGGATGCCAATGACCTCCTGGTGGGGCAAAATGTACATACCGGAGCTCTTGGTCCATCTGCGAATTATACCGGGGAGTACACTATAAATACGCCTGACGATCTGATTGGCGAGTACTTTCTTCTTATAAAAACCAACGCCACAAATCAATTATCTGAATCCAGTTTTGATAATAATGTCGCATTCAGTTCTTCAAAAACTAGCATTTCATTGAGCCCCCCCTCAGATTTGAAGATTGCCAGTTTTCATGCGGCAGGAACGGTTCATGCGGGCCAACCAATATTGCTGCAATGGACAGTGTTGAATGCCGGAGTAGGGACCACGAACTCAGCCTACTGGTATGACGCGGTGTTTTTATCAGATGATCCTGTTTGGACAAGCGGAGATCTGTTACTCGGCACAAAAGAGTGGTCAGGTTTGCTTTCCGGTTCGGGCATCTATGTACTTTCCCTCGAAGTTGATATTCCTTCCTATGTTTCCGGAAACAGGTATTTGATTCTTCGTACAGACAACACAAACCTCGTATATGAACACAACGCCGAGGGTAACAACGATCATTATGTACCAATCCAGGTCCTGATTCCTCCGCCATGCGACCTGATTGTTTCTGATATTGAACTACCAGACAGCGTACGCGTTGGTGATGAAATTACCGTGCAGTATTCCCTCACTAATGCTGGCGTCAACCCTGCAAACGGGTATATTACAGATGCCATATATTTTTCCGCAGACTCCCTCGCCGATGCAGGTGACGCGCTGCTCGGAACCCTGCGCCATATAGTTGGCCTGGCTCCAGGAGAAACCGTTCAGAAAATACTAACGGCAGAAGTCCCCGGAATTTTGCCCGGCCAGTATCTAATTTTAGGCAAAACAAACATTAAGAACAACGTAAAAGAAAGTAGTCTGGGAAACAACATTACAGCTTCGGCGGATAGTATAAGGATAGATATACACACGCTTTATCTGGACATTCCGGACAGCTTTGCCCTCGGGAATGATCAAACGAGATATTTCAGGCTGGAGGTGCCGGATTCATTGGCTGGCAACACCCTGAAATTCATGCTGAATAGCGATATTGTGGAAGGGTTTAATGAAATCTACGTTCGTTATGGCGAAATGCCCAGCCTTACCACATACGATTACAGGACCGAGGCCTCGTATTCTGCTGATCAATCGGCATCTGTACCATCGTGTCGGGCCGGTTTATACTATATTTTGGTACGTTCAGGTCAAACTCCGGCAATTGAACCAAACTTTACTCTCCTGGCATCCATTTTTGAGTTTGAACTCACCGAAATTTCTCCCAACAGGGGCGGTAAAGACGGCAGGGTTACCGTGAAAGCAAGTGGGTACTCCATCCGACCGTTCGCGACCGCTTACCTTTCTGGCAACGGCCCGGATATAACGTCAGTACACACCTATTGGGTCAATGAAGAAGAAGCCTATTTTACTTTTGACCTGGAAGGGGCTGAAGTCGGAACATATAACTTTTTTATACAGGAGGCATATCAAACCATTGATTTTGTTGCGGATACTACCATGCCGTTTGTTGAAGGCCGCGATACTTTAGTTTCTGGCCTTGAATCGGCATTTGAGATCGTAGCGCCTAACAACAAACAACCGGCAATTGACGTAATTGCCCCTGTTGCCGTCAGGCCAAATGATAATTTTACTATACTAATCGAGGTAGAAAACACTTCAAACAACGATATGCTCAGCCCCATCCTGTTGGTGTACAGCAATCCTTCATTCAAAATCGGGTTGGTTGGGAAGGAACTTCTGAGCTACGCCCAAAAGCTGCTTGCAGTGGCAGAAGAGGGGCCGCCGGGCGTAATTCGTCCGAATGGCAAGGCTCGTATCGTACTTTACGGGAGATCCCCTCTGGTAGCTGACACTCTGCGGCTTGGGGTAGAACTTGTCAGCAACTCCGGCCTGGATTTTGACCCACTCACGGAAGCGAACGATATTGGTCTTTCGCCGGACAGCGCTATTTTTCAGGAAGAACTGATTTCTTTTTTGAGTTCGGGAATTGCCGGATGGGAGCAGTATCAGGAAGTTTTAGCGGATGTTACGAACAGCCTGTATTTTGATAACCGACTGGGAATCAAATGCGGTGATGTATTGCTGGAGTTTTTGACCCAAAACCGGCAGGATAATTTTTTCAACAACCCGGGCAGTTTTCTCGACCCCGGCGGCGATGACCAAAAACAAGGGGAAAATCAGTCGAAAAATGATTGCCCGACTACTTGCGACGAAGACCTAATGGGCGGGCAAATTACTATAGCTTCGCTGATCGGACTCGGTTTTTTTGATAAAGGAACAATTGGATTCGCTCATTGGCAACACTTTTTTAATGGCGATGGGACGAGTATTGTATATGGCCCCGGGTCGGATGCAGACCAAAAAATGCGCCGGCACGCGGATGCCAGAAAAAGTTTCGAAGCCATTAATCTGAAAGTTAAAAAAGAGGTGGATTTGCAATTACGATGCAAGTATGGAAACATACCCGATTTTCCAGTCAGCGTGGAAGTACCGGATATGAACCCACCCGGGGGTATTAGCATAGCTGATTTGGCATTCAAATACGATTACGAATTCGACATGATTATCGGATTTGGCAGCTTTCAGGGCGCAACTGCCGTTGTCAAGAATATAAAGACAGACAAAACAGAAGACTGTAAAAAAATCACCTACACCTACACCGCAGAAATTCATTATTCTTTTTCAGATAATTATTCCTTTGATAATGACTGCGGGCGAAACGCTTTTTTTGAAATTGCTTTGAATCTTGAAAATTGCGGAATAGGCACCCCTTTTTCCACAAAAATTCAGACTGTAGAATTCATTTCAGGAACCTGCATTTTTGAAAAGGATAATCCATGCTGCGCTCCGCCATGCCCGGTATGCCAGCAAGATTGCACTCACATATTGGTTGCTGCAGGCTACGATCCGAATGACATTATTGGGCCGCCTTCCTATTCAGATCGGAACTGGGTGGCAAGAAGCGCCACCCTGCCCTATACCATTCGTTTTGAAAACGACTCGCTTATTGCTACGGCGCCGGCGCAAAACGTCAGTATCAGTCAGAAACTTGATTCGCATATCGATGCCCGTACATTCAGATTGGGCAGTATTGGGTTTGGGTCATTCGTATTCCCAGCGCCAGACAACCAGGCATTTTGGACACAAAGGTTCGATTTGCGGGATTCCCTCGGGATTTTTGTAGACGTACTGGCTGGCATCGATGTGCAAACAAATACGGTATTCTGGAATTTCAAATCCATTGATCCGGCGACAGGTCAACCACCAATCAACCCATATCTCGGTTTTTTGGCGATCAATGACAATGCAGGCAATGGTCAAGGTTTTGTAAATTATACGGTAAGGGCCGATGAGGCTGCCCATACGGGTGATACCATTTTAGCCAAAGCAAAAATTGTGTTTGATCTCAACGCACCAATCGAAACACCTCAAATTTTCAACACGATCGATGCAGGAGCGCCAAACAGTCTAATCAACCCTATTCCAGCCTTCACCCAGCAAGAATCGTTTCTGCTGCAATGGTCGGGTAATGATGACTTGAACGGCTCCGGGGTGGGCAGTTATGATATTTTCGCTTCAGTTGATGGTAATGCATTTCAGATCTGGGCAGACGACACCACCGTTACCAGTGCGGTTTTCTACGGCGAATCGGGTAGAAAGTATTCATTTTACAGTATTGCCGTGGACCATGTCGGTAATCGGGAGTTGGACAAATCGGCCGGCGATTGGGTGATCGAAGTTGGCCCGGAAAAAACATTAACAATTCTGTCGCCTGATACATCGGAGGTCTATTGCACCACAGATTCGGTTGTGATAAAGTGGACAGCCCTGCATATTGCTGCATTTGATCTGAGCATACAAACTGAAAACGGAGTTTTGTTGTACCAGGTACAGAATTGGCCCGATACCAGTTTGGTATGGTCTATCCCGGAAGGGGTTTTCGGAGATATTGTGTTAATCGTTTCAGATACCGCCGAAGGTAGTATTACTATACAATCCCTTATTTCCATTACCGCCCAACCAACACCTACGATTGTACAGCAAGGTGACTCGCTGGTTTCATCAGCCGCTCAAACTTATCAATGGTTATTGAACGGGGCGCCCGTCATACCGGGAGCTACCGGTCAGGTTTACTACCCGTCTGTTTCCGGTAACTATTCCGTTGTCGTTACAGACTCCAACGGTTGCAAGGCTGTTTCCGGCGAAGTATTCGTGGAGATACTTGGCGCAACGCTTCCATCTAACGTTCAATTTTTCGAGTTGGCGCCCAATCCAACCCATCATTCCATTCAACTTACTTTAAAACTGCGATTACCTGGGCGTGCCAACCTGATACTTGTAGATGCCCAGCAAAGGGTAATAAACTCGACTGCGTTAGACGGCCCGTTTATTTCGAAGTCATACGACCTTCAATCGGTTCCGGTAGGCGTATATTATTTGAAAGTCCTTCTGGAGGACGGGGCGTGGGTGGAAAAAGTGATAAAAGTGGAGTGAAGCATTGTATGTGAGTAGAGTTACGAGCATTCCTGCATTTCCTTCTTCGTACCTTGTCCCCTCAAATCGCATCCCATGTCCCGTATAGTCCTGCTTTTTACCGGTCTGCTGACGGCCGCTGCGCTACACGCCCAAACCATTTTCCCCGGCCTCTCGGGCGACGAACTGGTCGACAGCGTCGCGGCTAACTACCGGCCGATCGTCATTTTTGATTACGCCAACGCCAGAGATACGCTCTACTCGAAGGTGCTGGCCCTCGACGACGATTCCATTCGCTGCATTTATTCCGGATATGTGCTGTACCTGGCGCCCGGACAAGACCCTACGCAGTACATCTACCTCAACGGCACCAGCCTGGGTATGAACACCGAACATGCCTATCCGCAAAGCAAAGGCGCCGCCACGGGCAACGCGCGCAGTGATATGCACCACCTTTTCCCTGCGCGCATCCCGGTCAACGAAGCCCGCGGCGATGTGCCGTATGCCGACATCCCCGACAACCTCACCCAGCAGTGGTTCAGGGGTACGCAAATCCTGTCGAGCCAGCCCGCACAATACAAAGACCAGTACTCCGAATTCCGCGTGGGCTCGTTCGAGCCCCGCGAAGCCGTAAAAGGCGACCTGGCCCGCGCCGTTTTTTATTTCTACACTATGTACCGCGCCCAGGCCAATGCCGCCGATCCCAACTTTTTCAATATCCAGCGCCCGACGCTTTGCCAATGGGCAGCCCAGGACCCGCCGGATTCGGCCGAACTGGTCAAAACCTGGCGTATCGCAGCCTATCAAGAGGGCAAACCCAATCCCTACGTGGTCGATTGCACGCTTGCGCACCGCTGCTGGTGCCCCGAGACGCCGGCCGGCTGCCTGGTGCCGACCCTTGAACCCCGGTCGCTCGCGCTGGCGCCGAGCCTGAGCCCCAATCCAGCTTCCGGGCTGGCGCAACTCAGCGTAGAACTGCCGTTTTCGGGCGATCTCGACATCTTCCTGAGCGATATGCAGGGCAAACAGCTGGCCCGCTGGCAGGTCGCCGATGCCGAATCGGGCGTATTTTCCATGCCCCTCGAATGGACGGCCCGGCTTGCCGGTCAGGCCGCCGTGCTGGAAGTGAGGCTTTCCGGTAGTCGCGGCACGATCCGGCAGGCCATCCCGGTGGTTTTGTGGTAAACTGGCTACGGCATGGCGATTTTGCTCAAAAACGACGCGATTTTCCTTCACGTGCCCAAAACGGGCGGCACTTACCTGCGTCGCCTGTTCGTCGCGCTCGACCTCGTGCGTTTCAACTTCAGTCGCGACCACGCCGATATGGAGCGGACAATCAATGTTTCGGGGCATTATCCGGGCAATTTTTTGCGTTGTTCGCTGCGCCTGGGAAAAAACCTCGACCGATACGCCCGGGGGTGTTTCAAATTTTGCTTCGTACGGCACCCCTTCGACTGGTATGAATCTTACTGGCGTTTTCGCTGCGATCATCCGGGCGAGTTGTTCGTTCCGCAACAGACGCGTACCCGTTTCGGTTTTAAATACGACAACTGGCACCCCTGGGGACCCATCGAGCCTTTGTTCGACCCGGATTTTAACCGTTTTCTGGACAATGTGATCCGGCACTGCCCCGGCTATCTCACCAAAATGTATGGCTGGTACGCGGATCCCTTGTACGTCGATTTTATCGGAAAACAGGAGCGCCTGGAAGAGGACACCCGGCAAATCCTGGCGCTTTTAAATATCCCCTACCCGGCCGACATTTTCGAAAGCCTGGGCCGGATCAACGAAAGCCGCGCTGCTCGACCGCAATGGAGCGAAGCCAACCGGGAAATGATCTTTCGGCTGGAATACGCTGTTTTTCAACAATTTGGGTATTCGGCGGAGCAATAAGAACCTGTGTCTCAGCGGAAATCGGCATTGATGGCCTGCAAAGCCGCGTTGCCAGGCGAAAGTTGCGCCTCCGTGAGTTGGTTGAGCGGCGTGGCCGAGGTATTGAGCATGTCGTGCAGGTCCTTGCTTTCCGGCTCGTAATAGAGCAGGCCGGTCAGGATTTCGCCCTTGGCGCGGGCTTCGTGCAGGCGCTGGAACGCCAGGTCGCGGTTGGACGGGTCCCAGCCGGGCGCGAGTTTGTGCAGGTCGAGCACGGCATGGTCGTGCATATTTACCTGTTGGGTGGTTCCTTCGGCGTAATCGATGGTCACCGGCGCACGTTCGGGCACCAGGTCGGGGGCGCCGACGGCTTCCATGTGTTGCCGCACGTAGTCGTACGATTTGGTGCTGCCGGGGTTGTTGTTGAAGGTCACGCAGGGCGAAAGCACGTCGATGAAAGCGAAGCCGTGGTGATTGAGTGCGGCTTTGATAAGCGGCACAAGTTGGGCTTTATCGCCGGAAAAGCTGCGCGCAATAAAAGTAGCGCCCAACTCCAGCGCAAGTCCTACGAGATCAATGGTTTGAAAAGGGTTGGCCTGACCTGTTTTGCTGATCGATCCCACGTCGGCGGTAGCCGAATCCTGCCCTTTGGTGAGGCCGTAACAGCCGTTGTTCATGACGATGTAGGTCATGTTGAGATTGCGTCGCACGGCGTGTACGAATTGTCCCATACCGATCGAGGCGGTATCGCCGTCGCCCGACACGCCGAGGTAAATCAGGTCGCGGTTGGCCATCAGCGCTCCGGTCGCCACGGAAGGCATGCGGCCGTGAACGGAATTGAAACCGTGCGAGTTGCCCAAAAAGTAGGTTGGTGTTTTGGACGAACAACCGATACCCGACAATTTAGCCAGGCGATGCGGCTCGATGTTCAGTTCAAAACAAGCCTGTATAATGGCCCCGCTGATCGAATCGTGCCCACAGCCGGCACACAGCGTCGACAGGGCGCCTTCGTAGTATTTTTTGGTATAGCCGAGTTCGTTTTTGGGCGATTCCGGGTGGCGGAAACTGGGACGTAGATAAGTCATATCGAGTTGCGGTATGAGCGGTTTTTGAACCGAAATTTCAGGCTGGAAAGATAGAATTTTTTATCGGTCAAAATCAACTTCAACGTTTTGCAAGGCGCTTTCCGGCAAAAATATCCATTTTATAAAGTGTTTTATTGGGCTCTGTGATGCCGGGTTGACCGAGGAAGTACAGGGTGCCGTTCCTTATCTTCCATTTTTCGGCCAGATACGGCGCGAGGTTGAGTTCGTACCGTGCTTTTTCCTGTCCGTTTTCCGGATTGATCTCTTTCAGCGTCAATCCATTGCGCTGTTGAAACAGGGCATACAGGCGGCCCGAATTTTCATCCTGCAGTATCAGTTTTATCCAGCCTTTATCCCGGTGATAATCAATCGGGTACAGTTCCTGTTTGGGTGCAAGCGGCTGAAACCGCACCAGTTGGTGGTTGACGTGGTCGAAAAGGCAAAGTTTGTCGCCGACGAGGAAAAGAGGCACATAAGCCGAATCGCGCCGGATGGTTTCGAGTTCGGAGAGCCGGTGCAACTGGTCGTAACATTCGTGACAGGCCAGTGGCAGCAAAGCTTCGATAGACGTCGATCCGTCGTCTGTCAGTTCCGTGCCCATGCTTTCCAGCGGATGCCCGAAGCGGCTGAAACGAAAGGTTTCGGTGCGCACCAAAAAGGGTTGCCCCTGCAGGAAATCGATGAACGTGCGCTCGGCATAATCGACCCGCTGCGGGTCGCCGATATCGAATATGACTTTGCTGCCTTCGCCTTCCGACACGGCCAGGTAGCGCACGCGCTGGTTGAAGTTTCGGTGCTCCTGAAAAAAATACCATCCCCTGGTTTGCAAAACGCAGGGTTGGATCAGGGCCTTGAAATTTTCGGCAGGATAAGAAGGCAGGGTATCCAGGCCGTTGCTTGAAAAAGAAATTTCCCAGGCCCGGGTCTTTCCGACGACGTGGTAATCGCCCAGACAACCGCGGTGCAGCACCCGGGGCTCGCCGGGCAAATCAAGCTCCGACAACACCGTCCCGCTCTCCGTTTGCAGTCGCAGGAAATAACGCTTGCGCTCACGCGCCAGCAACAGCAACGCATCGCCCCAAAAACCGAAATCGAAAATATCGGTCGTATAGTTGGTGGAGGCGATCGACTCGATCGGTTTGGCAGAAATCAAAGCTTCGCCGAGCTCCTGGTCCTTTGGCGTGAGCAGGATCGTTATTTTGGCAGTATTCCCCTGAAAGTCATCGGATTGCAACTTTATCTGCCGGGTGTAATGGTCCAGATATCGTGCCGTGACCGCTTTCGGGCGCACCGGACTAAGCAGCAAAAATCGGCCGGCCGTATCGGTATAGGCGCCGTTTTGTCCATCGAGATATACGGATGCGCCGGCCAGCGGCTCGCCGCTTTCGGTGCGAACCTGCCCCATGACTATCCATTGCTGGGCATGGGAAAGGGCATGAAACGACAATAAAATGGCAAGAATGAAAAGGTTCCGCAGCATGGTAAAACGAACAGGATTTGGACGGAGTGCCATCACCCCGACAGGATTTAACAAGTCAGCTGACAATGCAAGAGCCGCGGATTAAACGTGTCAAATAAAAGGGTATTTGCGCCATTTTGTAAATCTAAAAGGCGCATTTGCTCAAAAAATCAAAACAGCATTGATCGCCTCTTTGAAAAACCAGAAATCCTTGGTCTTTCTCACGTTGAAATGAAGCAGCAGAAAAAGAGAGAGTTCAAGGATCGCCATACCGGCCATTATACCCAGAATGAGCCACGGTTTTCGGGTCGGATGCGGGTGAATTTCCGGGACTGCCGGCGGCGAACTTTGTCCCGTGGCAAGACGCAACAAAGCGCCGATGCGCTCCCGGTTGAGGTAGATCAGTATGCCCGTCCAAACGAAATACAAAATAGCGCTCATCAGCGGGCCAGGGGATACCCCGTAACAAATATCGACCACGATGACGTTGAGCATGATAGGGATCATGGCCGCGATACCGAGTATCTTGGTTTTTTCCAGCAGCAACATGATCGCGGTCAAACCCTGCGAGATGCCGATAAACCACAGATAAGCGGCAGAATACCCGAAAAACACCCAGGCAATGTCGTGTGCAGTAGCCTCGGTCAGCGTTTTGCTTGCGATCTCAGGCGGCACGTTGCCCCGGATGAAAAACTGGTCGCCGGCGAGTTTGCCCCAGCCATAAATGCTCATGGTGAGGAATAAATAAATCCGGAGTGCCAGTTCAAGATTGATGGAAAACCCCGACCAGTTGGTTGAGCGGTTTGCCGGCGATACGAGTGTGCTCATTCGCTGAGTTCGATTACTTTTTCTTCACCGCCTTTCATACGGGCGCGGAGGCCGGGCAGCACTTGTTTGCGGATGGTTTCGGCCGTGATGGGGAAGCCGTCGTAGTTCAGCACGGGCACGAGACGCAAAGGATTGACGTCCAGTTCGTTGATCAGCAGCGAGCGCATCTGGCCATCGCGGTTTTGCTCTACGATGTACACCCGGTCGTGGTGAGCGATAAAGTCGCGCACTGTGTTGTTGAAGGGCGTTGCCTTGAGACGAAGCGCGTCGAGCGGCAGTCCGTCGGCTTCCAGTTGATCGAGCGCTTCAAGCGCGGCGTAGGTGGAGGTGCCGAAAAAGATCATGCCATCGCGGCTGCGGTATTCTTTCTGATAAAGTTCCGGTGCGGGGACGTATTGCTTGGCCGTTTCCCACTTTTTAATCAGGCGATCCATATTGCGTACGTAAGGCTCGCCGTCTTCGGTATAGCGGGCGTATTCGTCGCGGGAGGTGCCGCGGGTGAAGAACGAACCTTTGGTGGGGTGCGTTCCCGGAAGAGTACGGTAGGTAATACCATCGCCATCGCGGTCGAGGTAGCGCCCGAATGTCTCCTTCAATTCATCCAGGTCCCTGGCTGTCAGTACTTTACCGCGATCGTATTGGCGGTTGTCGTCCCATTGAAGAGCATTGGTCAGGTGATCGTTCATGCCGAGATCGAGGTCGGTCATGACCATGATGGGGGTTTGCAGGCGTTCGGCCAGATCGAAGGCCTGCGCCGTCATGTCGAAGCACTCGGTTGGCGTGCTCGGCAGCAGCAACACGTGTTTGGTGTCGCCATGGGAGGCATAGGAGGCCAACAGGATATCCGACTGCTGCGTGCGGGTCGGCATACCCGTGGAGGGGCCGGCGCGCTGCACGTCGATCAGTACGGTCGGGATTTCGGCAAAATAAGCCAGTCCCAGAAACTCATTCATCAGCGAAACGCCCGGACCGCTGGTAGCGGTAAAAGAGCGCGCCCCGTTCCAGGCTGCGCCAATCACCATGCCGATGGCCGCCAGTTCGTCTTCGGCTTGTACGATGGCGTAGTTGTTGCGTCCGGTAGCGCCGTCGTAGCGGAGTTTTTTCGCGTATTTGGCATAAGCATCGGCTACCGAAGTGGAAGGCGTGATGGGGTACCAGGCCAGTACTGTGGCGCCGCCGTACACAGCGCCCAGTCCGCAGGCTGTGTTGCCGTTGATCATGATCCGGTCGCCGATCAGGTCGCGGCGCTCGATGCGCAGGGGCAGGGGGTACTCGTAATTTTCCTGAATGTATGCCACACCCAGTTCGAGCGCTTTGTGGTTGAGCGGAATCAGTTTTTCCTTTTTGCGGAATTGCTCGGAAATCAGGTCTTTCAACACCTCTATTTCCATGTCGAGCAAAGCGGCCAGCGCGCCGATGTAGATCACGTTTTTGAGCAGCAGGTGCGAACGCGGGTCGGTGGAGAAATGCTCCCGGCACATGGAAATCATCGGGATACCGATATAGTGCAGATCGTCGCGGTGCAGGTGTTTGTCGAGCGACTTGGTGCTGTCGTAAAGAAACCAACCGCCGGGGCGCACCGAGGCGACGTCCTTTTCATAGCTCTGGGCATTCACCGCGACCATGATGTCGATGCCTGCCCGACGACCGAGGTAGCCTTTTTCACTGACGCGTACTTCGAACCAGGTTGGCAGGCCCTGAATGTTGGAAGGGAAAATATTCTTGGGCGTTACCGGCACGCCCATACGGAAAACCGCTTTGGCGAAAAGGTCGTTGGCGCTGGCGGAACCGGTTCCGTTGACGTTGGCAAAACGAACGACAAGGTCGTTGACTATCGGTGTAAGCGTATGCATTGTGTAAGGTTAGTCGCTGGATAAACTGCTCATTTGAGCACAAAAATTGATGCCCGCCCAAACGTAACAATTCTCCCGAATTGGTGCGGAGACATTGTTGAAATTTACTTGTTTTTTCCTCCCGTTCACGACCCTTTTCGCAGAAAAGGCGCCCATTCGACCAGTTCGCGCATGTACGTGTCGAGCAGATTCCAGTAGCGCAAGGCCGCCGCCGCCGGTACTTCCGGAATCCGCCCGGCCCATTCGAGCAAGGCGATTTTCAGACGAACATTGGCCCGGTAAGCTTTATAATATAGAAAAAGGCTGATTTCATCGGGTGTTCCCGGCAGCCCCGACTTTTCCCGGTATCCGCGCATAAAATCGGCGCTCAATTCGGCACGACCATTGGCATCCAGGTCCATGCACAGGAAGGCCAACTCGTTCAAACGATCTATTTTGCGAAAATGCGGGTTGAATTCGATACAGTCGAAAACGAGGGGGCCTTCGGGCAGCAAAAAAATATTTCTTGCATGCAGGTCGCCGTGCCCGTCGACCCAATCGCCGTTTTGTATTCGCGCCAAAACAAGGGGTTCGTATCGTTTTAAAAATCGGTCCGCCGTTTTTTGCCAAAACTCAAATGTCGCCAGTGCCGCTTCACCCACAATGCCGCATGCCGGCTTTACCAGACTGAACAGGTCGTTAAAGTCCTTTTGCATATCGCCCGGCTGGTAACCCACCGCCTCCGGCCGCAATACGTGCTCGCGGTGGAAACTTGCAATAAGGCTGCCGAGCGCATACATCTGCCCGGACGAGACCTTGTTTTGCGCCAACAAAACATCCATCTGACAGCGGTTGTCGATCCGTTTCATTTGCACGGCAAAGTCGATCGTCTCCGTCAACTCGCCGCCTATTCGGAGCGTGTTGCCGGCATCGCGACCCACGGGCAGCACGTCGAGGTACATTTGCGGAGCCAGGCGCCGGTTGAGCCGGAGTTCCTCCCGACAGCTGTATTCCCTTTGGTATAAGGTGCGAAAATCGAGGAAATGAAACCCGACCGGCTTTTTGATTTTAAAAGCAAAATCCGGCGTCAGAATCACCCAGGAGATATGCGTTTCAACGACTTCCGCCGGCGCTGGCCGGCCGGGGAAAAGGCCTTGATCGACAATGGTTTGTATTTGTTCAAAAGTGACATGACCGGCGCCTCGCCGAACGTATTCTCCGATTGCCGTCACCATGTCAGGCAGCGACTGCCGGTCGCTCCAGACTTGCAGGCAAGGCCCGGCAAGCGGCTCAAAAGCGTCGCGAATTTTTTCATAAACAGCGAAATCCGCTTCGCTATCGGCCCGCTCCTTCCCTACCCTTTCCCGGATAACAGGCTCCGAAGCGCCCACCATAATCCAGTACAGCTCCGCGCCGCAGTCGGTCGCCAAACGGCGGAAAGGTTCCCGGATTTTCTCCTGATAAAAAGTACTGTCGACGATCACCGGCCGCTTTCCCATCAAAGCTGTTTTAGCCTCCTCGATCAACGCCTCGTACACCCTCGCCTTGTCGGCCGGCGTATAATGCCCCATCAATCCCAGTTTTTTGCGCAACACGTCGCTGTTGACGTGCAAAGCCCCTGTTGCCGCGGCAAACGCGCTCGCCACGGTGGTTTTTCCCGTACCGGGCAAACCGCAGACCAATATCAGCACAGCCATGGTTGGACGATGATAGTTTGAACAAAGGTCGCTTTCTCCCTCAGCCGGGCGCACTGACAACTCTCAATGCCCGCCCTGACCTGCGTCAGAGCAGCCGGCTGTAATACATAAAACATTTGCAGAGAGAAAGCACCGAACCCTCTCCCTGTTTACGCTTTCAATTCCTTCACCATGTCCAAAAACCTTGTCATACCGCTCATACTGGCGCTCTTTTGGGGAGCAGCCGTTTCACTGACCGCCCAGAGCGACAAGGCGCTCCTGCGCGAACTTGCCGAGGAAAACAAGCAGTCAGTGGAAGCCCTGGCCCTGTATCCGGTGGAAACCCGCCTGGCCATACTAGAGGCTACCAAATACCCCGAAGTACTGATCAAACTGAACAACGCCCGCCTGAAAACCTCGGCAGCATTCCGGACCCTGATCGAGGATTTCCCGAGGGAAACGCAGGAGGCGATTTATGAAATCGTGCGTTATCCCGGCCTGGTTTCTGCGCTGGTCGACAACCGAAACTCCCCCGCGGGCATACGCGAAGCCTTGCGGCAAATGCCTGAAAACGAAAGAGATGCGGCTTATCTGGTGGCGCAAAACCACATGCGCACGCTCCAGAATATCGACCAGTTGAACCGCACAGCAGAAGCGACCTTTGAGGACTTGATCCGGGGCTACCCGGCGGGCGCCCAGCAGGCTTTCCGGCAACTGATTCAATTGCCGGAAGTGCTTGAAATCCTCAACGAAGACCTGCGCTTCACGGTGCTGGTGGGCGACGTCTACCGCGAAGATCCGGCCTGGGTGATTCACCAGACCGACTCGCTGAATCTTGTCGTTGCCCGTGCACAGGCCGAAGAACTGGCCGAGTGGAAACGCACCATTGAAAACGACCCGGCCGCGCGGGAAGAGTTTTCCTCCGCCGCCCGCGAATACGCCGAAGAATACGGCTACGATGATGAATCTTACCCCTTCGCCGACGAGGTCTACTACGATCCCGGCCCCACCCGGGTGGTGTACACGGAATATTATTACCCCTGGTGGTACGGCTACCCCTGGTGGTACGGGCGCCCCTGCTGGCGGCCTTATCCGTGGTGGTACGACTGGGGTTTTTACCCGTATCATCATTCCGTCGTCGTGGTGTATATGCCTTCGTGGCACTTTATGGACTGGTACTTTTACCATCCGCACCACCACTACCATTACAGCCATTTGTCGGCAACTTTTGTCAACCATTACTACGGCCACCGCCGCTCGGGTACCACGATTTCGATGGGTGTGGGCGCCTGGCGTGACCGCAACCGCGACGTCGTGACCGACGACTGGTTGCAAGACCGCGCGCGTTTGCCGGAAAAACTGAAAGAATACGGCAGATTTGAAGAAAAACGCCAGGAATACAACGACCGCAACCCGCAACAACCGCTCACCCGACAGGCGTTTTTGGATAAAAATGCCCGCCAGTATCCGGAACTGGCGCGTGAACAGGAAAAGGTAAAAAAACAACCGGAACGGCAACCGACCGATGTCGATCAAAAACCCTCCGAATGGGCGCCGCGCAAAGAGCCCGTCCAGCCCGAACCTGCCCGCCAGCCCGAACCGGTGAAAAAGCCGCGCGATACCCAACAACCGCAACAGCGCCCGACGGAACCGCAACCGCCTCAAAAGCCGCCGGCCAAAAAAGACAATGCAGAAGACTTCCACCGGCAGAAATGGGAAGAAAAAACCCGCGTAGAAACACCCCAAAAACCCGCTCCGGCTCCAAAACCCAGACCCTCGACAACCGAACCGAAACAACGCAAGACAGACCGAAAAAAAGACTGATTTCAATCATGAAAAACGAATCCATTACTACCCTGATGACAAAAAACGTGGTGACGATCGAGGTGAACGAACCGCTCGATAAAGCCCAGGCATTGATGCAACACCACCATATCCGCCACCTGCCCGTGGTCAAAAAAGGCAAGTTGGTGGGCATGTTGAGCATGACAGACCTTATGCGGTTGAGCTTTTCCGACAATTTCGGCGAACTCGAATCCGACGCCGACGTGGCGATCTTCCGCATGCTCGGCATCCGCCACGTGATGAAACAACACCCCGAAAGCATTTCGACAGGACAAAGCGTGCGGGAAGCGGCAGAAATACTGGCCCACCGCGAATTCCACGCTTTGCCCGTCGTAGAGGGCGATCAGGTTGTCGGCATCATCACCACGACCGACCTGATCCGTTTTTTCCTCAACCAAATGGAAGGCTGACCATTCCTATCACCAAATTAACAACCCATTGCCATGACAAGCGTACAAACCGGCATTTGGCTCGACTATCGCGACGCCTATGTCATTTCAATCGCCGATAACGGGGAAGTCAATCTCCGGCATTTCCGCTCCGATATTCACCACCAGGAAACCAAGGGCGGCTCACGATCCGAAGCGCCGTGGGGACCACAATTCTCCCCCGCCGATAAAACCAATCTGGAACGGGACAAACACGACGAACACCGCTTTTTCCAGAAAATCATCGAAAGTATCGCGCCCGACACCGAGGAAATCGTCGTTTTTGGCCCGGCCGAAGCCAAAAAAGGGCTGAAAAAAGCCATCGAAGACATTAAACACTACAAACCCCGCCTATGCGCCGTGCTGCCCTCTGACTACCTGTCGCAAAACGAAATGGTCGCGCTGATGCGGGATTATTTCGCCAATCCGGGGCAATACGTGGTGCATTATAAAGAAGAGGGTTGATAAGGTTGATAGGGTTGATAAGGGTTTATTGAACCGTGCCTGCTGAAGACGCGGTTCAATACACCCACAACCCTTGGCTGGCCGGACGGGTCAGACGACTTTCTCTCACCCCTGTTTGTACGTCCGCCAGATTTGATCGCCCACAATACAAATCGCCCCGGCGGTAATCGACACATCGGCAAGGTTAAAAATGCCGGTTTTCAAGAGTCCGAACTGTAAAAACAAAAAATCGGTGACGGAGCCGTACAAAAACCGATCGATCAAATTCCCCAACCCTCCGCCGATCACGCAGCACAGACTGATCATTCCGACACGGCTGAGGCCATGAGGTTTGATCAGCAGCCATACGGACCCCAACAACAAAAACAAGGGCAAGCCGAGCAACAAAATGTTTTTGGCGGCCTCCGGCAATTGATCTCCCATGCTCAGGAATGCTCCGGCGTTTTCCACTTTGGTGAGCATCAGGTGGCCGTCGGCAAAATGCTGGCGATCGTAAGCAGGGATGTTGTCCCGTACAATCGCTTTGGACAACTGGTCGCATCCCGCATTGATGAGGATGACCGAAAGCAGTATTGCAAAACGGTAAATTCTTGTACGCAGCATGATAGGTCAGCGGGTGTTGATGAAGCAATTACACCAGTTCGTGGTAGCAGGCATGCCCCGCCTTGGTCACCTGGTAAAGGTATTTTTTCATATCCCAGGCGGCAGTCGGGCAGCGTTCGGCGCACAGGCCGCAATGCAGGCACACGTTTTCGTCCTTGATCATTACACGCCCGGTGGGCAGGTCGTCGGACACGTAAAGATCCTGCGACAACAGGTTGGCCGGCGCATTCAGTCGGCTGCGCAAATCCGCTTCTTCTCCATTGACGGTGAAGGTGATACAGGAGGTTGGGCAAATGTCGACACAGGCATCGCATTCGATGCAGAGGGAGCGGGTAAAGACAGTTTGCACGTCGCAGTTCAGGCAGCGCTGCGCTTCATGGAAACCGGTTTCGGGTGAAAACCCGAGTTCGACTTCAAGGGTGCGGCTTTTGAGCGCTACTTCATTGGCGGCATGGGGCACTGCAAAACGCTTGTCGTCGGAGATCGGGCTGTCGTAGCTCCATTCATGAATGCCCATTTTTTGCGCAACCAGATTCGTGGTAGGCGGCAGCCGGTCGGTTTTCAGATCGAGGTCCTGACAGAAAAGGTCGATCGATACGGCGGCCTGGTGCCCGTGCGCCACGGCGGTGATGACGTTTTTGGGACCGAATGCGGCGTCGCCGCCGAAAAAGACATTGGGGATCGAGGACTGGAAGGTTTGCGGATCGAGCACCGGCATGCCCCATTTGTCGAATTCCATACCGAGGTCGCGTTCGATCCAGGGGAAAGAGTTTTCCTGGCCAATAGCGACCAGCACGTCGTCGGCTTCAAAAAACACGAGCGGCTCGCCCGTGGGTTCGAGGCGACGTTTGCCATTGGCATCGTACACGGGGGCGACTTTTTCGAAATGCATGCCCACCAGTTTGCCATTTTCCACGACAAATTCCTTGGGCACGTGGTTGTTGTAAATCGGGATGTCTTCGCGTTGTGCGTCTTCAATTTCCCAGGGACTGGCCTTCATTTCTTCAAACGGGCTTCTCACCACCACTTTGACCTGCTCGCCGCCGAGGCGGCGGGCCGTCCGGCAGCAGTCCATCGCGGTATTACCGCCGCCCAGCACCAGCACGCGGCGGCCTACGGAAGAAGTGTGTTCGAATGCCACATTGGCCAGCCATTCGATGCCGATGTGGATGTTTTTGGCCGCTTCCGCACGGCCCGGTATGTCGAGATCGCGGCCTTTGGGTGCGCCGGTGCCGACAAATACGGCGTCGTAGTTTTTTGCCAGCAATTCCCGCAGACTGCCGACGTAGTGGTTGAAATGCGTATGGATGCCCAGGCGCAGTACGAAACCGACTTCTTCATCCAGTACTTCTTCCGGAAGGCGGAAGGCAGGGATCTGGCTGCGCATCATGCCACCGCCTTTGGACAATTCGTCGTACAGATCGATCTGATAACCCAGCGGCGCCAGGTCGCGCGCCACAGTAAGCGATGCCGGTCCGGCGCCGATCAGGGCGATGCGTTTGCCGTTGGGCGGGAAGGGGCCTTGCGGCATGTATTCCAGCACGTCGGCTTTATTGTCGGCCGCCACGCGTTTGAGGCGGCAGATGGCCACGGGTTTTTCCTCTACGCGGCCGCGGCGGCAGGCGGGTTCGCAGGGGCGGTCGCAGGTACGGCCCAGCACGCCGGGGAATACGTTCGACTCCCAGTTGACCATGTAAGCCTCCGAATAACGGCCCGCTGCGATCAGGCGGATGTATTCGGGCACGGGCGTATGAGCGGGGCAGGCGTATTGGCAATCCACTACTTTGTGGAAATATTCCGGATCTTGAATATTGGTCGGTTGCACGTCGGTCGAGTCAATTTTGTGATCGTAATCTGTGGCAGTAAATATGCAATGTTTGTTGTGAACCGGTTCAAATTTTTTTTGACTTTCCGCTCTTCTTCGAAATTCAGCCCGACAGAAGCCCGGTCCGTGCCGGACGCCCTATCTTCGCCGCCGTTTTCTGAACTACACCCACGCAAAATGCTCGATCTGCTCCAACAGTTTTTTGATTTCATCCGGCACCTCGACGTGCATCTGGAAAATATCATGCGGGAATACGAAGTGATGACCTATCTGATTCTCGCGCTGATCATCTTTTGTGAAACCGGCCTGGTGGTTACCCCGTTTTTACCGGGCGACTCGCTCCTGTTCGCTGCCGGCGCCATTACCGCCAAAACCGGCATTCTCAACGTTTGGCTGCTCATTCCTCTGCTTTTTTTGGCGGCCATTTTGGGCGACAATACCAACTACTTCTTCGGTCGGTATCTGGGCAACCGGGTGTTTACCCGCGATTACTGGTTTCTGAAAAGGTCGTACATCGACAAGACCCAGGAGTTTTATGAAAAATACGGCGGCCGCACCCTGGTGATCGCCCGTTTCGTGCCGATCGTGCGCACCTTTGCCCCCTTCGTCGCGGGCGTTGGCAGCATGACCTACCGGCGTTTTATCGGTTATTGTCTCAGCGGCGGTATCCTGTGGGTATCGTTGCTCACCCTGGCGGGTTATTTCTTTGGCCAGATTCCAATTGTCAAAAACAACTTCGAAATCGTTGTTTTCGGCATTATCGGTATTTCCGTGCTCCCCATCGTGGTGGAGTTTGTACGCGCCAAAATGAAGAAGAAAAATGCCTCGGCATAACCCGATCATCCGCTTTTTAACCCAAAAATGCCCCTGGCTGGCCGGTTTGCTGCTGTCGGGCGCTACGGCCCACGCCGAACTGCGCCTGCCTGCTATTTTCGGGAGCCACATGGTGCTGCAACAAAATGTGCCCGTGACCCTTTGGGGCTGGGGGGCTCCCAACGACGACATCACGATCAGTTGCTCCTGGCTCCCGGGGCGGCAATTCAAACCCGTCGTGCAGCGCGAAACCCTGCGCTGGCAGATCGACATCCCGGGCGCCCGCGCCGACAACAAACCGCAACGCATCGTCATCGACGGCGGCGGACGGCACATCGTGCTCGACGACCTGCTCTTCGGCGAAGTATGGCTCTGCTCCGGCCAGTCGAACATGGAATGGCAGCCTTCCTGGGGCAACGTGGACGTCAGCGAGGCGCAATTCAAAGCCGCCAACGACAAAAACCTGCGCTTTTTCACCGTACAACACGCCTCGACAGCCGAACCACAGGACGATTGCGAAGGGCAATGGCAGATCAGCAACGCCAACAGCATGCGGTATTTCAGCGCAACCGCCTATTTCTTCGGACGCGAGCTGCGCGACCGGCTGGGTATCCCGGTCGGTTTGGTCAATGCCAGCTGGGGCGGCACCCCGATCGAGTCGTGGATGGCCCCGGTTACCTTTCAGGACAGCCAGCTTGCCTCCGTGATCGACGACAATCACCCGGTCTGGAATTTCGGGCGGCCCGGCTCGCTTTTCAACGGCATGATCGCCCCCCTGACCCCACTTCCCATCAAAGGCTTTCTCTGGTACCAGGGGGAAACAAATACCTACAACCCGGAAGAATACACTCGCCTGCTCGAACGCATGGCAACGGAATGGCGCGCCTTTTTCGGACGCCCAAACCTGCCATTTTATTACGTCCAGATCGCGCCTTTTCAGTACCGCGTGCCCCGCGAAGGCGCGGCCGTACAGGATGCCCAACGGCGGGCCCTGCAACGAATCGAACTGTCGGGCATGGTCGTTACCAACGACATCGGCGACCTGGCCGACATCCATCCGCGCAACAAAACCGATGTGGGCAAACGACTGGCGGCCTGGGCGCTGACCCAAACTTACGGGCTGCCGGGCATCGCCTTTTCGGGGCCCTTGCTCCGGTCTTTTGAGGTTAAAAACGGAAGCATCCGCGCTTATTTCGACTTTGCCGACGAGGGCCTGCGCACCCGCGACGGGCAAGCGCCCTGCTGTTTTGAAATTGCCGGCGATGACCGGCGCTTTTATCCCGCCAAAGCCGTGATCGAGGGCAATACCATTGTGGCCAGCGCCGCCGAAGTACCCGCACCTGTCGCGCTGCGTTACGCGTTTTTTAATGAAGTAGAACCTAATCTGGTCAATGCCGCCGGGTTGCCCGCCTCCGGGTTTCGCACCGACAACTGGCGCGCCGTCTGGCCCCTGTTGCATCTGGAAGTCGATGATATTCAAGCGGATGGCTCGGCGCAAGTCCGGGTCCTTTGTAAAAAATCAGGCTTCCGCATTCATTATACCCTCGACGGCAACGACCCGAGCGGCGACAACGGCGCCTGGGCCGATTCGGCGGCAACCATTCGGGTCGGGCCCGGCCAAGTCCTGAAAGCGCGTGTTTTCGACGCGCAAATGGCGCCTTCCGACCGGATCGAAACATTCCGCCTGGCCCGTCACCTGGCTTCTGGCCGGATGGTCGACACCAGTGTTCCGCCCAGTCAGCGATACCCCGGCAGCAGCGGCAACCGCAGCCTGACCGACGGCTTGCACGGCGACGGCTACATCGAAGACAAGGCCTGGCAGGGCTACGAAGGGGAAAAACAAATACAATGGACGATCGACCTGGGTGAAATGCGAACAATCAAGGAAGTCAGCGCCACCTTCCTGGTGGCCATACAAAGCTGGGTATTTCCGCCCAAAACCCTGCGCCTGGAAATCTCGGCCGACGGGAAGAATTTCAAACCGGTCGGCAAACTGGTCAAAGGAATTCCCGGCCCAAGGCAACAGACTTTTGTCGATAAAATGGCGATCCCGGTAAACGGAGAAGCCCGTTATATCCGGCTCAGCGCGCGCGCCCTGCCGAAGTGCCCCGACTGGCACCCCGGCAAGGGGCAAAAAGCCTGGTTGTTTGTAGATGAGATTGTGGTAAAGTGATTTTTCAGTCAATTTTCCGGAACCGGGCAATCTCTTTGCCATCCTGATACAGGATCAGGCGTAGGTTCTCGATTTTGAACGTGTTGGCAGCGGTGAAAATGGCGAAATACTCGCTCTCCGCCTTTGCGTTCTGGCAGGCCATCATGGTGGCGCCCACGCCGCCGAACCGGATATAGGAGCCGTAGGTTTCGATTTGCCCGAAATACTGATTGCAGGGCGCGTTGCCGCCAAAACGCTTCTCTGTCAGGTTGATTTCCAGCATCGGCTTTTTTTCCAAAGGCAGCGCATTCAAAGCCGGTTTGCCGACAGCGGACTCAAACGCCCAGATGTCGTACAGGCGCATGTCGGGGGGCGAGGGCTTTTTCTCCAGCACTTCCAGCAAATTGTACAAATGCGTGGAGCCGCCTGGTGTGGGATTCAGCACTTTATGAACGCGGACTTTTAACTTGTATTCATAGCCCGCCTCGTAAAAGAATCCCTCGATGGGGTCGCGGAGAAATTTCCAGTCCTGGTCATTTTCCGCTTTTACCAAAAGGCATTCGCTCAACTCCGGTCCCGGACAGGCCCGGTTGTGGTTGGCGACGAGCAAAACCTGAATCCCGTCATTTGTCGTGAAAAATGGGGTATCCTGCTTTGGCTGGGTTGTTTTGCAAGCAGCGAGCAGACTGAGGACAACAAAAAGCAGCAGGTTGTTACGCATGAAATGGTATGGTTTGATGAATAGAATAGATGTCGTAAAAACCGAATTTACACAAAAAGAAACGCGCAGATACTACCCGAATGAGTATATCCGGAGCAATATCTGCGCGCAAGCAATGAAAATCAGGCGTTGCGGCCTAGGCAATTCAAATCATCGAAAGCCTGGCGCAGGCGGGTCACGAAGCTTTTTTCGCCTTCGCGCAGCCAAACCCGCGGGTCGTAGAATTTCTTATTGGGCTTGTCGGCGCCGTCGGGGTTGCCGATCTGGCCTTGCAGGTAGCCTTTTTTCGCCTCATAAAAACTGCGCACGCCATCCCAGAAAGCCCATTGCATATCGGTGTCGATATTCATTTTGACGGCGCCGTAGCTGATGGCTTCGCGGATTTCCTCCTGAGAAGAGCCCGAGCCGCCGTGGAAGACAAAATTGACGGGATTGGATTCGTTCAGGCCGAATTTCTGGCGGATGAAGTCCTGCGAATTTTTCAGGATAACGGGCTGCAATTTTACGTTGCCGGGTTTGTACACGCCATGCACGTTGCCGAATGCGGCGGCGATGGTGAAGCGGTGACTGACTTTTTTCAGTTCTTCGTAAGCATGCGACACCTCGTGCGGCTGGGTGTACAGGCGGGAGGAATCAACATCGGAATTGTCCACCCCGTCTTCCTCGCCGCCGGTGACGCCGAGTTCGATTTCGAGGGTCATACCCATTTTGGCCATGCGGGCCAGGTAGCGGGCCGAAATCTCGATGTTTTCTTCCAGCGGTTCTTCCGAGAGGTCGAGCATGTGGCTGCTGTACAGCGGATAGCCGTGTTTTTCATAAAACCGCTCTCCGGCATCGAGCAGCCCGTCCACCCACTGGATGATGTTGAGGGCACAGTGGTCGGTGTGCAGAATGACCGGCACGCCGTAGGCCTCGGCCATGGCATGTACGTGTTGGGCGCCGCTGATACCGCCGAGGATGGAAGCGCGCTGGCCCTCGTTCGAGAGGGCTTTGCCGGCAAAAAATGCCGCTCCGCCGTGTGAAAACTGGATGATGACAGGGCTGTTGACCGCGGCGGCGGTTTCGAGCACGGCATTGACGGAGTTGGTGCCGATCACATTGACGGCAGGTAGGGCAAAATCGTGTTGATTGGCGTAGTCGAGCAGTTCAGTAACTTCCTCGCCATGCAGCACGCCGGAGCGAAAACGACTCATGTAAGTTAAGTGATGCGTTATGAGTGATAAATAGTGCGGAGGTTTTACGGGGACTCATAAGCTGGCAAATGTGGTGCGGGCGGAGCGAAGGTAGCGTTTTCACAGAACATAAAATGCCGTTCAACCTTTGACGCGGCGGCGCTCGTCTTCCGAACCGGCTTCCCTTTGTCGCGCGGTTTTGACCTTTTCGCTGCCAAATTGCCTCGACCAACTCAAGCGCACAGCCGGCGGCTCCAGAATAATATCGAAGGTCGAATAAAGGCCGTTATCCGGAAGGTCGATCACGCCCCGGTAGTAGTTGGTATTCAGGATATTGGAAAATGCCAGCCTGAAATTTCCCCACGATCTCCCCAGGTCTTTCTGAATGCCTGCATCCAGTAAAAAATAGTGCTGAAATTCGGAGAGCCCGAAATAGCCCGGCGTATAATAGAGGGTGCTGAGATCGATATTGAATTGCCGGGGTAAATGAAAAGTTTGACCGATGTAAGCCGATCCGGACAATTGTTGCAAACGCACCGGGCGGCCCTCATAAGTAGTTTGAATATTCTGCCACGATCCGGTCAGGTTAGACTGAATTTCCCACCACGGAGTCGGGTGAAAAGGCGCGGTAAAACTCATCCCTACGTTGTCCCGGCTTTTCATATTGGCCGCGATGAAGGTTTGGCGGTTTTGATCGGGATCGATCGTAGGTTGAAAATTGGCGATCGGATTGTCGTCGCGGCTGTATTCCAACGACAACAAGTAACTTTTATACCGATATTCGGCTTTTATGCCGTCGGTAAAGGCGGGTTGCAGGGCGGCATTTCCCGACAGGTAGGTATTGGGGTCGAGGAATATGACGAAAGGCGCCAGGTCGTTGAACGTAGGCCGGGTGATGCGGCGTTTGTAGGCCAGTCCGAAATGATGTTTTTCGTTGGGATCGTATCCGTAGAACAGTGTCGGGAACAGGTTGCCGTAATGACGATCAACCAGGGTTTCTTCCCCTCCGGTTAGTACCGAGTTGGTGTATTCATACCGCAACCCGGCCTGCAGGCTGTTATTGCCGAAATCGTAACGGAGAGAGCCGTAAGCGGCGCTGATGTCTTCCCGCAGGCGGTAGCGGTTGGTATAATCCGGCAATACCATCCAGTCGCCCCCCGGTGTGAGTTGGTTTTCTACGCTTACATCGTTGTTAAACTGAGAAAAAGTGGCTTTTATACCCGTTTCCATCCTAAGGTTTTTGTTGATCTGCCGGGCATAGTCCAGCTTGCCGACCTGAAATCGGATGGGGGTTTCTTTTCGGGAACGCAAGGCCTCGGTCGACAAGACCGAACCCGCCGCATCCCGATTTTCGACGATATAATCCGTCGGGTTATGGTCGCGGTACCACAGGTAATCGAAGTCGGCCGTAAGGGTTTCCTCGCTCCGGAAAGTATGCTGCAGATTGAGGTTGCCCATCAGATGCCGCCAGCGGTTCGTCTCTACATTGGGCATAAACAAGCGGGTTTCGACGTTTCCGTTTTGGGCCGTAAAACCGGTATTCTGCGCATCCATTTGCCATAGTGTCTGATAACCGGAGGCCAAAACGCCCAGCACCGTTTTTTTACCCAGATCAACATCCAGGCCCAAACGAGCCGTGTGGTTGTCGTCGATCGGTTTTCGAATACTCGACACTTTGTTTTCTGTTTCGCTGCCATCGGGCTGCCGGATCAAGCGGTAATTGCGAAACTCCTGCCAGTGCCGGTCGTGGGAGAAATTGTAATCTCCGAACAGGTTCCATCGCGAAGCCCTGTAATTGAAGATGATGCCTGCGCCAAGTTTTTCGCCATAGCCATATCCCGCCAGCAGGTTGTAACTGCCGTTAAGCCCTTCGTCGATGTTTTTTTTCAGAACAATATTGATAAAACCGGCGTCGCCTTCGGCGTCGAATCCGGAGGGAGGGGTCGTGATCAATTCGATTTTTTCAATATTGCTTGCATTCATGCCCGAAAGCATGGCAATCACGGCATTGGGCGGCAAACGGCTGGCTTTGCCGTTGATCATCACAACCACGCCTTGTTTGCCGGCCAGGTTGAGGGTGTTGTTTTGGCGGTTGACGACTACGCCCGGGCAGCGTTGCAACAGATCAAGCGCGGATAAACCGGTGGCGCTGATTTTGCCGGCAATATTCACGGTAAGCCGGTCGAGCTGGGCTTCGAACAGCGGTTTGCTGGCCTTGATCTCCGCTGTACCCAGGGTTGTGGTGGTGGAAAAAAGCCGGATGTCGGGTACTGTCTGGCGGCCGGAACCAGCCTCCACAAGGATGGCAGGAGAATTGGCAGCCTGATACCCCAGCAAACTCACCTGCACCCAGTATCGGCCGGGAGCTACCGCCTCAAACGTGTAATTGCCGTCGGCATCGCAGTACCGGCCGGCCACCAGACTGGAATCGGCGGCGTCGAGCAGCGCCACCGTGGCCAAGGCCAGAGATTGGCCGGTTTCGTCGAGTGCACGGCCGGTCAACCGGGTCGTTTGAGCAGTAAGTTGCAGGGAAAAACAGAGGAGGAACAGGCCTCCGGGAAGGATGGTCTTCATGGATAACAGGGTTTGAATGCTTCTGGAATATTTGGCAAATTAAGGATTCTTCTTGTACAACAGGCTTTTTCCGCGTAAAAATGCCCCGCAAAGTATTGGCCTTTTTTGTGGAATATTAAACCCGTTGGCCTAAAAGCCGTCAGAGGAAGTAAATACCAACACCGATTTCCCATGCGTAAAATCCTTCTCCCGCTCTTTCTCCCGCTCCTCTCCCCTGCCCTTCCCGCCCAAAACTGGTTTCAGACCTTCCAGCCAGCCGACCTGATGCTCTCCGGGGCCGGCTTCAACCAAACCGGCGGCGCGCTCCTGTTCAACCACCCCAGCGGCATCGCCTCCAACGGGACGCATTTTCTGGTGTGCGACCGCTTCAACAATCGCATCCTGATCTGGGACGCCCTGCCCGACAACTGGAACACCCCGCCCGACCGGGTTCTCGGCCAGGCGGGCTTTGAGACCAATTTGCAAGGCACGACCAAGGCCGGCCTGAATTTCCCCGGCAACGTCTCCCTCGCTGCCGACGGGCATCTGGCAGTGGCCGACACGGAAAACGACCGAATCCTGCTGTGGAACCAGTTTCCCGAAGCCAATGGTGCAGCTGCCGACATCTCCCTTTATTTGCCTGCTTTTACGCCGCCGGGCGCCATGCTGCCCTACTCCTGGCCCTGGGGCGTATGGACCGACGGCACAAGATTGATCGCCTCCGCCACGCAGGGAAAAGCCCTTTTGTTCTGGAACAACTGGCCGCAAAGCGACAACCAGCCCCCCGACTACGTTATTACCCACCCTTCCTTCGGCACCTTGCGCAATATTTCAACCGACGGGCTCAGTTTTCTGGCGGTGGGCGAGCACAATTCCACCATCGCCGGCTTGCAGAACACCGCCGTCACTTATTTCTGGAACAGCTATCCCACAATTGCCAACCAACCCTACGACTGGTATATGCCCGAATGGATCAAGGGCGTAAAAACCGACGACGGCCGTTTTGTCGCCGGTACAATTGGCGATGTGAAAATCTGGGACAATATGCCCCAAAGCGCCGCTGAAACGGCCGATCTGGTGCTGGAAAACGATTGGTACAACAACGGCGACGGCAACGACGTGATCGTGGCCGGGGGGCGTTTGTACGTCAACAATTACAACGGCAACAATGTGCAGGTGTATGCGACTATTCCAACATCGTCGGGGCAGCAGCCCGATTGGGCGCTGGGAAGCCCGGCCGTTTCCTACAACACCCTGGCCGATCTGCATTACATCCAGAATCCCATCCTTTGTACCGACGGCCAGCGCCTGATCGCCACTTCGGATTTTGACCGGACTTTGTGGATATGGAACAGCGCCGATCCCTCATTGGGCCAGGCGCCCGACGTGGCGATCAATCTGAAAGCCAATAATTTATTTGTCAGAGACAATGCCGTTTTTGAGGGCAAACTGGTGCTGGCTGGCCAACAAAACGTCGCGGTGTGGAACAATATACCCACCGCGGCCACAGGACCCGACCTGATTTTTACCAACCATATCGGTTCTGCCGAATTTGAATATCTGAATGCCGTGGCGTACGACAGCGCGTTTTTTTACCTCGGCGAGCGTTCCGGCAAGATCTGGCTTTGGGAACAACTGCCCGCCAATGGCAATGACAACCCCGACCTCGAAATCGTACTGCCCTACGCGCCGTTGAGCAGTCTGCACAGCGACGGTGAATACCTGACAGCGACCATCCAGAGCGGTCAGCCCTATATTTATATTTTCAAAGTCGCAGAACTGCTGAACGGCAACCTCGATCCCTGGAAAATCATCACCCGCGACCCGCCGATGCCCGGCCAGCCGCCATCGCTTCCGCTCAACCTGAGCGCCAGCGCCATCGCTTTCAACGGCAGCCTCGCCATTGCCAACACGAACAACCACAACGTATTGCTTTGGGCAAACATCGAAGATGCCGGCGACCCGAACACGGCAGTCGTGCTGGGCCAGGCGCAAATGAGCAACACACAACCCGGTCTGGGCGACCAATACCTGACCCTGCCGCAGTCGTTGTGCGCCGTAGGCAATCATTTGTGGGTGGGAGAAGTCAAGTTCTCTTCCCGGATCGTTCGGTACAGTTATACGGCGAGTACGAACACGCAGGAAACCGGTCAAATCACTTTGACCATCCGGCCCAATCCGGTCAGCGACCTGTTGTATATCGACAGCCCTGCTTCCATTCAGGCCGTTCGGATGTTCGACGCGCAGGGCAGCCTCATGGGAACCTTTTCAGCACAACCCATTTCGGTAAAAGACTGGCCTTCCGGCTTATATTTTTTACAAATCAGCACAGAAAAAGGCCCTGTTTTTAAAAATTTCATCAAAAACTGAGCGCCTCGGTCAGCGCCTCCAGATCGGCCGCGTCGTTGTAAACATGGGGTGAAATGCGCACAAAATCGCCCCGAACGGACACCGAAATACCGGCCGCTTTCAGATTTTGCTGCACATCGGCGGGTTTGACCCGCGGCGGAAGTTCGATCCCGAACAGATGAGCCGCTCGCCAGTCGGGATGTTCGGTGTGGTAGCCCAAAGCCGCCCATTTGGGCAGGTAGGGAGCGATCAGTGTGTGGCAATAGGCCTGTATATTGTCGGTGCCCCAGGCCAGTATTTGTTCGAGCGCCGCGATGCACATGGGCACCGCGATAAAGTTGCTTCTCTCGCCCACGTCGAATCGCCGGGCGCCGGGCTGGTAATCCGGCTGGTAGTTGACGAGTTGGGCAAAATCCTCACTGTTGCGGCGGTTGATCCAGTTTTCCTCGAGGGGCTGCCCTTCTATAAAAGTCGGTCCCAGCCAGGCATAACCGCTTGAATACGGCCCCATCAGCCATTTGTAGCCAGCGCAGATCAGCGCATCGAGGCCGAAAGCCTGCACGTCGAGCGGCAGCGCGCCGACACTTTGCGTGCCATCTGCCACGATCAGTCCGCCGTGGCGATGGGTTTTGGCGGCAATTTGTTCAAGATCGAAACGCGTTCCATTGGCCCAGTGCACGTGCCCCAGGGCCACGAGCACGGTTCGGTCGTCGATGGCATGGAGAATACGCTCGTTCCAGATTTTGCCTCGATGTTCTTTCCCGACCGGCATCGCTACAAATTCAAGGTCGAGGCCGCGCTCGCCGGCCAGTTTCATCCAGGGGTACACATTACTGGGAAACTGGGCATCGGCCATGATGATTTTTTGTCCGGCGCGCGCAGGCAGGTTTTTGGCCACCACGGCCATTCCGTACGACGCCGAGGGGATGAGCGCCACCTCGTCGGCAGAGCGGGCATTGATCAATCGGGCAAAAAGGGCGCGCAAACGTTCGGCATCTTCAAAAAAATCAGCCGCGCTGATCCGCTGTGGCTGTCGTTTCCGCAACAGACCCGACAGGCCGGCCTCTTCCACCGACTTCAGCATGGGCGACATGTAGGCGCCGTTGAGGTAGTGCTGGCCGGGGTCGAGGGAGAAGAGATGTTTTTGACAGTGGAGCAAGGTTTTCAAATTTGAAGGCTTGTGTATGGAGCATGTTGAAGCGCCCGGTATAAAACAAAGAGGCTGTCTCACAAGTCTGGCCGGCCCAAAATCGTAGAAATATTATTTCACGCAAAGCGCGCAAAGTTTGCCCCTTGGCGGCCTTTGCGGCTTTGCGTGAAACTTATTTCGCCAGAGCCTCCTGGGTACTCAGACTTGTGAGACAGCCTCCTGAATCCTGTATTTTTCAATATCCCTGCTCCACCAGATACCGCTCGGCATCCAGTGCGGCCATACAGCCCGTACCGGCTGCCGTGACGGCCTGTCGGTAAATTTTGTCCTGGGCGTCGCCGCAGGCAAACACGCCTGGAATATTGGTAAACGTACGGCCCGGTACAGCCTGGATATAACCCGTTTCATCGAGATTGATCCAGTCTTTGAATACGCCGGTGTTCGGCTGGTGGCCGATGGCCACGAAAAAACCGGTGACGTCGAGTACGCTGCATTCTTTCGTCTGGTTGTTGATGATCCGGACGCCGGTCACCCCGGCATCGTCGCCGAGCACTTCGCTGGCTTCGGTATTCCAGTGGACGATGAGGTTGGGCGTATTGAGCACACGCTCCTGCATGATTTTGGAGGCGCGCATCTCGTCGCGGCGCACCAGCAGATGCACTTCGGCGCAGATTTTGGCCAGATAGGTGCTTTCTTCGGCAGCCGTATCGCCGCCACCGACGATGGCGACCTTCTGTTTGCGGAAGAAAAAGCCGTCGCACACAGCACAGGCGGATACGCCCCGATTTTCGAATTCTTTCTCACCCGGAATACCCAGCCATTTGGCGCTGGCGCCCGTGGCGATAATCACGGCGGGCGCATGAATTTCATGACCGCTTTCCGACCAGGCTTTGTGCATCGGACCCGTAAAATCGACCTTGACGATCATTTCATTGCGGATGTCGGTTTCAAAACGTTCGGCTTGCGCCTTGAAATCGTCCATCATTTCCGGGCCCATACGTCCTTGCGGGTAACCGGGATAGTTCTCCACGTCGTTGGTGATCATGAGCTGGCCGCCGGGTTGGGGGCCAGTGTACAAAACCGGGCTGAGGCCGGCCCGGGCGGCATAAATAGCAGCGGCGTAACCGGCAGGGCCGGAGCCGATAATGAGACATTTTACTTTTTCCATAACGGGGACAAAGGTAGGCGTAAGCACGCCGGAAGGATGGACTAAAACAAGGATTTTTTGGCATTGTTCGGACGTAGTCTTTCCGCAAAGCGCACATCTCGTTGAAGAATTCCGACCGGCGGTTGAATTATCCGCCGGCGCCCTTTCGTCGCCCCTACTTTTGAACCAAACAATCTTCTTATGGAAACCACCGCTTATACCCAACACCCCGAAGTGCTCGCCCTGCTCGACGATCTTCATGTTTTTGCCGCATCCCAACCAGAGGGCCAACTCAATCTCTCCGACGTCGTCGACGACCAGGGGTATCAATACGTCGATCTCGTGCTCGAAGGCGGCGGCACCCTTGGCGTGGCGCTGCTGGGCTACGTGTACGTGCTCGAACAAATGAACATCCGCTTCCTGCAACTGGCCGGCACCTCGGCCGGTTCGATTGTCTCCATGCTGCTGGCCGGCGGCGGCCCGATCGAGGCCGCCAAAGCCGAATGGCTGATCCGGGAAGTTGCCGGCAAGGATTTCAGCGATTTTATGGACGGCGACAAGGACGTTCAGCACTTCCTTGATGCCTTGCTCGACCCCGACAGCAAAAAGCGAAAGGTCGCGCGGTATTCGAGTAAAATCATGGACGATGTGAAGGAATGCTACGGCCTCAACCCCGGATTGCATTTTCAGGAATGGCTGAGCGGCCTGCTCCAGGCCAAAGGCGTGTATACCCTCCGCGACCTGAAAGCCGTGCGCCAACTGACCCCGGCCGGACTGCGCCACCGCCTGGATGGTACGGCGTACGGCCCCGGACGCTTCGAACGGGTGGCCGTCGTCACCGCCGAAGTCACCACCGAAACCAAGGTGGTTTTCCCCGATCTCGCAGCGCTTTATTACGCCGATCCGGAATCGGTCGATCCGGCGGAATTCGTGCGGGCCAGCATGAGCGTACCGGTTCTTTTTTACCCTTATATCGCCAAAAATTTGCCCAATACGACCGATTCACCCGCGCTTTGGCAGCAATTGGCCAATTACAAAGGCCCAATTCCCTCGGAGGCATATTTTGTCGACGGCGGCACCTTGTCCAATTTCCCGATCTCCCTTTTTCACAACAACCGGACCCTCCCGTCGGCGCCTACCTTCGGGGTCAAAATCGGGATCGACCGGGATACGTACAACAAAAACGAATCGTTCGGCGACTTCTTCGGCGCTACGCTGAACGCCATGATGGCCTACGGCGACAATGATTTCATCGTGCAACACCCCGATTACCGGCGCCTGATCGGCTTCATCGATTCCGGCGATTACAACTGGATGGATTTCAGCATTTCAGATGAAGGCAAACTCGACCTTTTCGTACGCGGCGCCCACGCAGCAGCTGATTTTTTGAAAAACTTCAACTGGGTCGCCTACAAGGATTTGAGGGCCAAATTATTGGAAATGAACGCCGTATTTGCCTGAAAATACTTCATTCCACCTTCAATACCGCCTGTCCGCTGCGCAATCCGGAAGATGTTGCTTTTACGGTTACAGCGCCGCGCTGCCCCTCCCGGGTGCGCACGATCAGCATGCTTTTACCGTAAAAAACCCTGCCTTCCGAGGCCTGAAACGGCGCCAGCGACACCGGGTCGCCATTGTCGACGCCGGCAATCTCGGCCGGGCCCGACAACTCGAAACGAACAAGCGGATCGGCCAGGGGGCACAAATTGCCCTCCGCATCGAGCACCTCCACGAGCACGAACGACAAATCATCGCCGTCGGCGCGGAGCAGGCTGCGGTCGGGCGTCAGGCGGACCGAAGCGGGTTTGCCGGCGGTTCTGACGAGATCTTCGCCGATCAATTGCCCGTCGCGGTAGGCCACTGCGTGCAGGGTGCCGGGTTGGTAGGGCACGTTGTCCCACATCAGGCGGTATTGCTCCAGCACCGGACCTGTGCCCAGCGGTTGTTTGGCCCGGCGGCCCAGCGAACGGCCGTTGAGAAACAGCTCCACTTCGTCGCCATCGGTGTAGACAAACACCGGAATCGGCTGGTTTTCAGCGCCTTTCCAGTTCCAGTGCGGCAGCAGGTGCACGGTATTGGCGCCTGGCCGCCAGAGACTTTTGTACAGGTAGTAGCGGTCTTTGGGTATGCCCGCCAGATCGACAATGCCGAAGTAGGAACTGCGCGCAGTAGCTTCCTGTTTGATCTGGCCGGCCTGCACCGCAAAGTCGCCGTAGGGCGTGGGTTCGCCGAGGTAGTCGAAGCCGGTCCAGACGAATTCACCGGCGACAAAACGGTCTTCCCATTGCCAGTTAAAATCGTCTTCGGGTATTTCGGCCCATTCGGGCGCGTTGAGGTCGTAGGAACTGATTCGGGGTTGTTGTTCGAAATCGGTCTTTTTTGCCGGTAAAACCGGGTTGAAATAACCGCGTGTACTCACCGTGGAAGCCGATTCGGAGATGATCACCGAGTGGTCGGACGCCAGCTGGCGGGCTTTGTCGTAGCGACGGCCGTAGTTGTAACAAATGACGTCGTAATAATCCATGTGCCGCAGCGTGGCCGATTCGCGGTTGTCGCATACGAGGGTGACGGGGCGGGTGGGGTCGTTTTGGCGGAACAGGTTGGTCATCAGTTCAAGTTTGGCAAAACCGCCGTTGACATTGCCCTGGACATCGCCTATTTCGTTGCCGCAACTCCACAGGATAATGCAGGGGTGGTTGCGGTCGCGTTGCACGAAGTTGCGCACTTGCCGGCGGGCGAATTCCTGAAAATCCGTTTCCGGCAGGATGTCGGCCCGGGCATCCCATTTGTCGAACAGCTCGTCGACCACCACGAAGCCCATTTCATCGCACAGGTCGAGCAATTCGGGCGCCGGAGCGTTGTGGCTGGTGCGGATAGCATTGCAACCCATGTCGCGCATGATCTCCAGTTGGCGTTGCATGGCGCGGTAGTTGAATGCGCCCCCGAGCGCGCCGAAGTCGTGGTGCAGACAAACGCCTTTGAGCGCAACGCGGCGGCCGTTGAGCCAGAAACCGTTGTCGGCCGAAAATTCGGCGCTGCGCACCCCGAAACGGGTTGTATACACGTCGCATACGCCATTCTGACGGCGCACAATGGTTTGAAGGGTGTACAGATTCGGTTGCTCCACATCCCAAAGCAGCGGGTTGAGCAGCCGGATATTGTGGGTAAAAGGATGATCCTCTCCCGCTTTCACAGGGCACGAAAGGGTATCGCTGACCGCGGCGGGGCGGCCCGAAGGATCGAGAACGATGTGATGAACCGTTGCCGTTTGCTGCGATTTGCCGTCGTTGACGATGCGGGTTCGCACTTGTACAAGGGCCCGGTCGGCGCTGATTTCCGGCGTGGTCACCTGGGTTCCCCACTGCGCGACGTGAACCGGGTCGGTCACCGTAAGCGTCACTTTGCGGTAAATACCCGCGCCGGGATACCAGCGGCTTTCATGTCGGCGGGTGTCGACATACACGGCCAGCACGTTTGGTTGCCCGAACACGATGTGGTCGCTCACGTCGAGGTAAAAAGAATTGTAGCCGTAGTCCCAGCGGCCGATTTCCTTGCCGTTGAGCCAAACGACGGGGAAAGCCATCACGCCGTCGAACAAAAGCGTCAGTTGTTTGCCTTGCCAGGCGGGGTCGGGCGTGAAGGTGTGGCGGTACCATCCTTCGCCTTTCCATGGCAGTTTGCCGGTTTCGGCCGAGCCGAGCGGGTCAAAGGGGCCCGCGATGGCCCAATCGTGCGGCACCCGCACTGTTTGCCAGCCGGTATCGTCGAACGCGGCGTTTTGGGCGCCTTTAAAATTGCCTTTGGAGAATTTCCAGGGCTGAGAAAAGAGAATGGTTTGACGGTAGGCGCCATCATTTTGCGCCCGGGTATTGATTCCGATGCCGGCGATCAAAATCGCCAGAAGAAGGATTTTCCGCATGTGGGAAACGTTGTTTACTGGATAAAATAAGCGACGTTGTTCA
>JAEUUU010000082.1 GCA_016787345.1 Saprospiraceae bacterium | reverse complement strand
GCTCGCCGGCGGCCCGAAAGTAAAAGGCACCGGCAATGCAATGGGTTCCAACATCGTCGCTACCGACATCCTCGCCCGCAACGGCGTGATCCACGTGATCGACCAGGTGCTGCTGCCCTGATCGGCTGATTCATCCTTTGTGTAAATGCGAAGGGCGCAGAGAATTAAATTTCTCTGCGCCCTTTTTGTGTAAAAAGCGTCAATTGTTACACCGAATGCGCCTTCTCATCGTCAAATTCCCCCTCCCAGCGGGCCACCACGGCCGAGGCGAGGCAGTTGCCCATCAGGTTGACGGAGGTGCGGCCCATGTCCATCAACGCATCGATGCCGAGGATCACGGCAATGGGCCATTCCGGAATGTGGAATTGATTGACCGTGCCGGCGAGAATGACCAGCGAAGCGCGGGGCACGCCGGCTACGCCTTTCGACGTCAGCAATAAAGTGCCCATCAGGGCCAGCTGCGTTTCCCAACTCAGCGTAATGCCGGCCGCCTGGGCGCAAAAAATCGAGGCCAGGGAAAGGTATAAAGTGGAGCCGTCGAGGTTGAAACTGTATCCTGTCGGCAACACGAAAGAGACGATTTTGCGCGGCACGCCAAACTGTTCCATGGCCGACATGGCCTTCGGAAACGCGGCTTCCGAACTGGCTGTGGCAAAAGCGAGCGACGCTGGTTCGTAAATGGCTTTGAAAAACTGCCGGATGGGGATTTTGAAAAAAATCAAAACGGGTATAAACACCAGCAGGATAAACACCAGCAGGGCGGCGTAAAGGGTGCCCAGGAGTTTGACCAGGTTCCAGACGACTTCAAAACCCATCGTACCGATCGTGTAGGCCATGGCGCCACCCACGGCAAAAGGCGCGAAGTACATGATGATGTTGGTAAATTTGAACATCACTTCGCCAAGGCTTTCCAGCCAGTCGAGCATCACTTTCCGGTGCACTTCCGATACCTGCCGCAGAGCAAAGCCGAAAATCAGACTGAACACCACGATTTGCAGTACTGCGCCTTCATGCACTGCCTTGGCGATGTTTTCAGGGAAAATGTGCAAAACAACGTATTTCCAGTCCTGTTTGGCGACCGTCGTCGGTGCCCCGAGCGTCTTTTCGCCGTACAGCAACTGAACGGTGCCCTTGACCGAATCAACCTTGGCCGACAAGCGGTCAACAGGCATCTCCACAGCCGACGACACCGGGGTTTTGGACGTGATACCCACACCGGCTTTGCTGAAATTGATCGCCACCAGTCCCACCACAAGGGCAATGGAAGTGGCAATTATGAAATAGGTAAATGCCTTGGCGCTCATCCGGCCCACGGCTTTCGAATTGCTCTGACCGGCAATACCGACGACCAGCGTCGCGAGCAATAGGGGCGCGATCACCGTTTTGATGAGCTGAATAAAGATTTTACTCAACACCTCCATTTGCCCGGCGGTCTGCGGAAAATCGACGCCGACTTCCATACCGACCACCATACTGATCAGAATCCAGGTCGTGAGCGAACGTTGCTGATAACCGTAATACGCCAGCGCACCAATGGCATACCAGCGCAATCCCATCAAAAAACCGGGATCGATCGTCAGGGATAAATAGCGGGCAGCGAGATGAACGAGGCCCACGGCGAGCACGCTGAACACAGCCAGCCAGAATGATTTTTTCGATTCCATACAACAGGGTTTGGCCAGACGGATTTCCCGTCCTTGTTTTGTGCGGGCAAAATACGTCAATTATTTATGCAAGACCCACAACCCTGGCAGGTGTTACAAAGCAAGTATCTGCTCGACCGCCGGCCCTACATGCACCTTCGGGAAGATCAGGTCAGATTGCCCAACGGCGTCGTACTCGATCATTACTTCGTGTTCGAGTACCCCGAATGGGCCTCCATCCTGGCCGTTACGGAGGAAGGTTCGATCGTGCTGATCCGACAATACCGCCATGCCCTGGGCAAGGTACACTTCGAATTGCCGGCCGGTATCGTCGATCCGGGCGAATCGCCGCTCGACAGCGCGCGCAGGGAACTGATGGAAGAAACCGGCTATGGCAGCGGCGAATGGCGCGAATTCGTAACGCTGAGCGCCAACCCGGCCACCCACACCAACCGTTGTCATATCTTTTTGGCCACCGGTGTGCGGCGAATGAACAACCCGGACTACGATCATTCAGAAGACATGACCGTACACGTCGTACCACCCGGTGAAGTCCACACCGCCTTGTGTCAGGGCGGCATTTACCAGGCATTACATGCGGCGGCGCTTTGGCGCTGGTTTGCCGAAAACGGGCTTCCTACAAACTCGCCCTGACCGCGGGCAGGAGCGCTGTTACCCACTCCTTGTATTGCTGTGCAGACGGATGCAGGCCATCGGACGCGACCAAAACCGGCCTGTCGAGTCCCATCCTCGAAATCGCCGTGACGTCGAGGTATTGCACCCCGGCTTGCAGGCTGACGGCGCGATTGATCGCGTTGAATTGATCGATTTCCTGTGAAGTCTGGGCAGGATCGCCAAAATTTTGGCCATAAGGCGTAAATGCCCAGTCGGGGATGGACAAAACAAATACCCGCTCTTTGCGTCCGCCCGCGCGTTCGATGGCCATTTGCAGCAGCGCTTCAAATTCGGGCTGGTAAAGTTCCGGTGTTCCGCCCTGGTACTGGTTGTTCACGCCGATGCACAAAGTGACGATACTGAACGTGCTGTCGCCGATGGATGCCCCGGCCGCCTCAATGGCATTGCGCAGGTTGTCGGTTCGCCAGCCGGTTTGAGCGATGATCCGTACGCCCGAAACTTCCCTGCCGTCTTTTTTCAGGCTATCGGCCAGTTGATTGGGGAAATTGTTGGCCCATGGAACGCTTTCACCCTTAGTGTAGGAATCGCCCAGGGCGAGAATGTCCAGTTTTTCGGCCGGAGGGGCCGGCTCGGGCGGCTCAATGGAAGGATCACTTTGGCACATGAGTAACAATGCGCTGGCCATCAGGCCAAATACAAGCAACAAGTTTTTCATTTCGGATAGAATCGGACCTGGCTTTGTTAATGTAAAACAGGATCGCTTAATTTGAACGATTTTTAGCGCCGGCTTGATGGTCGATGTTGTTTAACATAGCCTTCGGAAGAATGTTCCTGAACCAGTCTATACACAAATATTTCCTCGCAGCCCTCCTCCTGGGCGTTTTTTCCCCGCTGTACGCCACCCACATCGTCGGCGGAGAGATTACTTATAATTGTCTGGGCAACAATCAATACGAGATCACGCTGTCGGTTTACCGCGACTGCTACAATGGCCTGCCGGATTTTGACCAGCCTGCTATTATCGGCATATATAAAGCAGACTGGACCTTGTTCAAAAAAGACACGATCAGGATAGATGAGCGGAGCGACAAACTGCCCATTGTTTTGAACAACCCCTGCCTGACCGACCCGCCCGACGTGTGCGTACACCGGGCTATTTACAATAAAATCATCAACCTGCCTTATTCACCCGGCGGCTATCACATTGTTTATCAGCGGTGTTGCAGAAACCTGCTGATCCGCAACCTGCCCGATCCGCTCAACACCGGCATCTCGTATACGGCCACGATCAGCGAAGAAGCCCAGTTGGCCTGCAACAATGCCGCCGTGTTCAACAGCTGGCCACCCGTCGCCATTTGTATACACGAACCCGTCAATTTCGACCATGGCGCCACAGACCCCGACGGCGATTCGCTGGTCTACCGCCTTTGCACGCCGCTCAATGGCCCCGACTCGCTGACACCCGTGCCCAATCCGCCTTTCGCAGGCCCTTATGAAGAACTCGTTTGGCTCGATCCGCCCTATAACCTGGGCAATCTGCTGGGCGGCCAACCGCTGAGCATCGACCCGCAAACGGGCTTTATGACCG
Source organism: Saprospiraceae bacterium (assembly GCA_016787345.1). Taxonomy (GTDB): domain Bacteria; phylum Bacteroidota; class Bacteroidia; order Chitinophagales; family Saprospiraceae; genus M3007. The sequence continues at coordinate 29,216 of JAEUUU010000082.1, read as the reverse complement.
GTATCCCCAATATGATCGGCAATTTTGTGGTGGGTGTCTGCGTCGACGAATACCGGGGCGACACCTTGCTGTCGACCACCCGGCGCGATTTCCAGTTCAACGTTGCGGATTGTGGCAAGCCGACCGCGGCCTGGTTTGTGCCGGGGCCGGTATGCAATACCACCTCGGTGCAGTTTCAAAACCTCAGCACGGCCGCTTCCAGTTACCGGTGGTATTTCGACTGGCCCAACGATCCGGATAACTTTTCCGCCAGTTTTGCCTCCACGCATGTGTACCCCGACACGGGCTGGTACACCGTCGCCCTCATCGTCAATCCCGGCACCCCCTGCGCCGATACGGCGGTGCAGCAAATCCACCTGACCAACAGTTACATCGATGCCGCTGCGCAGACGGCCTTTCCGGATTGCGACCAGAACGGGCTCCTGATTCAGGGGCTCGATTTTACAGCCGACACGGTTTTCGGTGTAATGTCGTGGTTCTGGACGCTGCGGCTGCCCAATGGCAACCAGTTGAGTTCCAGTCAGCAAAACCCGGTTTTTGACGTCAATCTGCCGGGTGATTACCAATTGCGGCTTATCGCCAAATCAAACAATGGCTGCCGCGACACTGCCGTATTTACGTTCAATGCCCCTATACCACCGCTCAATTTGCTGGCGCAGGAATGGGCCATTTGCCAGGGCGATACGATCGCGTTATTTCCGCAGGCCGATACCCTTTACGATTACATCTGGACGCCCGGACTGACGCTGGTCGATTCCACGATCGCCAATCCGCTGGCATTCCCCACCGCCAGCACCCTGTACACCGTGACGGCAAGCGGCAACGGCCCTTGTGTGCGCATGGGCGACGTCTGGGTAGAAGTAATCGACCCTGGAGCCCTGGTGGCTACTGCGAGTCCCGACACTATCTATCAGGGACAGAGCAGCCAGTTGAATGCGATTTTACCGGCGCCGGCCCAGTTCAACTGGTCGCCCGATTATGGGTTGAACGAAACGGACACTTCGAATCCTGTCGCTACGCCTTTTCAGACCACAACTTACACGGTCGACGCCGTCCTTTCCGGCGGTTGTGTACTGGGCGACTCGGTTCGGGTCGTGGTGCTGATCCCGATTTGCGAAGAGCCTTTCCTCTTTTTCCCGACCGGGTTTTCACCCAACGGCGATGGCGCCAACGACGCTTTGAAACCCGAAGGGAGATTTATCGAATCGGTGTACTGGGTTATTTACAACCGTTGGGGGGAAAAGATCTTCGAGACCACTTCGCCGGAGGAAGCCTGGGACGGCACGTACAAAGGGCAGCCCTTACCCCCGGAGACTTTCGGCTATTACATCCGGGTGAACTGCATTGGAGGCGCCATTTGGGAGAAAAAAGGCAACGTTAGTTTGCTGCGTTGAACAATCTATTGCACCAGCGTTACAAAGCCTCTGAACTCCCGCTTCACGCCCCTGGGTTCGGTAAACGTCACCAGATAAACATAGACCCCTGCAGGTGACATCCCCCCGGTATTGCCAGCCCTGCCGTTCCATTGGTCTGCCGGGTTTTCGGTTTCATACACCTGTTCGCCCCAGCGGTTCCAGATCGTCATGCGAAAATCGCTGACGCCTTCCAGAAAACCTTTACCGTAAAAACCGTCATTCTGGCCGTCGCCGTTCGGGGTAAACGCATTGGGCATAAACCAGCGGGTTTCAGGCCGGATATCGAGGTAACGCGTCAGCGAATCCTTGCAGCCCCTCGGGTGGGTCACAATCAGGCGAATTCCTACCCTGCCGGTATCCGGGAAGGTAAAACTCGGGTTTTGCTCCGTCACAGTGGCATATCGGTCAAATTGCCAGTTCCATTTCGCCGCGCCCTGCGAGAGGTCGGTAAACTGTACGGTATTGTTCAGATTGGACAGCCCTTCGGAGGGGTCCATGGAAAAATCGGCAATTGGTGACGGCTCCACCCGTATCAGTCGAGGAAATGTATCCGAAGTAAAGCAACCGAGCGGCGAAGTGATAGCGACACTGACATCGTAAAGCCCTTCTTCGTCGTACAAATGGGAAGGGCTAATGACATCTTCGACCGTTGTTCCGTCGCCAAAATCCCATACGATCTTGTACGTCGAATCAATTGGAGACGACAGGTTGTTGAAAAATATTTCCGCCGGCAAGCAGCCTAAAAAACTGCTGGGCTGGATAATAATCAATGGCGGTACCGGGTACCACTGGATGGTTTCGGTCGACTCGCCCCAGCAGGAGTGTACATCGTACACGCGTAACCTCACCGGGTGATTGCCCGGATACGGATACAAAAACTCGGGACTTTGTATAGTCGACACCCCGCCGGGCACCCCGAACGACCATCGCCACCGGTCGAGCGTCACACCGCCTTCGTTGCTCGACAGGTCGGTAAACACTACGGGGCCGGCCACGCAGGTATCGTAATCGTATGAAAAGTCAGCATTGACTTTCGGAAAAATATCGACGGTGATAAAAGCCGTATCGGCGCACGGATCGCCGGGATTCAGGATCAGGGCGCCCACATAACGACCCGTATCCGGGAAGGTGACCGTGGGGTCCCAGTTGACGCTGTCTTTGTAAACCGTATTGCCAAAATCGAACTCCCAGCGGAAAGAGGTGATAAATGCCGGGTCTTCGCTCAGGTTTTCGAGCGTCAGGGTTTTGGCGCCGCAGGAGCGGATAAAATATTTCTGACCGACGACGCGCAAGGTATCACCGCCGTTATTGGCCTCTTTGTTGAGTTTAGCCAGTACGGTAGGGTCGCAATCCGCTACATTGAACTGAAAATCACGCCGGACGGTCGACAACAATTGCCCGTTGCGAAACTCCTGCACGCATACGCCCACCACAAATTGCCCCAGCATATTCGGTGTACCGGTAATCAAACCGGTCAGCGGATCAATTGTCACCTGCGGATTGCCCCCCATCGGATTGCCCGGACTGTAATCGGGCACCACGAAAGCGACATTGTCGAATGGCGGCGCGCAGGGCGGAATCGGCGTAGCGCCGTCGCAACTGGTCGCCAGCGGACCGTTGGTGATACTGCCGCCGCCCATGAATGGCGAACAAAAACTGTACACCAGGTTGTCGCCGTCGGGGTCGGCAGCCGAGTGGTCGAATTCGAGCGGTACCCGGTTGCAAATCACGATGGGCGGAAAGTCGTTAAAAACCGGACTGCTGCTTTTTACTTGTTGCGCCAGCGGGGTGATTTCCACAAAATACGTGGCCCCTACGTCGCCGGGCGTCAGGATATTGGAAATGGTATTGTTGCGGCAACAGCGCTGATAAACAATAAAATAACTCTGATTGGAAATAGGAAGGTCTTTGGTAAAGACGTATTTCCCCTGCTGAACGCACACGTTCGGCACGTTTTGTACACAGGGTGGCGGCTCGATAGGGATAAACGAGGCGCTGGACAAGGGGATGGCGTTGGAATTGATGTAGGTGGTAAAAAGGATGTTGTTGGAATACGTACCCCGATACACGGCAATGTTGGCGTTGTTGTCCAAAGGTGCGCCGCCGCTGTTGCAATCGCGGTACACGAACATGGTGAAACGGTAACGATTGTTGCCGTTGAACTCCCCGAGATATTCGTAAGTCAGTTCACCGCCGATAATGTGCATGGCCCAAAGGCCCGCCGGCAGGCTCAGAAAAAACAACAGGGTTGAAAAATAAACGTTCCGAATAAACCGGTTGGGCCGCGAAAATCTCATAACGGTAAAATGCTTTTGCTAAAAGACGGGGCGAAAAGCGCCGTCGGCACACATGAATGCAATGAAAAGGCAAACATCCATAATCTTCCGCACCGGAAAAGCGTTTTTCTCCGCCAATCACCGGAAGTTTGCCCTTCAAAAGTACAATCACAAACGCTTAAACCCCCTTTATTGTTGGCCATGTTCCTGCTACGCGACGACATTTCGGAGATCACCCGCATCCTGAACGACGACGGAATTATCTGCTACCCTACCGACACGATCTGGGGCATCGGCTGCGATGCAACTAATGAAGTCGCTATTGCGCGTGTCACTACCCTGAAAGGGCGCGCGCCGGAAAAAGGTTACATTATCCTGGTCGACAGCCTGGAAATGCTCAAAAAATACGTCCCGAAACTCCATCCCCGCCTCGAAACCCTGCTGGCTTACCACCAGCGGCCGCTCACCGTCATTTACGATAAAACCGACGGCCTGCCGGCCAGTATCAAAGCGCCCGACGGCTCGGTGGGTATTCGTATCGTACACGATGAGTTCTGCCAGGCCCTGATCGCCCAGCTCGGCCGCCCCCTGCTCAGCACCTCGGCCAACATCCACGGCCAGCGCTTCCCGCCTACCTACGGCGCCATCAGTTCCGACATCCTGACGAATGTGGATTACGTCGTCAAACACCGCCAGGACGACAAGGAGCCCCACGAGCCGTCGTCGATCGCCCGGCTCGACCGGCACATGGAACTGGAGTTCGTACGGGAATAAGCCGTCGTTACTGACCGATCGGTTTGCCTTCCGACAGGGTTTTTACCATCCCATCCAGGCTCCTGCGGTTTTGCTCGTCCGGCGCTTGTTTTTGCGCAATTTTGGCGTGTTCAAGCGCTTTTTTCACATCACCGTTGGCCGAATAGCCGCGCGCCAGTCCGACATGCACGGGCCAGGTGTCGCCGTTTTTCCGATGATTTAATTCAAAAACCTCCAGTGCCTTTTTCGGGTTTTTCTGGCTGATGAGTTGCCGTCCGTACTGGTGCAGATCGAGCACCGTCGCGGTTTCCATTGCCCCCGACATCACTTTGTCCGCCTCTGCACTGCGCCCCAGTTTGTTGAGCAAATTGGCTTTCAAAAGGTTATTGTTGAAACTCGGATCGCTTTCAAGGGCGCGGTTGGCCCAGCCCAAAGCCTCTTCCAGGTTGTAATCGTGTTCGAGGCAAAAACTGGCCGCGGCATTCAGGTTTTGGGCATAAAAACCCGGGCTGTTCGCCATTTCCTGCCGCAAGGCGTCTACCACCGTCTTTTTCAAATCAATCTCCACGCGAAACGGTATCCGCCAGCGCTCCCAAACCAGGGCGATCGAAGTGGCGCTTTCCGTCTGGTCAAAAAACTCGAACCCCAGCCACTCCCGCAGCACAGGCTGATTCTTTTGCTGTCGGACGGTGACCCGAAGCGCATCCTGGGCCGGGTCGTAGAAATAGCTGCCCCAGGCTGTGCTGTTTTTGGAAAAAATAAGCACGCAGGAATCGGGGTACACGGCAATAAAAAAACCGTACGTACCCGCCGTCAGAGGCTTGCCCTCCACCCTGACATCCGTACTGAACGCAATCGTCGTGTTCTCGTTGGCGCCCGCTCGCCAGGGCGCCTGTTTCGAGGTGCCGAAACCCAGATCGGCAAACCCATAGTGTGCCACCTGGGTACCCCAAATTGCGCCCTCCCGGCCCCGCACACCCGGCGCATCCCAATGGATGGCCATATCGGTCACCCCGATGCGCTGCGATACCGAACTTTTCAGGTTGCCGCCGCTGGCCGGCAAAGAACGCATCACCTGGGCCTGCAAATGGAGAGAAATGAACAATAGTAAAACAGGTAAAAGATTGGTTTTCATAGCTTGTATTTTAATATGGAATGGTCGTGATTCGGTATGAAAATAAAAGGGCTCCCGGAGGAGCCCCTGATTTTTTGACCAATGACAAGGCTGACTTATTCAACAACCGATACCTGCTGCTCAAATACAGCCTATTGTACTGGGGTTTGTTGCCCGGCCTGGTTGAACAGGTAAAACCCAAGCCGTTCGTTGTTGCGGGCAATCAGCAGCAGAGGCCCCCGGGGGGTATTGATCGTTTGTACGTCGCGGCATTGCCCGCGCAGCAGCAAACCGCTGCTCATATTATTTAACACCTGAAAATTGCCTTTGCCATCACCCAGCAACAAAGCGCCATAAGAGGCATCGTAGCGCCCCAGTTCGGGGTTGGCTTCAAAAAAGTTGCCTGCCAGCAGTAAATCGGGCCGCCCGTCGGCATTAAAATCCTGCACCCTGATTTGCTCAACCACCGACAATTGTACCGCGGCTGGCAACGCATGACGTTCAAAAGTTCCATCGCCTTTGTTCTCAAACCAGGCGCTTTCGAAAGTAAAAGCCTGCAGTTTTTCGGCTGACTCCAGGGCTTTGTTGCCAAAAATATCTTTCACACCGGCTTTGGCGTAATCGTGGTATTTCAGAAATTTCTTTTTGATCGACGGCACCTGAGCCTGCAGTTCGTCTTTGGTGGCAAACAGGATTTCCCGCCCCTGGTAGTAATAACTCAGCAGTTGGTCCAGCGATTGGTTGTTGTCGAAATCGCGGACGTACATCGTCACCGGGTGTTCCCGTGATGCGCTCAGTCGCGTATTCAGGCCGTAGTTGCCCGCCACCAGGTCCTGGTCGCCATCGCCGTCGAGGTCGGCAGCTTGCAGGCAGTTCCACCAACCGCTGGTGCCGGCCAGTCCGCTTTTTTCGGGAGAAAGGGCTTCCAGGCGACCATTTTTATTCAAAAAAATACGCAACGGCATCCAGTCGCCGATGAGGGCCAGATCGACTACCCGGTCGCCGTCGAGATCGGTCCAGACGGCCGCTTTGACCAGGCCGGCAAATTCGAGACCCGGCGCCCGCCCGGCGCTGACATCTCTGAATTTTCCTTTGCCGTCGTTTTCCAGCAAATAACTGCGCGGAACAACGCCGTAACTCCATGGAACCGTGCGGCCACCCATAAACAGGTCGATATCGCCGTCGCCGTCGAAATCGGCAGGCGCTACGCAGGAGCCGTTGAACGAAAGCCCGGAAAACGCATCGGCAGCGCGGGTGAGTCCGCCCCGGCCGTCGTTGAGGTACAACCTGGGTTGCAGCGGCGCCTGCCCCTCCCGAAATTCATTGCCACCGCTCACGACCGCCAAATCCAGGTCGCGATCGCCGTCGGCATCAAAAAAAACGGCGCCCACGTCCTCGCAAGTACTGTCTTGCACCAACGCGGGCGACTGTACTGCCGAAAAAGTACCGGACGGGTTTTGCAGCCACAAGGCGCCGGGTTGCCATTTGGCGCCGCCGACGAAGAAGTCTTCCAGACCATCGCCGTTGACATCGCCAACCGCAAGGCGCGGGCCTTCGGTGGAGTTCATGTTGGGGATCAGGCGCTCGCGGCTGAATTCGACAAATTTGTTTTCACGGTGCCGCCAGTCGGTTTCGAGCGGCGACTGGATTTCGGCAAACAGGCGCGGAACGGAGGCGGCCGGCAGCAATTGTTTCCAGTCGAATTTACCCTGAGCATCCGACTGCCGCAGGGTCAGCGTTTGACCGGCAGACACCTGACGGAGCACCTGAAAAGTGCCGTTGGGCCACACCACGGTGAGCGAATCGATGGTCGAAGCGACGCCCAGACCGAATGTCAGGATCGGCTCGACCGACGACTGGTAGCCGCGGGTTGGAAAATTTTCCTGGTATTGCCGCCCCTGCGGCAGGTCGAAAAACACCCTGGCGCCGATGCCGAAACTGTTTTTTCCTTCGCCGGCAAAGGCGCAGCGCAGATATTGGCGGTCCTGGCTGACCGGCTTTTGGGGGTCGAATGTGAGGTTTTTATACACGAAAGCAGGGTCTTCCAGGTTGTTGACCACCAGATCGAGGTCGCCGTCGTTGTCTAGATCGGCATAAGCTGTGCCGTTGGAATACGAGGCCTGCGTCATGCCCCAGGCTTTTGAAACGTCTTCAAAAGTCAGGTCGCCTTTGTTTCGGTAGGCATAATTGGCCAGTTTGATCTGGGGCATCATCTGCACCATCAACAGGTCTTTGTCGGCGATCACATCGCTGTGAATACGCGCCTGAACGGAATCGGCTTCGATAAATTTGATGTAATCGAGGTCGTTGGAGCGGCGGTAAATGCCGTTGGAGACGTAGAGGTCTTTCCAGCCGTCGAGGTCGAGGTCGCAGAAAAGGGCCGACCAGCTCCAGTCGGTGGCGTACACGCCGGAGTAGCAGGCGGTTTCGGAAAAAACGGGCTTTTGCGGGCCTTTGAGTTGGGGAAAGATGCCGGCGTTGAGTTGGAGGTTGTTTCGGGCGTACTGGTGGTTATAACCGTACGACAGTTTGAATTCAAAAATATCCATAGGGTCTTCGGAGGCCGAGGATTTCAGGATTTCGGGGTCGGCCGGCAGCATATCGAGGCTGATGACGTCGGGCAGGCCGTCGTTGTTGAAGTCGGCCACGTCCGTTCCCATGGAGAATCGGCTGGTGTGCCCCATGCAGGATTCCAGCACTTCCGTAAATGAACCATTCCCGTTGTTGAGATACAGGTAATCGTTTTCGTGAAAATCGTTGCCGATGTAGATATCGGGCCAGCCATCGAGGTTGACGTCGCCGGTAGAGATGCCCAGGCCATAACCAATGACGGACGAATAAATACCAGCTTTTGCGGTGACGTCGGTAAAGCGCTCGCCGTCGTTGCGCAGCAGGCGGTCGCCAGCCGTCGGGTGGGGTTTGTAGCGCAGGTCGGTCACGGTGCCGAACGTACCGTTGTTGTGGGTGGAATGGTTGAGCCAGAACATATCGAGGTCCCCATCGAGGTCGTAGTCGAAAAAGGCGGCCTGGGTGGAATAGCCTTCGAGATCGAGCCCCCATCGTTTGGCTTCTTCGGTAAAAACCGGGATACCATCGGGTCCGGCGCCCCGGTTGATATACAGCAGGTTGTGACCGCGCAAAATTTCCTTATGGTTTACCCGGCTGACGTAAATGTCCAGTTTTTGGTCGCCATTGACGTCGACCATGGTCACGCCGGTGGTCCAGCCGAATTCGCCGGCCACGCCGGCTTGTTCGGTCACGTCTTCAAATTTGAAACCGCCCCGGTTGAGGTAAAGGCGGCATTTATCCTGATTGGAGGTAAAATACAGGTCGCACAAGCCGTCGCCGTTCACGTCGCCTGCCGACACGCCGGCGCCGTTGTAGAGGTAGAGGTAGGTAAAGATATTGAGGTCGGCCCGTTCTTCCAGGTGGTTGACGAACTGGATACCGGTTTGGTCAGCCGGGAGCAGTTCGAAGCGTTGAGGTTCGTTGCTGGTGGCAGTATTGTCTTTGTGACCGGAATGGCAGGCAAGAAAAAAGGCGAGGGCGCTCCACGAGATCAGGGGAAACGGTAGTTTTTGCATCGTCGGGTTCAATTTTCCATCAATTTGAGGGACAAAAATCGGTTTTTTAGGAAAAAAGAAGAGGCTGTACATAATCAACTTATGCAACAGCCTCTTCTGTCAAATCAGCCGCATTGGCTTAGTAACCCGGGTTCTGTTTCAGGTTCGGGTTGGCGTCGATAGCCGTTTGCGGAATCGAGAACAGTTTGCGGTATTCCGGCGAAGCGGATTTGTTGGTCCAGGCTTCGTTGAATTTACCGAAACGGATCAGGGCCTGGCGGCGGTGAGCGCCTTCCCAGTAAAGTTCGTAGCCATACTCATTGAGCAGTGCATCGGCCGAAACCGTCACGGAGGGCACGCCGCGGATACTGCGAACGGCATCGAGATCGGCCTGGCCGCGGTCGCCGGTACCGGCGCGGAAAGCGGCTTCGGCGCGCATCAGGTACACGTCGCCGATACGGAAGATCACGAAGTCGTTGCCCGAGCGGGAGCCGTCGGTAGCATTGTTGTCGGGAGCGTATTTTACTACGCGCACGCCTTGTGCCTCGTTGGCGCCGTTGAGCGGGCATTCGACGGTAAAGATGAGCGGGTTGCCGCCGCGGTCGTTGAGCGGGGTTCCGTCGGCTTTGAACTGCTGGCCTTCGAGAAAGCCGAGGTTAAAGCCGTTGATCGCCTTCCAGCTGTCGTCTTTGAAACGCTTGTCGGTCTGGTCCCACTTGTTGTAGAAATCGGCGATCGTGGTGAAGCCGTTCCAGGGCGAGTAGGTGTTACCCGGGCCGAAGGTTTGGTTGTAGTGCAAGGTGCGCATCGGCTGGTGGATGTTGGCATTCAGTCCCTGGTTGCCTTCGAAGGTTGCTACGAAGATCGATTCGTCGGCGTTGCTGGTACGATCGCTGTTGTCGGGTTTGAAGATACCAAAATAGTCGGCGTTCAGCGCATATTTACCGCTGTTGATGACGTCGTTGCAGGCCGTAACGGCTTCGTTGTACTTGGCGCCGGCGCCCCAGGCTTCGCTATTGAGGTACACTTTGGCGAGCAGGGTCTGGGCAGCCGTTTTGGTCGCGCGGCTGTACGGGATTTCGCCCTTGTCTTTCATCTGCGGAATGATGGCGTTCAGTTCCGTGATCAGCCACTCGGTTGCCTCGGCCGAGCTCATGATTTTGGACGGCGGAAGTTTGAAGTCGATTTCTCCAACTTCGCGGTACGGCACCTGGCCGAACATATCCACGGTGCAGAAGATGTAGAACGCGCGCAGGTAGCGCAGTTCGAGCAGGTATTGCGCCTTGTCAGGCACACCGGCATCGGGGAACTGCTGGATGGTCGTAAGCGAGAACACACACTTGGCCTGGCCTTCGCTGAGCGTGTTCCAGGCATTTTGGATAAATGCGTGGAAGGGGTCCCAGCTGTGGGTGTGCAGGGTACGCCAGATACCGTTGTCGTCCCAGTCGGTACCGCGGGTCGGGCCTTGCATCTCATCGGTTACGTGCTCTACCATGCCATACCAGTTGCCCTGGTCCAACATGTTTCGGAGCGGGGCGTAGCCGGCAGCCAGAAACTGGGCAGCATTGGCGGGATCGGAGAGCAACTGAGCCGAATCATCGGGCAATTCCGTCAGGTTCGGTACTTCAAGGTCGGTGCACGCGCCCAGGATAAGGGCAAGTACCAAAGCTCCGGAAGCCAGTGTTTTTGTGAAAATATGTTTTTTCATATTGTTGAATTTGAACAATTTTTAGATTGCAAAGGAATCTGATCAGAAACGAACGTCGACACCCACCAGGAATGTGCGGGGGCGCGGGTAGTTGGTTTTGTCGATACCGATGGAAGGAATACCGCCGGCCTGTGCGTTGGTGTTGATTTCAGGGTCGTAACCCGTGTAATCCGTGATGAGCAACAGGTTGGTACCGGTTACGTACATGCGAAGACCGTTCACGTAGTTGTTGCGCGGCAGGTTGAAGTTGTAACCCAAGGTGGCGTTGTTCAGGCGGATGAACGAACCGTCTTCGAGCCAGCGGTTGGAGAACGACAGTGCGTTGCTGAGGTTTTCGCCGCTTTCGATGGCTTCCAGCGTCGTGTTGCGGGCGTTTTTCAGCGGACCGGCCATCAGCAATTCGTTCGCCGTGTTGTTGTAGATCAGGTTGCCCTGTTGGCCGTTGAAGAAGAAACTCAGGTCGAAGTCGCCGAACGTAAAGTTGTGGCCCCATCCCCAGGTGAAGTCGGGCAAAGCCTGGCCGAGAATTTCGCGTACCGTGGCGCCGTTGGCGTCTTTTTTAAACACGTCGAAGCCCTGATCGTCGAAACCCTGCCAGTTCGGACCGAACCAGGTGCCCAGTTCGAGGTCGTTGCCGATGATTTGGGTTTGAACACCCGTAAGACCCTGACCCGATGCCACGCCGGTGTAAATCCGGGTGACCTGGAAGTCTTTCATCTTGCTGGTGACGGCAGTGAAATTGATATTGGTGCTGTAGCTGAATTTGGCTTTGTTGACCAATACGGCATTCAGGCCGAGTTCGACACCGGAGCTTTGCAGTTTACCGTCGAGGTTGGTCCAGAAGTTGGATACCGGCGTCGGTGCGGGTGCAAAGTTGTTGAACAGCAAGTCTTCCGTATTTTTCAGGAAGTAGTCGACTGAACCGCTCAGGCGGCCGTCCCAGAAACCGAAGTCGATACCGGCATTGTACTGAGTAGTCGTTTCCCAGGTGAGGTCCGGGTTGGCGATTGTGCTTTGCGAAAGGCCGTTGATGTAGTTCTGGTTGCCGTCGATACTGGTACCGCCAACCTGGCCGTACGATTGAACAGCCTGGTTGCGCGGGAGTTCCTGGTTGCCCGTCAGACCCCAGCCGAGGCGGAGTTTCAGGTTGTCAAACACGCCCATGTCCTGGATAAACGACTCCTGATCGAGGCGCCAGGCCAATGCAACGGCGGGGAAGGTAGCGTACTTGTTGTTGTCGTAGAACTTGGTGGAACCGTCGCGGCGAACGCTGACCGTCACCAGGTATTTGTCGGCATAGTCATAATTCACACGACCGAAGACCGACTGCAGTTCGTCGCGGTAAGCAAACGAAGTAGCGACGGGGTTGTCGCCGCCGTCGGGATCGCCGAAGTTGAATGCGTCGTAATAGTTGATGCCTTCGGCCGAGAAGCCGTTGCGGAAAGCAGCCACGCGGTCGCCGTCGAAGCGCTGGTAGGAGTAGCCAACCATAGCGCCGATGGTGTTGCTGCCGAAGTCGCGATCCCAGGTCAGGTAGTGCTCATACAGGCGGTTCCAGTCGCGGTTGTTGCCGATCGTGGCTACGCCGCGGCCCTGGAGGGCGTTGATAGCCGTCGTTGCCTGGAATTTGCGGTTGGAGTTGGCGTAGTCGATACCGAAATTGAATTTGTAGTGGATACCGGCAAACAGATTCAGGTCGGTCGAGATGTTACCGAGTACACGGGTGGTGTACTGGTTGTCGTCGATGGCTTCCACCAGCGACACCGGGTTTTTATCTTCAACGCTGTTGCTAATGGTGAAGAACTCCGTGGTTTCGCTGTACAGCGGATCGTTCGGATCGGTGATGCGCACCGGAAGCGTCGGGTTTTGTTTCAGCGCCGTCTGGATAAGGTCGCCTTCATAACCGCCGGTTTCCGAGACGAATGCACGCTGGTCGCGAACGCTGGTCACGCCGAGGTTGGTGGCAATAGTCAGGCGGTCGTTCAAAGCCATCGAATTGACGCTTACACGGCCGGAGTAGCGGGTTGCACCCGAGCGGTTGATGATGCCCTGTTCGTCCTGATAACCCAGCGACATGCGGTAGTTGGTTTTACCCGAACCGCCGCCGTACGACAGGGCGTGGCTCATGAGCGGCGCCGTGCGGAAGATTTCGTCCTGCCAGTCGGTATTGTAACCATAGTCCTGGTCGCCCGTGCTTTGTTTGCCAATAGCCGGGTTGTCGTCGGTAAACCCTTTGCTGCGGCGAGCGGCGCGCCATTCCTCGGCCGACATCACATCGATCGGCTTGCGGAGCTGCGCCATACCGAAGTAGGTGTTGTACGTCAGTTCGCTGCGGCCTTCCTTGCCTTTTTTGGTCGTGATCAACACGACGCCGTTCGAAGCGCGCGTGCCGTAGATGGCGGCAGCGGAAGCGTCTTTCAGAACGTCGATCCGTTCGATATCGTTCGGGTTCAGGAACTGCAACGGGTTTTTGGCCAAAGCGCCGTCGTAGCCAGCGATGCCGCGAGCACCGTCGGGACGACTTTCAAAACTGTTGATCGGAACACCGTCGACAACGTAAAGCGGCTCGTTACCCGAACGGATGGAGCTCGCGCCGCGGATGCGCACGGAAGCGCCACCGCCCGGCTCGCCACCGTTGTTGGTGATCTGTACACCGGGAATACGCCCCTGCATCAACTGCTCGGGCGTAGCCACAGGGCCACGGTTAAAATCCTTGCTGGTGATAGAACCGACAGCGCCGGTTGCATCGCTTTTTTTCACGCTGCCGTAGCCGATCACCACAACTTCGTCGAGCACGGAACCCGCCTGAAGTGCAATATTCACCTCGTTGGAGGTGCCAAGGGTGAAAACGGTTTCGGCATAACCCGTGTAAGCAAACCGAAGCTGGAGACCGCCAGCCGGAACTTCGACGGAGTAGTTACCTTCTACGTCGGTGGATGCGCCTCGCGTTGTACCAACTACGGATACAGTTGCGCCAATGAGCGCTTCGCCAGTCTCGGCATCAGTGACCTTGCCTCTGACTGTCCGTTGCGACCAGGCAACGTTGGCGAGCAGCAGCAGCATTGCCACCAACATCCCAGACTTGGTAAGGGTGTGCAAAAACTTCATACAAAAGTGATTGAGTTTAGTGAAAGAATATGATTCACACGAAGTAAAATCCTTCTTCTGTTTTGTTGCACCTGATTTTCGAACTACTTAAATGATTGACTATCTTGAAAATAGGTGAAACGGATTAAAAGGCATCCGGGGGAACAGATAACTTTTATGTGTGCTCTTTACACTAAGGCGGGGCTAAGGTAGCAATTCAATTTAGATTTGCACAATACCTTTTTTGACCAAGTTTTCACTGGCTAATCCGATGATAAAATTAATGATGTTTTGTTTTTACAAAAGAGATAAAATCAAACAATGGCGACAGAGCGTCAACGGGCTCGATACCGCCCCTTCTCTTCGCTTTACCTTACCTTTGCGCAAATTTTGTTTTCCATGTCCGACATACCTGCACGGCGACGCTTGCCTGCCGAATGGGAACCCCAAAGCGCCGTCCAACTGACTTTCCCTCACGAACACTCCGACTGGGCCGATTCGCTTTCGGAGGTCATGCCCTGTTTCCTGCAAATCGCCGACGCCGTCAGCCGTTTTCAGGATGTCCTGATCATTTGCCCCGATCCGATGGAAACGCGCGATTCGATTCCGGGCGATGACCGTGTGCACCGCTACCGCCTGCTCGGCATTCCTTCCAACGATACCTGGGCGCGCGACCACGGCGGTATTACCATCGAAGAAGACGGCCGCCCGGTTGTACTCGATTTCGTCTTCAACGGCTGGGGGTTAAAGTTTCCTGCCGATAAAGACAACCTCATCACCGGCGCCATGCAGCGCCACGGCGTTTTTAATGCGCCTGTTCGCCACGGTGGCCTGGTGCTCGAAGGCGGCGGAATCGAAAGCGACGGTCAGGGCACACTGCTTACTACCGCCGAATGCCTGCTCTCGCCCAACAGAAATCCCCACCTTTCCAAAGAAGACATTGAAGAACGCCTCAAAGAACTGTTTGGCCTCCAACGCGTCCTTTGGCTGCACCACGGCTACCTCGCCGGCGACGACACCGACTCGCATATCGACACCCTGGCGCGCTTTTGCTCGCCCGATACCATCGCCTACGTCAGATGCGACGACCCCTCCGACGAACATTTCGACGCGCTCAACCGCATGGAAGCCGAACTTCAACAATTCCGCACCCCTGACGGGCAACCCTACCGGCTGGTTCCGCTACCCTGGCCCGAAACCATCCTCGCGCCCGACGGACACCGCCTGCCGGCCACCTATGCCAATTTCCTGATTATCAATGGCGCTGTGCTCGTGCCTACCTACCGGGTTCCGCAAGACGGCTCCGCTTTGGAAATCTTTAAAACCTTGTTTCCCGACCGCGAAATCATCGGAATCGACTGCCGCCCCCTGATCGCCCAACACGGCTCCCTGCACTGCGTGACCATGCAATATCCGGCCGGTGTTGTTCAACCCTCCTCCACCCAGCCATCCTGATTCAAACAATATGACTAATTTGCTCAAAGTCGGCCTGGTACAACAGGCCAATACGCCCGACAAGTCGTCGAACATTGACAAGTCCCTGAAAGGCATTGCCGACTGCGCGGCTCAGGGCGCTCAACTGGTTGTTTTACAGGAACTTCATTGCGGAATCTATTTCTGCCAGGCGGAGGATACCAACATGTTCGACCTGGCCGAACCGATTCCCGGACCGGAAACGGAGGTTTTCGCCGCAGCCGCCCGGCGGTACGGCATCGTACTGGTCACCTCATTGTTTGAAAAACGCGCGCCGGGCATTTACCACAACACGGCGGTTGTGTTTGACAAAGACGGCAGCATGGCCGGCAAGTATCGTAAAATGCACATCCCCGATGATCCGGCTTACTACGAGAAATTCTATTTCACCCCCGGCGACCTCGGTTTTGAACCCATTCAGACTTCCGTGGGCAAACTCGGTGTGCTGGTTTGCTGGGATCAATGGTACCCCGAGGCGGCCCGGCTGATGGCCCTGGCCGGCGCCGAATTGCTGATCTACCCCACCGCCATCGGATGGGAAAGCACCGACCCTCAGGCCGAGAAAGAACGCCAGCACGGCGCCTGGTTTACCGTACAGCGCGGCCACGCGGTGGCCAACGGCCTGCCCGTCGTGACCGTCAACCGCACCGGCCACGAGCCCGACTGGTCGGGTGTCACCGGCGGTATTCAGTTCTGGGGGCAAAGCTTTGTCGCGGGCCCCCAGGGCGAAGTTTTGTACCTGGCCCCACCCGACCAGGAACTGAACACCGTGGTGGAAATCGACCTGAAACGCAGCGAAGACGTGCGCCGCATCTGGCCGTTTTTGCGCGACCGGCGGATCGACTACTACGGCGACCTTACCCGGCGCTACCGCGATTGAATACCTACGGCTGAAAATTGCCGGCAGTGTCATCTAAATCAACCCCATAAACCCTCATAAACCCTGACCAACCCTACTCACTCAGGTATTAATATCCGATCTGCATGAACATTTGACACGCATCCGGTCTTTACAGCCCAGGCCTTTCACCCGGAAACCTGATTTTTGCCCGCGATTCAAGATTAAAGCCCAACCATGTCTACCAATTCCCAACCAACGCTCGAACAGGAAAAAAACATCGATTTCAACAAACTCGCCGTATCGGGCCTCCATCGGCGGCTCGATAAAATATACGCCGGTGGCGGCCCGAAACGGCTTGACAAGCTGCACGCCGAGGGAAAAATGTCGGCCCGCGAACGCATCGACTTTCTGCTCGACCCGGGCACGCCCAGGATCGAAGTCGGCGCTTTTGCAGGTTATGAGATGTATGAAGAACACGGCGGTTGCCCTGCTGGTGGTGTTGTAGTGATGATCGGTTACATCCGGGGCCGCCAGGCGATCGTCGTGGCCAACGATGCGACCGTCAAAGCCGGCGCCTGGTTTCCGATTACCGGCAAAAAAAACCTGCGCGCCCAGGAAATCGCCCTGGAAAACCGCCTGCCGATTATTTACCTCGTCGACTCCGCAGGAGTGTACCTGCCCATGCAGGATGAAATTTTCCCCGACAAGGAGCATTTCGGGCGCATTTTTCGCAACAACGCCAAGCTCTCCTCCGCGGGCATCCCGCAAATAGCGGCCATTATGGGCGCCTGCGTAGCCGGGGGCGCGTATTTGCCGATCATGTCGGACGAAGCCCTGATCGTCGACAAAACCGGTTCGGTTTTTCTGGCCGGCCCCTATCTGGTGAAAGCCGCCATCGGCGAAGACGCCGACAAGGAAACGCTCGGCGGGGCAAGCACCCATTCCGAAATTTCCGGAGTGACCGACTACAAAATGCCCGACGACAAAACCTGCCTGAATACGATCAAAGACCTCGTTGACAAGTTCGGCCGCTTCGAAACGGCCGGTTTCGACCGGGTGGCGCCCAGGCCGGCGGCCGGTTCTCCCGACGATATATTCGCCATTTACCCCGAAAACGGCGCCAAACCATACGACACAGCCGAACTCCTGCGCCGACTGGTCGACGATGGTCAACTGACTTTTTACAAGGAGCATTACGGCAAAACCATCATTTGCGCCTATGCCCGCATCGACGGCTGGGCCGTAGGCATCGTGGCCAACAACCGCCAGGTTGTAAAAAACGCCAAAGGTGAAATCCAGTTTGGCGGGGTGATTTACAGCGATTCGGCCGACAAAGCCACCCGCTTTATTCTCAATTGCAACCAGAAAAAAATTCCGCTGGTGTTCCTGCACGACGTGACCGGCTTTATGGTCGGCACCCGTTCCGAGCACGGCGGCATTATCAAAGACGGGGCAAAAATGGTCAATGCCGTGTCCAATTCGACCGTACCCAAATTCACGGTCATCGTGGGCAACTCCTACGGCGCCGGCAATTACGCCATGTGCGGCAAAGCGTACGATCCCCGCCTGATTGTCGCCTGGCCCAGCGCCAAAATCGCCGTCATGGGCGGCGAACAGGCCGCCAAAGTATTGACCCAGATACAAGTACAATCTTTGAAAGACAAGGGCGACGCGCCCGATCCGGCCGGCGAAAAAGCGCTGTTTGAAAAAATCAAGGCGCGTTACGACGCCCAAACGACGCCCTGGTATGCCGCGGCACGTCTCTGGGTAGATGCAATCATCGACCCGCGCGATACGCGCCGCTGGATTTCGATGGGTATCGAAGCGGCCAACAATGCCCCGGTGGAGAAATTCAATGTCGGCGTCATTCAAACTTAACGGCTGAGGGGATTGCAAGTATCCAGGCAGCAAAGTTGGAGCGGTTACCGTTTGAGCCTATCATACGCTCATTTTTAACTGAATCTCCATGAAAAACACTGTTCTTGTACCGCTGGTTTATTTCGGATTCTTCGCTGCCTGGCTGGCCGGGTTCAGCCACAACGACCCGCTCAAAGCAGGGCTGTTTATACTGAGCGCCGCATTATTTGCCTGGCAAATTCTGCGTCCGTCAACAAAACTGGGATACCTCGTCTGGGGACTTGCCCTGGTATTCTCCATTACGTATGCGGCTTCGCTTGTGCGTATCCTTACGGACAATTTCCGGCCGTTTAATCATCCTGAATCGCAGATACTGTTCGGCCTGAACATTGCATTGGCCATCGCTAACCTTGTTTTTATCGTTTTCTGGACCCGAAACAGCGCGCTTGGGGGCTTTATGCAACAATTTTTCCAACGGACAGGGCATGCCTGATCCATCAATACTATTTATAAAACATGCTTGACATTCGCCGGGTTGATTCATCGGAACTTGCGCTTCTGCTCGAATTTGCAGAACGAACTTTCCGCGTCGCCTTTCAACATTTGAACGACCCCAGGGCTTTCGAACTGTACTGCTCCACCGTATTCACACCGGCGAATTTCAAAACTCAATTTGATGATCCGCAAGCACAGTTCTGGTTCGTTTTTTCCGACAACCGGCTGGCCGCCTATTTCAAACTGAATCTGGATATCGCCCCGGCCGGCATGGACGCACCCAGGGGCATTCAGGTGGAACGCCTGTACGTCGACGCCATTTTTCAGGGCCAGCGAATCGGCGAGCAGATACTGCGGCATGCCGAGGAGCAGGCCAGGGCGCGCAACGACGAATGGGTGTGGCTGAGCACCTGGAAAAAGGTACCCGCCGCGATCCGTTTTTACGAGCGTTGCGGTTACGAAATATTTGGCGAAGAGATCTTTTGGGTGGGCGACGACCCGCAAATGGACTGGCTCATGCGCAAACAGGTCGTTTAGGTCGAGCGGGCGTTCAAACTTTTCGGGCAAATCCTATCTTGCCGCGAATTTTTTGAATAAAGCCTGCTTATGTCCCGATCGTTTTACATGGTGCTGGCACTCTGCCTGGTAGCCCATGCCGCTTTTTCCCAACAACCCTCCCCCACGCCATCCGACATTCGACTAAAAGGATTCGAACAACGCAAGTCGTTGATCGACAACTCTCTGATCGGTCAGCTCCCCGCTGTCAACATCGGGCCCTCGGTTTTTTCCTGCCGCGTGACCGATCTGGACGTCAATCCGGCCGACCCCTCGGAAATGTACGTGGCTTATGCTTCCGGCGGACTTTGGCACAGCACCAACAACGGCACCACGTTCAAACCTGTATTTGACCGGGAAGCAGCCATGACCATTGGCGATATCGCTGTCGACTGGGCCAACAAGGTCATTTGGGTGGGTACCGGGGAAAACAACTCCAGTCGCTCCTCGTATGCCGGCACCGGCATGTACCGCAGCGCCGACGGCGGCAAAACCTGGGAATGGCGCGGCCTGCCCGAAAGCCACCACATCGGCCGGATCGTGTTGCATCCCGAACAACCCGACGTTTTGTGGGTCGCTGTTTTGGGACACTTGTACTCGCCCAACCCCGAACGCGGCGTGTACAAGACGACCGATGGCGGAAAAACCTGGTCGCGCACTTTATTTGTCGACGAGAACAGCGGCGCGATAGATCTCTGCATCGACCCCAACGACGCCAACACCCTGTATGCCGCCAGCTGGCAGCGCGAGCGCCGGGCCTGGAATTTCAGCGGCGCTGGCGCAGGCTCCGGCATCTGGAAAAGCACCGACGGCGGAACAAACTGGCAACGCCTCGATACGCCGGCAAGCGGCTTCCCGACCGGGCCTAATGTCGGCCGGATCGGTTTGTGCGCCGGCAGCAGCGGCGGAAAAACAGTGTTGTACGCCAGCCTCGACAACCAGCAGCCCAAGCCCAAAAAGGAGGAAAAGAAAGAAGACGTTTTGACAAAAGACGACCTGCGCGCCATCGGCAAGGCCGATTTTTTGAAACTCTCCGATACCAAACTGGGCGCCTTTTTGAAAGACAACGGATTTCCGGAAAAATACACGGCCAAAAAGGTCAAAGACCTGGTGGAAAAAGACAAAATAGCCCCTGTCACCCTGGTCGAATACCTCGAAGACGCCAACAACAACCTGTTTGAAACCAACTACACCGGCGCCGAAGTGTACCGCAGCGACGATGGCGGCCTTAGTTGGAAAAAAACGCACGCCGATCCGCTCGACGGCATCAATTTTACCTACGGCTACTACTTTTCCAATATCCGCTGCCAACCCGACAACCCCGACAAGGTGTACTTGCTCGGCTTTCTGATCATTAAAAGCGACGATGGCGGCCAAACCTGGAAAAACATCAACGGCGACAACGTACACGTCGATCACCACGCCCTCTGGCTCGATCCGGTCCGGCCCGGCCACCTCGTCAACGGCAACGACGGCGGCCTGAACATCAGCTGGGATGACGGCGCTTCCTGGATCAAATGCAACAACCCGCCCGTGGGGCAGTTCTATGCAGTTGCGGTCGATGAAGCGGAGAGCTACAACGTCTACGGCGGCGCGCAGGACAATGGCGTCTGGGTAGGTCCATCCGACTATGAAGCGTCCACCGCCTGGCACCAGACCGGCCGTTATCCGTATGAAGAACTGGTCGGCGGCGACGGTATGCAGATCGCCATCGATACCCGCGACAACAACACGGTGTACACAGGCTATCAATTCGGCAATTATTTCCGTATCAATCGTTCCTCCGGCGGCCGGAAATACATTACACCCAAACACGATCTCGGAGAACGCCCGCTTCGCTTCAACTGGCAAACCCCGATCTGGCTCAGCCGCCACAACCAGGATGTTCTTTATCTCGGCGCGCACAAGTTGTACCGCTCATTCGACAAGGGCAACAACTGGGAAGCCATCAGCGCCGACCTTACGCAGGGCGGAAAACCCGGCAACGTACCCTACGGCACCTTGTCGAGCATTTGTGAAAGCCCTCTCAAATTCGGCCTCCTGTATACCGGCTCCGACGACGGCCTGATCCACCTCAGCCGCGACGGCGGCGAAACCTGGACGCGCATCTCCGACTCTCTGCCTCAGCAACTTTGGGTGTCGCGCGTGATCGCTTCCAGTCATCAGAAAAGCCGCGTATACGCCAGCCTGAACGGTTACCGCTGGGACGATTTTTCCGCCTACCTCTATGTTTCTGAAGACTACGGCCAGCACTGGTCGCGCCTGGGCAACGACCTGCCCGCTGAGCCGGTCAACGTCGTGCGGGAAGATCCCGTCAACCCCGATATTCTGTACGTCGGGACCGATCACGGCCTTTATGTCTCATTCGACCGGGGGCTGCATTTTCACGCCTTGTCCAAAGACTTTCCGGCAGTGCCCGTGCACGACCTCGCCATACACAGCCAGGCCAGCGACCTCATTGCCGGCACGCACGGCCGGTCCATGTATCGCGTTGATCTGGCCGCTATTCAGCAATGGAATGCCGAGGTGCTGGCCTCCGGCCTTCAGTTGTTTGATTTGCCCAAAAAGAAATACTCTAAAAACTGGGGTAAAAAACAACCCTGGCAGGAATTGAAAGACCCGCAACTGCCCGTCGAATTTTACAGCAATTCGGCCGGAAAAGTGCGCTGGGAGGTCCGTACAAAAGAAGGACTGGTCTTAAATAATGGCACAGTGGATTGTGTTAAAGGATTTAACTCCTTTACCTTCGCGCTTGACATCCGGGAGGAATTTCTGAAAAAATACCAAAAACATCTGGATGACAATCGCAAAGACGACCAAAAACCGGTCAAGCTGACCCAATCTGACACGGGCAAATATTACCTTCAAAAGGGGGGGTATATCCTTGAACTGGAAAAAGATTCTTTTAAATCAGCCAAGGAATTTGTTGTGGAATAAGTTTGTTCAACCAAGATCAATCACAAAACCAGTTCTTTTATACAATGAAAAATTCGAAAAATCTCCTTACCCTCCTTTTCGCGATCGGTGTGCTCACCCTCACGAGCTGCCTGCATATTGTGGAAGAAGTGACCTTCCGCAATGACAAAACCGGAACCTACAAGATGACCATCGATATGAGCGAAATCAAAAGCATGATGGACGCGCTCAAAGACGTTGGTGAAGATTCCACCGCCACCGAAGAAGCCAGCGGTGAAGAAGACAGCGGCGACACCGATATGGGCGACCTGGGTGAAGAACTCTCCGGCGTAGCCAAATCGCTGCGCGGCGTGGCCGGCATTTCCAACATCAAGGAAATGAACGACACCAGCACCTACATCTTCGGCTATTCGTTCGACTTCGCCAACGTGGAAGCCCTGAACAAAGCCATGAAAATCATCAACAAGGAAAAATACGACACCAATGCCGATGAAGTTTTCAAATTCAACGGCAAAAGTTTCGAACGCATGTCGGTCGGCGACATCGGCGGCGAGCTGAAAAAAGCGCTGATGGAAAACGAAGACGAAGACGCTGAAAACATGGAAATGATGAAGATGTTCTTCGCCGATATGGACTACAAACAGGTCTACAACTTCCCCGACCGCATGGTGAAAAAGTCGACCAATACCCTGTCGGAAGTCAGCCCCGACGGCCACTCGGTCACCATCACGCTCAAACCCTTCGACGAAGAGCAAGCCAAGCAAAAAGCCGGCGTGGGCACGAAGGTAAAACTGAAATAAAGCCGCCCGTCGATACCGACGTACAGCGCACAAAAAAGGCGCGGAGGATATTCCTTCGCGCCTTTTTCTTTTTTATCGCAAGTTTCGTTCTACTGCGGCGGCCAGGGCTCAATCAGGTTCTCCCAGCGCCGTACGGGTACACGCGCCCGGGTATGCCAATGGCCCGATTTCCAGTCCATAAATTCCAGATTGTGGAAGTTCAATTTATAGTCGAACTGCGAAGGCACGTCGTAGCAATAGCCGTGGTAATAGTATTTCTTGCCCATTTCCTGCGCCCTCAACAGTTCGAGCAACATGGTGTAGGTGCCCAGACTGCGCTGTCCGGATGCATCGGGATCAAAAAAACAATAAGTCCCCGACATCGCCTCTTCTCCCAGGTGAACGTAACTGCAGGCAACGAGGCGATCGCCGTCGTATACCGTAAGTTCTTTGCCTTTTACCGGCTTGATACCCGCTTGCGGGCTGAGGAAAGAATACACCGATTCGGGTTGGCGTTCGCGAAAACGGCGGGTATGCAGTCGAAAAAGATCCTCTTTTTCCGGCGTCATTTGCACCTTTCCCCACTGCACGGTCAAGTCTGCATTGCGGCGCAGCACCTGGCGTTGACTTTTTGAAAAGCGCAGATCGTCGAGCCGTATCCGCAGCGGGATAGTATAGCACAGGCGCCCCCGGCAGGCCGCGTAGTTGTGCCGAATAATGGAGTACCCCAACAAACGCCAGCCCTCGGCCAGGTATTCGTCGAACAAAGCCGGGTGCATAGACTGCAGCTCGACGCTCTCGTCAATGATATCCTCAAATAAAACTTGCTGGGTTTGCATATCGCAATCACAAAGTAGTGCGCAAGTTTAGGTATTTTTAAGATACCATTACACAGGAACCCTACCTTTGGCCTGCCCTTGCCGTTTTGTCTTATGTTATGAACGTCGACTCGACAACCGCGCTGTTGTACCATACCTACAACAGCTTATTCCTCAGTTTGCCGTTCCAGGGCATTCAGGAAACAGGTACACGCCTGGCGCTCTTTGCCCAAAACTGCCAGCAAGGACTGCGCAACGGCCAAACCCCGGAAGAAATCATCCACCAATTTTGGGATGACTACTACGAACGCTCCGGCCCGGACGAGCGTATCGATGCCCTGTTCGATTTTATCAAATACATCGAGCGGCAGGTTGTCCTGTTCGACGCGGTTGAGGACGCGCTTTTTGAACAAAAGCACCGCTCCAACCATACCCGCCCCTTGACCAAACTGCTCGCCAAACTGGAAAATGACGAACCCAGGCGCCAGTTGCTACTCCAAAAACTGCAGAGTTTCAGTCTGCGGCTGGTGCTGACGGCCCACCCTACCCAGTTTTACCCCGGTAAAGTGCTGGGTATCATCAAAGATCTGGGGCAAGCCATTCAGGGGCACGATCTGGAACAAATCAGGCTTTACCTGATGCAACTGGGGAAAACAGCGTTTGTCAACCGCTCGCGACCCACACCCTACGACGAGGCGGTGAGCCTGGGCTGGTACCTGGAAAACGTATTTTACCACGCTATACCCGACAGCCTGTTCCGCTTGCTGAAAACGCTGGGGCAGGATGTTACGCAATTTGAGAATCCTCGCCTGCTGGAACTGGGTTTCTGGCCGGGTGGCGACCGCGACGGCAATCCGTTCGTCGATGCCGGGACGACCCTGCTGGTAGCCCGCCGAATGAAAGAAGCCGTGTTGCGCGGTTATTACCGCGACATCCGGTTGCTGAAACGGCGCCTGACTTTTCGCGGTGTGGAGGAGATCATAGCCGAGGTGGAAGAAGGGCTTAAAAATACGCTCTACCCCACCGATCCCGCTGCCCGACGTTTTGCTCATGCGGATGAATTGCGCTCCGTATTGCTTTCGGCACGAAACATTTTACTCGCTGAGCACGAAGGACTATTTCTGGACGAACTGGACCTTTTAATCCTGAAAATCAGGGTCTTCGGGTTTTATTTTGCCAGTATCGACATTCGCCAGAACAGCGCCAAAATTGCCGAAACCTGGTCTCAATTACTCCCCGCGGCCGGTGCAACCCACCCTGATTTTGCGGCCGACCATTTTGCACAACTGGACGAAGCGGCGCAAACGGATCTTCTGCTGCACACCCCGCCCGACTTATCGGAACAACTGATCGGCGATCCGTTCACACGGGAAACCCTGCAGTCTTTCAAAGCCATTTCTACCATACAAAAGGAAAACGGCGCCGAGGGCTGCCACCGATACATCATCAGCAATTGCGCTTCGGCCCTCGATGTGGCCCGGGTATATGCCCTGGCCAAAGCAGTCGCCCCCGATTCGGTCGGTGCGGCTTACCTCGACATCGTGCCCCTGTTTGAAACCGTGGAAGACCTGGCCGAAGCCGGCGCTATTATGGATACATTGTACCGCCACCCGCAATATTCGGCGCATCTCGACACCAGAAGCAGGGTGCAACACATCATGCTGGGTTTTTCCGACGGGACCAAAGACGGCGGCTATCTCCGGGCCAACTGGAGCATTTACCGGGCCAAGGAAAACCTCACCCGCATCAGCCGTGCGCATGGCGTCACGGTCATCTTTTTCGACGGTCGGGGCGGCCCGCCAGGTCGCGGGGGCGGCAACAACGCCAGTTACTACGCCGCCCAGGGAAAAGAGATCGAACACCGCGCCATACACGTCACGATTCAGGGCCAAACCGTAAGCAGCACCTACGGTACCATTGCGGCAGCCCAGTACAATATTGAACGGCTGCTCAGCGCCGGATTGGAAGGGTGGCTCTTTCCGGCCATTGGAAATCAATTGAGCAATGCCGACCGGGTGTTGCTCGACCAACTCGCCGATGAAGCCTACAAGGCTTATCTGGAATTGAAAAACCACCCCGACTTTGTTCCTTATCTGGAAAAAATGACCCCGCTGCAATGGTATGGCGACACCAATATCGCCAGCCGGCCCACCAAGCGCAATGCCGACTCGGCCCTGCGCTTCGAAGACTTGCGCGCCATCCCGTTCGTGGGCGCCTGGGCGCAGATGAAACAAAATATTCCCGGGTATTACGGTTTGGGAGCCGCGCTTGAACACGTGAAAAAGAATGGTATGGAAGAACAACTGAGCGCGCTCTACCAACACTCTCTCTTTTTCCGAACCCTGGTGGAAAACTCCATGCAATCGCTGAGCAAATCCAATTTCGAACTCACCCGATACCTCGATAAACATCCGAGATTCGGCGAATTCTGGCGCATGTTGAGCGGTGAATACGAACGAACTACCGTTCAGGTTGTGGCGGTGTCGGACCGCAAGGAGCTGCTGGCCGATAACACGGAATCAAAGACAAGTATCGCTTTGCGGGAGGAAATCGTACTGCCGCTCAGTACGATACAACAATTCGGGCTGCAAAAAATTGCTTCCGGCACCCTAACGGAGGAGGAGTACAAACAGTACAGCAAACTCATCCTGCGCGCCATGTTTGGCATTATCAATGCAGCGCGCAACGCGGCATGAGGGAGGCGATTATTCGCCTCCTTCCTTCAGTTCTCTTTCCAGTTCTTCCATCTTGATGTAATCCACTGCTTCGCTGACCGTGGGCACGAACGTCAGAATGGTATCGAGGCGGCTGATTTCGATCAACTTGGTAACCATCGGCTGCAATTGGCCGGCAAGGATAAAAGAACCCGTGTCTTTCCAGAGACGATGGGCTGTCAGAATGGCACTCAGGCCACTGGAATCCACAAATTTGACATTCGAAAGATCAAAAATAAGGGAGCGGACTCCTTCCTGGTTCAGGAAGATAAAATCGCTCTTCAGGCCCGGCGCAATGGTCGAGTTGAGATTTTCCTCGTCGAGAGTCAGAATAGCGTAGGAATCCTGCTTTTCAATCCGATACTTCATAGCGGGCTGATTTTCAGTAAAATGAGGGAGCAAAAAGGTGAAATTTTCAATGGTATGCCGGGAAAAAGCGCCGGCAAATGTAACCATTGCCATCAAGTTTTCTCTAAAATTTAAAAGTGGTTTTTTGAAAGGATGATGTACCTGACAGTGCGTCAGGCATTCGGAGAATGGCACTATTTTTAACGGAAGGAGTTTTCGAAAGCCGGCGCCCGGGTCGTTTGAACACGGGAAACAGACCGGCAACTATTTTAGCCCGATTTTTGTTAATTAGCCGTTTTTAGCTGGATAAAACTTGCCCCCTATTGTTCTTTTCGGCTAAACTTGCCCCTACTTATCGCCCCGGGTTATTTACCATTACCTATCTCTGATTAATGAATAAAAAGTTTTCTCCCGTTGTCAAACAAATCATCCGCCAAAGCGGCCAGGAAGCGCGTCGCCTAGGGCATGATTATATCGGTGCAGAACACCTTTTGCTGGGTATTATCACCGAACGCGACTCACTGCCCGTGCGTGTGCTGGATGCATTGCTCGTCGACGTCAACGAACTCAAAAAACGACTCGAACGCAACATTCCGCGCCAAAGCGCCTATCCGCCGGCCGAAAACCTGTTTGTCGACGATTTTCAGGTGACCACCCAGGTTCAGCGCGTCCTAAAAGTTACCTTTCTGGAAGCCAAACTGATGAAAAGTGAGGAGATCTATCCCGAACACCTGATGCTCTCCCTGCTCAAACACACCGATACATTTGCCACAAAACTGCTTAACGAATTCGACGTGGACTACGAATCATTTAAAAAGGAACTGGAATACGTGCGCTCGGAGCAAGACCTAACGCACCCCAACCTCTTCAATCAGACGCCCAGCGAGGGCGCCGGCGATTACGAAGACGAAGATGACCGCAATTTCCGGGGCAACGCCGGCCAGAAAGGCCAGCAAAAAAGCCGCACCCCCGTACTGGATAATTTCGGCCGCGACATCACCAAACTCGCCGAAGAAGGCAAACTCGATCCGATCATCGGCCGCGAAACCGAAATCGAACGCGTCAGCCAGATACTCAGCCGCCGCAAAAAGAACAACCCGATCCTGATCGGCGAGCCCGGCGTGGGCAAAACCGCCATCGTGGAGGGTCTGGCTTTGCGCATCATTCAGAAAAAAGTAAGCCGCACACTGTTCAACAAGCGCATCGTCATGCTCGACCTCGCCGCTCTGGTCGCCGGTACCAAATATCGGGGCCAGTTCGAAGAACGCATCAAGGCGATCATGAACGAACTGGAAAAAAGCCGCGACGTGATCCTCTTCATCGACGAGATTCACACCATCGTGGGCGCAGGCGGAGCCACCGGCTCGCTCGATGCTTCCAATATCTTCAAACCCGCGCTTGCCCGCGGCGAACTCCAGTGCATCGGCGCCAGCACCCTCGACGAATACCGCCAGTACATCGAAAAAGACGGCGCACTCGACCGCCGCTTCCAGAAAGTCATGGTCGACCCGCCCAGCCAGGAAGACACGATCCATATCCTCGAAAACATTCAACCGAAATACGAGGAGTTTCACAATGTTTCCTACTCGCCCGAAGCGATCAAGGCCTGCGTACGCCTGAGCGACCGCTACATCACCGATCGCTTCCTGCCCGACAAAGCCATCGACGTGCTTGATGAAGTCGGCGCTCGCGTGCACCTGAAAAACATCGTGGTGCCCAAACACATCGAAGAACTGGAGAAAGAGATCGAAGGCCTGAAAGATCAGAAAAACATGGCCGTCAAAAACCAGCAATACGAAGAAGCCGCCAACCTCCGCGATCGCGAAAGCAAACTGGTGCGCCAACTCGAATTTGCCAAGGTCGAATGGGAAGAAGAAAGCAAAACCAAACGCTTCCCGGTCGAAGAAGACGACATTGCCGAAGTGGTCGCCATGATGACCGGCATCCCGGTGCGCAAGGTGGGCCAAAGCGAAAGCAAAAAACTGGTCACCATGTCCGACGACCTCAATAAAATGGTCATCGGTCAGGAAGAAGCCATTGTCAAAATCACCAAGGCGATCCAACGCAACCGCGTGGGCCTGAAAGATCCGAAAAAGCCCATCGGCTCCTTTATTTTCCTGGGCCCCACCGGTGTTGGTAAAACAGAACTCGCCCGCGCCCTGGCCCGCTACCTGTTCGACTCCGACGACGCGCTCGTCCGCATCGATATGTCGGAATACATGGAAAAATTCTCGGTCAGCCGCCTCATCGGCGCGCCTCCGGGTTACGTGGGCTACGAAGAAGGCGGCCAGCTGACCGAACGCGTACGCCGCAAACCCTACTCGGTAGTGCTGCTCGACGAGATCGAAAAAGCGCACCCGGATGTGTTCAACATCCTGCTCCAGGTACTCGACGACGGACAACTCACCGATGGCCTGGGCCGCAAGGTCGATTTCAAAAACACGCTGGTGATCATGACCTCCAATATCGGGGTGCGCCAGTTGAAAGACTTCGGACAAGGCGTC
>JAEUUU010000123.1 GCA_016787345.1 Saprospiraceae bacterium | reverse complement strand
GCCAAAAATCCGATATTTGGGTATGTCCAATTCCCGTATCAGCATCGTAATTCCGACCAAAAACGAAGCCAGCTACCTCGACCGGACCCTGGCGCAGTTCGAAGGCGTGCTCGAACAATTCGACCTCGAAATCATCGTCTCTGACGCCAACAGCACCGACCACACGGCCGACATCGTTCGGCAATACCGGGAGAAATGGGGCGATCGCATCCAACTCGTGCAAAAACCCGGCAAACAAAACATCGCCATCGGTCGCAACCTGGGCGCCGAACAGGCCACGGGCGACATCCTTTTTCACATGGATGCCGATGTGCGTATCCCCAACATGGCCCGCTTTTTTGAAAAAATCCGCAAGAAATTCGAAAATCCGCGCATCGTGGCCCTCACCGTGCCGCTTTGGATCTATCCAGAAGAATCGGGGTTTGCCGACAAATTGTACCACGTGCTGATGAACTTCATCATCCGCCTTTCTTTTACGTTCAACGTGTTTTTGGCAAAAGGCGAATGTCAGTTGGTGCGCCGCTCTTCCTTCAACCGCATCGATGGTTACAACGAAAAACTGATCGCCGGCGAAGACTGTAACCTGTTTTACCGCCTGCACAAAATCGGTAAAATCGCCTACCTGCCCCGGCTTTGCGTGTATCATTCACCGCGTCGTTTCCGGGCGTACGGGTATATCCGTATCACGCTGATCTACTTCCGGGAGGGCCTTTCCATGTTGTTCCGCCGCAAATCGTACGTGTCGGAGTGGAAGCCCATCCGTTGAGCCTTCACCTGATCTCTTGTTGATCCCGGCCAATAAATCTGTCGCCTAAGCAAACCGTCCGGGAGCAAACGCCTCCATCGGTATACTCGTCGCCTTTCCGGAAGCCATTTCGGCAACTACTTTGCCCGTACCGGCGCCCAGGCTAAGGCCCAGCATGGCATGACCCGTGGCAATCATCAGGTTGGGCGTTTTTTGGGCAAAGCCAATGTAGGGCATGCCGTCGGCTGAAACCGGCCGGAATCCGAACCATATTTTTTCCCGCAAATTCCTTTTTAAATCTGCCCAGTCGGTCAGTTTCCGGAACCCCGGATCGTCCTGGTAGCCCGGCAAATAACACGGCACCGCTTCCAGCAGGCCCTTTACCCTCGGGAACAGGATGCGGTCGTTCACCGCCCCGATTTCCATGGTGCTGCCGATACGCAAGCGGCCGGCCCAGGGCGTAAGCGCCACCTTGGCTTCCAGCAGGATACAGGGATGCCGAAGGGTTTTGACCGGCCGGTCGAGGGTGGTGGAATAGCCCTTGCCCGGCATGAGCAACATCGATTCTCCGGCCATTTTGGCGATTTGCGGCGACCAGGAGCCTGCTGCCAGTACGACCAGGTCCTGATCGGCCACTTCTTCCTGTGTGGCGCCTTCGGTGGATTGATACCGAACTGCGGAGATTTTGCCGTTTTTTTTCTCAAAACCACTCACTTCTGCGTGCCGAACGATGCGCACGCCGCGTTTTTCGAGCAAAACGGGTAATTGTTGCATCAGGGCATTGGGATAAAGGTGCGCGTCGTCTTTAAACCAGACCCCGCCCCGCACGTCGGGTTGTAGCTCGGGTTCGAGCGCGCGGGCTGCTTCCCGATCGAGCACTTCAACCTGGAGACCGAGCTGCTCTGCGGCCCGGGCGTTTTCTGTTTCTTCGTGTTCGAGGCGTTCCGTTTTATAGAACATGATGCAGCCTTTCTGCTCCAGTTGAATATCCATTTCGCCGGAAGCCGCCCATTCGGTAAAGAGTTGTCTGGACAGCAACAAAAGATCGACCAACGGGCGGGCGCTTTTCTGAACGTGCGCGGCCGTGCAGGAGCGCATGAATCGCCAGCCCCAGCGAATCAGATCGGGACTCAGGGAAGGGCGCACGTAGAACGGGCTTTTGGCGCTGAACATCCAGGCCATGCCTTTCTCTACCATGCCGGGTGCGGCTAGCGGTACGAAATGCGAAGGGGAGAGATAGCCCATGTTGCCGAAAGAGCAGTTGTCGCGCAGGTCGCCGCGTTCGAGCACAGTTACTTGCCAGCCTGCTTCGTTGAGGTACCAGGCGCTACTCAGGCCAATAATACCGCCGCCGATAATGGTTGCTTTCATGAAAAAACTAGTCGGGTTAAAGAATGCCGGATTGGGTCGAAAAGGTAAGGCTGAATTGTTACAAGGTTACCATTCTCCCGTCGGCGACAACGCTTAATACCCGGAGCGCAGCGCCGTCCCATTCACCGAAAACACCGATCGGCCGGCCGCCGCCCAGTGCCAACAGCTTCCAGCCGTCGCCGGGGAGCCCGCTCAGCAGCAGGCCGTCGCCCCCGTTGTCGCGGAGCCAGCATTGTTCCTGGTACCGCACTGGCGTGAGTGCGGTGAATGCACCCGGCATCAGATTCAGCCAGGGCATATCGCCTACGGCGGTGGCCCATTCCAGCATGAACGCAGCGCAATCGGGGTAACCCGGCAGTTTTTCCACTTTTTTGGCCAGCGTATGCAGGTCGCCGGTTGCCAGGGCGCGCAGCGGGCGGGCGGAAGGGTAAAAAGCCAGCGTGCCTTTTACTACCTCGCCGGGCATAAATCCCGGCGGAAAACCGCCGCTCAATCCGAAGGCATAGTCGAGCAGCAGCGCATAACGGCCGCTGTTGGCGCCGAGCAACCAGGTACGCCGAACCTGCAACTGGTTTTCCACAATTTCTTCACGCCTGCCCAGCACGGCCCAGGTATCGCCGACGTGATCGGGCCCCGACAGGGCTTCTTCTTTTTTGGCAGAAATGCCGAGATAGTTCTGGAGATCGTGCAAAAGCCCTTCCGGCAAGTGTGCGCGTTGTTGAAAAGCGCGAAAGGCCGTCCAGAGTTCGGCCAGTGTATCCAGTGTTTTTTCCGACCAGGCGGCATCGGTGGCAGGCAGTTCGGAAAGAAGGCGCAGTCGGCGGCTGATGCCGCTCAGCGAGGCGTCGGCGGCACGTGCGGCTATATTGTCGGTGTAGCGGTTTTCATCCGAAGCTGTGGTGGCGAGGCCGCGCCGGAAGGTATCGAGCAGCCAGGATTCGAGGTCGGTCAGCCCGGCTTCGGCGCGTTCGAGGCGTTCGAGGCGGCGTTGTTGCACGGCGGCTTCGCGTTGTTCGGCCAGGTCGGCGCTTATCCCGGCGCGGATGGGACGGCCTTGCAGGAGTGCGGAAGCCCAGTCGGGCATTTGGGCCAGTTGGGGGAAAAAGTCGCCGGGACCGCAAAGCCGGGCGAAAGCCAGGGCGTGGATGCAGGGTTTTGGGAAAAAAGGGCAGGAGCAATAGGCTGTTTGTCGCTCATCGTCGAACACGAGCCGGTGGCTGACCGGACCGGCTGGTATTTCGGCAAAATAATAGTGTTGGGACCGGCCTGGGTTGCGGAAAAAAGCCTCCTTAGCCAGCGCCTGAGCGCGTGACGTCAGGGGAGAATTAGGGGCCGGGTGCTCGGATTTGGCAGGCAATGCTGGTGTATATAAGAAGAAAGCCTCAAAGGTCTTCGTTCAGTTCGTCTTCGAACTCGTCCGGGCCCGAGGTTTGCGGTTGCATGGGCGGTACTGGCGAGCCATTGGCCCCGATCAGGATGCCCAGTGCGGCCATGGCGCGTTCGCTGGCGAGTTGTTCGGCGCTTTTTTTATTAAAATCATCGGCTGTGCCCAGTTTGCGGCCGTCGACGTACACCGCCACTTTGAACTTGTCCCGCTTTTCGCTTTTATACTTGGCCAGCACCTTGTAGTCGATCTGCCGGCCGTTTTTTTGGCACCATTCGAGCAACTGGCTTTTATAGTTGTCGTCGAAACTCTCCAGTTCGTGAATATCGAGGTAACGCCGCAGGATACGTTGGATGACGTATTTTTTGGTTTTTTCATACCCTACCTCAATGTACAGCGACCCTACGAGGGCTTCCAGGGCATTGCCGAGCATGGATTTGGACAGGCGGGTCTGGTTGTAATTGGACAGGAACAGATCGAGGCCCATTTTGTCGGCAATATCATCGAGCGAGTTGCGCTTTACGATTTTGGAGCGCATTTTCGTGAGAAAGCCCTCGTCGCTGTTGGGGTATTTTTTAAATAAATACTCTGCCACAATGGTGCTCAGCACTGCATCGCCCAGAAATTCGAGGCGTTCGTTGTTCGCAATGGCATAATCGCGGGAGGTAAAGGTGCTTTTGTGAAAAAACGCCAGTTTAAACAGCGAAAGGTGAATGGGTGTAAACCCCAGTAACGCCCTCAGGCGCCGGGCAAGATCCTTGTCCGGATGAAAATAGTAGTTGTAAAAACGACGGACGAATCGCACGGTCAGGTTGTTGATAACCAAGCCATTACAGCTTGCGGAAGATTATGGAAGCATTGTGTCCGCCAAAGCCGAAAGTGTTGCTCAACACGGCGTTGACGGGTCTGGATTGCGCTTCATTGAAGGTCAGGTTCAGTTTCGGGTCAATTTCGGGGTCGTCGGTAAAGTGGTTGATCGTAGGCGGAATAAAACTGTCTTGCATGGCCAGAATCGATGCGATAGCCTCGACGGCGCCGGCGGCGCCGAGCAGGTGGCCGGTCATACTTTTGGTAGAGGAAATATTCAGTTTGTAGGCGGCGTCGCCGAAGACTTTCTGGATGGCGATGAGTTCGGCCACGTCGCCCAGCGGGGTGGATGTGCCATGAACGTTGATGTAGTCGATGTCTTCGGGGCGCAGGCCGGCGTCCTGAAGTGCAAAGTTCATGACGTTGATGACGCCCAGGCCTTC
The DNA here is from genome assembly GCA_016787345.1 of Saprospiraceae bacterium. Lineage (GTDB taxonomy): Bacteria > Bacteroidota > Bacteroidia > Chitinophagales > Saprospiraceae > M3007. The sequence goes on along the minus strand of JAEUUU010000123.1, from coordinate 15,555 downwards.
GGGGTGGGGCGCCGTCATGTGGTAAGCGTCGGCGGTAGCGGCGGCGCCGAGCACTTCAGCATAAATCGTGGCGCCACGCCGGCGGGCGTGTTCATATTCTTCGAGGATGAGCGCGCCGGCGCCTTCGCCGAGCACGAAGCCGTCGCGGTCTTTATCGAAGGGGCGCGAGGCGGTCGTGAAGTCATCGTTGCGTTCGCTGAGCGCTTTCATGGAGTTGAAGCCACCCACGGCCGTTTTGGTGATGGTGGCTTCGGAGCCGCCGGAGACGATGATATCGGCTTTGCCCAGGCGGATGTAGTCGAAGGCGTTCATCAGGCCGTGCGACGAGGAGGCGCAGGCCGAAACCGTGCAATAGTTGATGCCCCGGAAGCCGTACTGGATGGAGATTTGTCCGGCAGCGATGTCGGAAATCATTTTGGGGATCGTGAACGGGTTATGTTTCGGGGTGCCGTTGCCGGTGATGTGTTCTTCGATTTCTTTTTCCAGCGTGGCCAGGCCGCCGATACCGGAAGCCCAGATAACGCCCACGCGGTTTTTATCGATCGCATCGAGATCGAGGCCCGAATGCGCCAGCGCCTCGGCCGAGGCGGCCATGGCAAACTGGGTGAAGCGGTCCATACGGCGCGCTTCGCGGCGGTCGACAAAATCTTCAGGGTTGAAGCCCGATACTTCGCAAGCAAACCGTGTTTTAAACAGGGTGGCATCGAATTGTGTGATCGGTTTGGCTCCGCTAAGGCCCTTTTTCAGGCCTTCTCTGTATTCGGAAAGGGTGTTGCCAATAGGCGTAAGGGCGCCTAAACCGGTGACGACGACTCGTTTCATGCTGGGTAGAGACTGGTTTTGATCATTGGACTGCCAAAATTCGGTTTTTCGGCAGGCGGGCAAAGGTAAACAAGATGGCGGGGCTTTTTTGCTGAATTGCAGCAAAACAAAAAGGTTCAAAACCAAACGGCTTTGAACCTTTTTTTATCTTGACAAAAGGAGGGTCAGGTGCCTCTGGGCCAATTACTTGGTTTGGCTTTCGAGGTATTCCACGGCCTGGCCGACGGTCTGGATTTTCTCGGCTTGTTCATCCGGGATGGAGACCTCGAATTCCTTTTCGAATTCCATGATGAGCTCCACGGTGTCGAGCGAGTCGGCGCCAAGATCCTGGATGAAGTTGGCTTCTGCGACGACTTCCGATTCGTCAACTCCCAGTTTGTCAACAATGATTTTTTTAACGCGTTCGGCTACTGTTGCCATTTTCTTTAAACTTTAGTGGGAAAAAATGCGATTTTTCGAGGGGCAAAGGAACAACTCTCCGAACGTTTAAAAAAATTTTTGTCGCGGAAAATTTGCGGTACCTTGACCCATGATTCTTTTACCTTTTTTGTAAAAAATACACTTAGTGGGTTTTGGTCTTGAAAGTAAAGAGGCAGCGAACTAGTCTGTTGCACGACATTTGGTCGAATTTACTCAAATTTCATGTACTTTTTGTCGGATGGTTTAAACAAGAGGGCACTATTTTTGTCTCGCTATCTTGTTGTAAAATTTACACTTAAACCATCTGCGTGACATGACACAAGCCGAAGCCGCCGAGTTGCTCGTTAAAAATAAACCCGCCATGCGCAAGCCCGGTACTCAACGCACCAAAATAGTGGCCACCGTAGGCCCCGCCTGTAATTCTTACGACAAACTGCTGGACCTGGTCCGCGCAGGCGTCGACGTCTTCCGGCTCAATTTCAGCCACGGTACCCACGCCGATCACCTGTCAGTTATCGAACATATCACCGCCATCAACCACGAATACCATCTGCACATCGGTATTCTGGCCGACCTTCAAGGGCCGAAATTGCGCGTGGGCAAGATTGAAAACAATGCGCTGCCGCTCGCCCAGGGTGACATCATCACGATCGTCAATGAAGAAGTAGAGGGTACCAAAGACAAAATTTACATGTCGTACCCCGAATTCGCCGCCGATTGCGAAGTCGGCGAACGTATCATGATGGACGACGGCAAACTGGTGTTCGAGGTGCTCGAAACCAATAAAAAAGACACCGTGCGCCTGGTCTGCCTGCATGGCGGTGTACTCAGCAGCAATAAAGGCGTTAACCTGCCCGATACAAACGTCAAACTGCCCTCGCTGACCGAAAAAGACCGCGAAGACCTCGATTTTATCCTCACCCAGCCCGTCAACTGGATCGCCCTTTCCTTTGTGCGCCGTCCCGAAGACATGGCCGACCTGCGCAAAGCCCTCGAAGCCACCGGCCACCCGGCCAAAATGATGGCAAAAATTGAGAAGCCCGAAGCCGTCAAAAATATCCGGGATATCATCCGCGCCTGCAACGGCATCATGGTGGCGCGCGGCGACCTCGGCGTGGAAATGCCGATCGAACAACTGCCCAATACCCAAAAAGACATTATCCATCTCTGCATGCAATATGCCCGCCCGGTGATTGTAGCCACACAGATGATGGACAGCATGATTACCAACCCCTTCCCGACCCGCGCAGAAGTCACCGACGTGGCCAATGCCGTGCTCGACGGCGCCGATGCCGTGATGCTGAGCGGCGAAACCTCCGTGGGCAAACACCCGCCGCTGGTGATTCAATACATGTCGAAAATCATCGAAGAGGCTGAAAAAAACTATTGGCCCCAGATCGAGGCCCGGCGGCCGTATCCGTCGTCAAAATTCAAGATGTTCCATTCCGACGTAATTTGCTTCAACGCCTGCCGCGTGGCCGAAGAAATCCAGGCCAACGGTATCGTCGGCCATACGGTTTCGGGCTATACGGCCTTTAAAGTGAGCAGTTTCCGGCCCAAATCGAACATTTTTATCTTCAGCCACAATCCCAGCATGCTGGCTTCGCTCAACCTGCTTTGGGGCGTGCAATGCTTCTACTACAACCGTTTCTCTTCTACCGACGAGACGATCGAGGACTGCGTGGAAATTCTCAAAAACAATGAATCGATCAAGCCCGGCGACTTTATCATCAACACCGGTTCCATGCCCATCGACAAACGACTGAGCACGAATATGTTGAAGATCACGGAGATTGAATAAGGCTGCCAGTTGCTTGTTGTAAATATGCCAAGGCCGCGGAGAAACGATGCTCTCCGCGGCCTTGGCGTTTGGGTATAAGCTATTCGTTCAATCGCCCCAGCCCGGCTCGTCTTCGACCGCCACTTTGGCCGGATTGCGGACGATACCCATTTCAATTTCCTTGCGGCAATTGCCGCAGATGCCATAGAGATTGAGCGAGTGGTGGGTGATCTGGAAATTGAGCAATTCGCCCACCATGTCTTTGATTTGTTGCACGCGCGGGTCGCAAAACTCCACCACTTTACCACAATTGCCACAAATGGCGTGGTCGTGCTGTTTATACCCGAACGATTTCTCGTATTGTGCCAGGTTTTTGCCAAACTGGTGTTTTTTGACCAGATCGCAGGATACCAGCAGTTCGAGCGTGTTGTACACCGTGGCGCGGCTCACCCGGTAGTTCCGGTTTTTCATGTGGATGTACAGCGCTTCTGCGTCGAAGTGGTCGTTTCGGCGGTAGATTTCCTCCAGGATGGCAAAACGCTCCGGCGTGCGCCGCAAGCCGCCGCGTTCGAGGTGGCCAGAAAAGATATTGAGGACTTGCCGGATGAGTTCTTCTTCGTTGCGTATCGCTGCCATGGCGGTTGGTTTTGTGATTTTGGGCAAAAGTAGGCTATTCGTATAGCTTAAAACGCTAAAAATAGGGGACTGGTTTTGGTTTTCACCGCACCAGCGTCACTCCGCCCTTCAATCGCTTCACCGACCCGTCGGCCATGTCCAGTTCGATATAATACCCGTACACACCCGGCGAACAGGCATTTCCACGAAAATCGCCCGTCCAGCCAGCCGGCCCGTTGGGCGCCAGGTCGCGAAAGTCGGCTACCAACTCACCCCAGCGATCGTATACCTGCATGATGCGGATGTTGAGGATTTGCTGATCGGAAAAGACGGTAAAAACGCCGTTGTCGGCCGATCCGGGCCGTATGGCGTTCGGGATATAAATATCCGGCCGGTCGATTTCCGATTCCCGCAGGCGAATGACGTAGACTCCCATTGCACTGCATCCGTTGACGTCGGTTTGCACCGCTTCGATCACAACTTCTTCGGCGGCCAGCAGCGTCGCGACGGGGCAATCGAAGCACGACAAACCCGCCGCGGGCGTCCATTGCCAGTCCTGCGCGGGAAAGCCGGCAGGCGCTTCGAGGGTAAGCAGGGTTCCCGGATCGACCAGAAAGGTGTCGCGGAATTCCTGCGCGACCGGCGTCGGTGCAGGCAGGGCAATTAATGAGGAATAAACGCATCCGTTGGCGTCGGTGACCACGAGCGGATAATCGCCCGCTTGAAGCTGGTCAAACAACAGGCTTTCTCCCTGGCTGAGGGTCGACTGCCCGGCGAGATCAACCTGATAGGGAGCGCCGGCGCCGTAAAACTGGCTTAACTCGATACTGCCAACACCAAAACAAGGCGCCCCGGTCGCCGTCACAGCAACGGATGGCGCAGGTGGGGCGGTCAGCAGCAGCCCCACGGTTTTCGAACAACCGGCGGCATCGGTGATTGTCAGGCCCAGGCCGCCCGGTGGCAGACCGTCCAGGCTGGCGTTCGTGGCGCCGTTGCTCCATTGGTACGACAAGGGCGCCGTACCGCCATTGACAAGCGCCTGCGCCGAACCATCGGACGCCCCTGCGCACGACACGGCCGAACCGTTGTAATCGCTGTTCGCCACCACATCTATCAACATGGGCGGCGAAAGTCGCGTGATAACGACAATGGTGCTGTCGCAACCGTATTGATTGTGCAAAAACTGGGCTACCACGCCGGTATCCCGGGCAAAACAGGACCATTTTTCCGTTAAAAAATAGTCCGGCGAATGCACGGAAAGACTGAACGCGCTGCTGACCGAACATCCCCAGGCATCGGTAGCCGTAACGCCGTAAACGCCTTCCTGGGTCGCGGAGATACCCGACCCGGTTTGTCCGTTCGTCCATTCATAAAAAGCCAAACCCGCTGTTGCATGCAACTCAGCGGAAACACCTTCGCAGATTACGGGCGTACCGGTAATCTCTACCATCGGCGGCGGCGGTACAACAACCGGCACGGTGATCGTAGCCTTGCAATTATTGTCGTCGGTTACCGTCAGCGCATAATCGCCGTTGGTCGCGACTTCTATAACCGGCCCCGAAGACCCCTCGGACCATTGATAAACAGTGTATCCGGGATCGGCCAGAAGAGTAATGATGGCGTTGCAGGCATATGGCTGCGCCGCAACAGACGGGGCGGGCAAAGGATACTCGACAAAGTCAAATGCCGCGGCGCCGGTACAGCCGTGCAGATCGGTCACCGTTACCGAATACGCGCCGCCCGATGATACAACAAACGACGACGAGGTACTTCCGTCGGGCCAGTAGTAGTGACTGAATTCCGGCGTGACAGATAAAACGGCCGTTTCTCCTGCACAAATACCGGACAATCCGGCAATCTGCGGCGCCGGGGCGTCCCATTCCTGTACTATAAAGTTGGCTGTTGCCGTGCAACCGTTGGCGTCGGTGGCTGTCAGGGCATACCCTCCGCCCTGATCGATCGTCACGGCCAGGCCTGTCGCGCCGCCCGACCAGAGGTAATTTTCAAAACCTGGGGAAGCCTGCAACAATGCACTGGCCTCGGGACAAATATTGCCCGGCCCGAGGATGCTGACAGCCGGCGTTTGCGGAATATCGACAAGGGCAGTGCCGACCGCGGTACATCCCATGTCGTTGGTGACGGTAAGGTTGAATTGGCCACTGAGGGTAACCGAAGTAGCGGACGTTTGAGCGCCGTTCGACCATTCGTAGGCCGCATAACCGGCGCCTCCGTCGAGCAGCGCCAAACCGCCACAAGGTTCGATAACCACATCGAGGACAGGCGACGGCAGGTTTCCAATTCCCAAAACATGACTTGCCGTACCGGTGCAACCGTTGGCATCGGTCACCGTAAGGCCATACCATGCGGGCAAATTGACCAGTATGTTTGACGTGGCAGCGCCGGTCGACCATTCATATTCGCTAAAACCCTGCCCGGCATTAAGTTCGGCACTGGCGCCGCCGCAAATGGCTGTCGGCCCGGTTATGACCGGTTCGGGGGGCGTAAAGTCGGTGATAGTAAATGAGGCTGTGGCCGTGCAACCGTAGGCATCGGTGGCTGTAAGGGCATACGTTCCGCTGTGAGGCGCCTGCCAGGCGGCGTTGCCCGGTCCGTCGGGCCAGTTATACTGAACAAAACCGGTGCTTGCCTGCAAGGTCGCACCGCTTCCGGGGCAAACAGAGGCAGGCCCGTTGAGGCCGAGGAGGGGCGGTACAGGCACACTGATATTTACCTGTGCAGTGCCGCTGCATCCGGCAGCATCGCTGACCCACAATTCATAAATGCCAGATGTGTCGACTGTAATTTCTGATGCTGTTTGCCCGCCCGACCACTGGTAATTCGCATAGCTGTCGCCTGCATCAAGGTTTACGGACGACTGGCACCAGTTGGTTTGTATGGCGATGGTAGGAGTCAATTGAGCGCCGGTACTCAGGGTAAAATAAGCCGTGTCGCGGCAGCCGTTCGAATCAGTTGCGGTAACCGCGTAAATGCCGCCCTGTACGGCGCTGATACCCGGCGTCTGGGCGCCTGTCGACCATTCGTAGAAGGAAAAGTTGCCGGATACGTTCAGGCTGGCCGAGCTGCCATTGCAAATTGATGCGGGGCCGGTAATCTGCACTTGCGGGGCAGGGTATTCGATCACGGAAACGGTGTTTGTCGCCAGACAACCATTCGCATCCGTTACGGTCAGCGAGATGATTTCGCTTTGACCAAGAATGATGCTATCGTCGTTTGCGCCGTTACTCCAGTTGTACGAAATAAAGCCGGGCGAGGCCTGTAATTCGGATGTAGCCCCAGGGCAAAAGGCTGTCGCGCCATTGATTTGAACAAATGGAATGGGGAATAAATCGACCGTGGTTGCGGCGCTGGCTGTGCAACCGTAGGCATCGGTCACCGTGACGGCATAAGCGCCTGGTTGGCCGGGAGAAATGGCCTGCACGTTGACCTGCCCCGAAGACCATTGGTAAGCGACAAAACCCGCATCCGCAGCCAACGTAACAGGATCGATTTGACAAAAAGTGCCGCCGCCGGTCAACACTGTGTTTGGGATCGGCGGTACAGTGACCATTAACTGTGCCGATGCCGTGCAGCCTGCCGTGTTGGTTGTAACAAGGCTATACAATCCGCTGCTCGTGGCCGTGGTGCTACCCAATGTATCGCCGTTCGACCATTGGTAATGCTGAAAACCAGCGGGAGCGGCAAGTTGAACGACTCCGTTGCAGGTGTAAGGGGAGGCATTGATAAGGGGTTGTGCAAACAAAGCGCCGTCGACCATCGCTACGGCCGTGGCCGTACAGCCAGCTGTATTGGTCACCGTCAATGTATAGATACCCGGTTGCAAAGCTGTGGTCTGGCTGGCGGTATCGCTATTAGACCATTTATAATGGGCAAATGGGCCGCCCAATGCAGTCATTTGCAAGGCATTACCACTACAAGCAGGCGGCGAAATGCCGGGTGACGGCGAAACGCCCATTCCCAGGCTGTAACTGGTGGTAGCGGTACACCCCAGGGCATTGGTTACCGTCACAACATACGTGCCCCCCTGAGCAACTTTGGTTGCAGCCGAGTTTGCGCCATTGGACCAAACATACGACTGATAGGTACCGATCACCTGTAATTGTACCGTGTCGCCAGGGCAGGGAATGCCCGAGGGGCCGGTAATCTGGGGCGGAATCATGGGTTGCGCCCCAAGCACATGAAAGTCGTCGGCTGTACAACCATAGGCATTGGTTACCGTAACCGAATATTCACCGCCGGCATTCACCCAGATCGAGGAAGTATTGGCGCCGTTGCTCCACTCGATCTGATCGTGCACACCGAGTACTTTAAGTGAAACGGCCGTATCGAGGCACGTGATTTGCGAAGGACCGATAATCACCGCCTGCGTACCCGGCAGGCCGGTGACCGTATGACTGGCAGTTCCTTTACAGCCGTATTCATTGGTCACGGTAACGGAATAATTACCCGGCTCCGTGACCGTCAACAAATCGGTATCGCTTGCGCCCGGGTTCCAGCTGTGCGTGACGAACGGACCGCCAAAAGCAATCAGGTCGATCGAATTACCTTCGCAGACGGTTTCCGGGCCTTCGATGACCGGTTGGGGCGCCGGTATGGTACTGATCGTGATCGAGGACGTATCGTAACAACCGCCCACCCAATTGGGGTGAGTGGCGGCAAAATAGACTTCATATTCTCCGGCAGTTGTGACGGTTGTCGTTGAACCCGTAGCGCCGGTCGACCAGTAAAAATTCGGATTGAAGGCACTGCCATTGTTGACCACGGTGGCCGTTGCCGTCAGCGTAGTAGCCTGTCCCTCACATTTGGGGCCGTTGGAATCCAGTACCAGGTCGATGCAAAACATGCCGTATTTGTACGGGGCGAAATACACGCAGCCGGTGCTTTCATCCAATACGTTGACGTTCATATCTCCGTAAGTCGGCGAAGGCGGGAAATAAAACGTCGCGGGGTTGCCCGTTTGTCCGTTGGTCCAGTAATAGGAAAAATTACCCGATGGGCCCTCTACGGTGAGTGTTACCGGTTCGCCTGGGCAAAAGCAATCGGTTGTGGTTATGTTGAAGGTGTAAGGCGGACAGTTTTGCCCCGAAACCTGGCTGGAAAAAAGGAGAAAAAAGGCTGCTAAGCCTGTGGAAATGAACAGATTGAAAGGCATAAACGGGTATTGTAAAGGTGTACGAAGAGTAGCGTCGTGGCGGGCGCGGGACAATACTGTTACGCGCTGCCTGACCGAAAAATAACATAATCCGGACATTCTTCCTTTTGTCTGAACGCGATTTTGTAAAAAGTCACTGTAGCGCCGACCTCCAGGTCGGCGAGTCTGAGAGAAGAAATGTACCGCGATTATTAGCCAACGCCACGATAGGCTCTTGAGCAGGATACCGCCCCGAACGCTCAGGATAATCGCGGGTTATTGCTGCTCTCAGACTCGCCACTGTAGCGCCGACCTCCAGGTCGGCGATGTAAGGAAAAGAAATAACCCGCGATCATCAGCCAATGCCGCCATCGTTAAACGGTGCATTCCCTTTTGAGGGTATGGCTGATAATCGCGGGTTATTGCTGCTCTCAGACTCGCCGACCTGGAGGTCGGCGCTACAGCGGCGCTACGGGAACTGGCATCGGCGGCAGTTTCACTTCCCTGCGTTCAGAAAAAATTTGGAGTCTTGCACTGAATGTCCCATTTTTGGCCTCGGCGATCAAAATTCCCCCAGATGTTCCAAAAAACGCCGCAACTTATTCGGGTCGTCGCCCTCTTTTTTTTCTTCTTTGTCTTAGCGCCGGGCGCCCAGGCCCAGCGCGCCGACCGCCCCGTTTGCCTGTTTGACACACCTCGGTTCGAGCATTTCAACACCGCCGACGGCCTGGCTTCGCGCCATATCACCTGCATTGCACAAGACTCGATGGGCTATCTTTGGGTAGGTGGCGAGGGTGGACTAAGTCGATTCGACGGCCTTCGTTTTCGCAACTTTTATAAACATATTGGCAGCCCCTATGGGCTGAACAGTTCCAATATCAATTGTATTTATGTAGACAAAGAGGGCCTGGTCTGGATCGGCACCTCGGGGGGGCTCAACTGCTACGACCCCCGCAGCGATCGTATCCGTCAATTCAATCAGGATGGCCCCGACTCGCTACAAACCCCCGTCAGCATCAGCTGGATATATGTGGATGACCAGACCATCTGGGCCGGTATCGGCTCTAATGACCCTCCACATACGCTTTGCGCGCTCGACAGGAAGACCTGGGTCTTCACCAACTACGAATGGCCTGAAAAAAAATTTGGCCGAGAGTCCCATACCACGCTCTCCATGGTGGTCGACCGGTCGGATAAAAACCGTTTCATTCTGGCTGGCTGGGATAATGTGATGTATTTTGACAAAAAAATAAGGCAATTCATCGACCCCGGCTTGACGATAGGCAATTTGTATGGAGAGGGCTATTACCGGTTCCACCAAATTTTTCAATCGCCTAATGGGGCATTGTGGTTAATGGGACACGATTTTGGCTTAATTCGTATTGATCCCCGTACTCGCCGCGTCGAAAAAATCATCCGGCCTGCATCCCTAACCAATTTGGCGTACGGCATGGTATGCCTCAGCGCGGTTTCGGAAAACGAAGTACTGATCCCCGGTCATCAAAGCCTTATCCGGCTCAACACCGAAAACCGGAGTCAAACAGAACAATTGTCGTTGGCCAATGTGAGCGGCGAAATCTGGGCGATGATGAAAGACCGCGATGGCGGATTCTGGATAGGCACGTCCAACGGCCTCTATCATTTTAATGAAAGGTTCAATCTTTTTCACCATCTAAAGTACAACTACCAGAACGCTTGGGGTGATTGGCACGACTACGGCGACGTTTGGGACGCAGCGTATTATCCGCCGGACAATCAAATCATAGCCGTCAATCGTTCACCACAGCACCTCACGGTATTGAAACCGGAAACCCGGGATGCATTTTTTGTCCATTATCCACAAAAAGTCAGACTGGATCGGGCGGGCGACGACGGATTCAGCCGTATTCTGATCGACCGGCAAAACAGGATATGGTTGATTCATATCGGTCTCTTTCGTTACGATCCCCAAAGTCGGAAAATCAGGCGCTTTCATCACCCCAGGCTGGATGCTTTGGGTATCCAGGATTGTTATTTGCGAACAATCGAGCAAGACGAGGAGGGCAACTTTTATGTTGCTGACCGCGATTACCTGTTCTTTTTCAATCTTGAAAAAAACCTCTTTCGCCGCTTCATCTGGCAGGATTTGCCTTTGGATAAGATACCGGGCCAAACCTTTAATCGCCCTTGTTTTTCGCCCGACGGGGTCGTGTTTTTTGGCGTCAAAACGGGCATTGTTTCGTGGAACAGAAGAACGGACCAATGGAAGCATTACTGGCTGCCACCCGACATGCGCATCCTGGGAGAGGTCTATCCGGTAACGCCGGCGCTCGACCACAATGGCGACTTATGGATCGCCTGCCACCGGAAAGGCATGGCCAAAGCCCGCATTTCCGCTGATTCGCTGCACATTCTGAAACGGTACGATGCCCCCTTTGGCCCCCTTCGGGCCGTCGCTTTCTGGCACTGCCTGACCGACCGCGACGGAATCGTCTGGGTGGCGACTACCAATGGGCTGGCCCGGATAGACCCCACAAGCGGCAATGCTTTCATGCTCGACGAACGCTGGGGGCTTGATGAGCCCGACTGTAGTGAACGCATCTTCGAACAAGCACCCGACGGGCGTATTTTGTTTACGGCCGGCTTGAAACGCGAGCGCCGTCAGAACCTCCACTGGTTCGATCCGCGCACCCTGATTTTAGAGGATCATCCACCCAGCTTATTGCTCGAAAGCATCACCGTGTTGGGCACTCCACTGGCGCTCGACACTGCGCTTGTATTTAAAAAGGTTGTTCATCTGCAGCATTTTGAGAATTTTTTCGACATAGACTTTACCGCGATCAGCTATTTCAATGCTGATTCAATTCAGTTCTCGTACCGCCTGGAGGGTTTTCGGTCCGATTGGTCCCAGCCTTCAACGAGTCGCACGGCGGCTTTTACCAACGTACAGCCCGGCCACTACACGTTTTGGGTGCGCGCCCGATTACCCAACAGCCCCTGGAGCGAGCGCCCGACCCGGCTCGACATCGTCATCCATCCGGCTTTTTACCAGACCGGCTGGTTCAGGCTGCTGGGGGGGACACTCGCACTGGGCGCCGTGGGCTTTGCCACTGCTTTTTACTACCGCTTCCGCCTGCGCGCCCAGCAACTTGCCCTGGAAAAAAAACTGCGCGAGGCCGAACGAAACGAACTCCTCCTGGCCAACACCCTCACCCTCCAGCGCGAGCGCGACCGCATTGCCGCGGAAATGCACGACGAACTCGGCGGCGGCCTGTCTACCATCCGGCTGGCCAGTGAACGCGCCCAAAAGATGCCATCGCACAACGATACCCGCGCCGTGCTGGTCCGCGTCTCGCAGATCGCGATCGATCTGGTGGGCAACCTGCGCGCTATCGTCTGGGCGATGGACACACAGAACGACACCCTTGAAAGCTTGCTGGCTTACCTGCGTCAGTACGCCCGCCAGTTTCTGGACGACAACGGCCTGGCCGCACACATCGACCTGCCCGATGATATCCCCGACATTCCGCTTGGCGGACAGTATCGCCACAATGTGTTGCTCACCCTTAAAGAGTGCCTGCACAATGCCGTCAAACACGCCGGGGCCACGGATATTTGGCTCTTTGCGCGGATAGAAGGAGGGGTGTTGGGCCTCGAATTGCACGACAATGGCCGGGGCTTCGACGCGCGCGAAGCCGCCGGCAAAGGCAAGGGGCTGCGCAGTACGGGCCGGCGTATGGAGAGTATCGGGGGAAGCATCGGGTGGCGACGACGGGCCGAAGGAGGCACAATAGTGGAAATCCGGGCGCCGCTGGCATCCGGATTATCGGCCGGATAAGGGGGGTAAACCAAAGTTCTATTGCCGTTTTTTTCCGCGCGCCTCACCTTTGTATGGACAAAAGCAAAACGCCCAAAGCACTCATGGAACCCGTCCGAATCAGCATCGTGGAAGATGATCCCGAATTTCAGGAATGGCTGCTCGCCGAGTTGAGCGAGGCCCCGCGCTACCAGTGCATCGGGCGGCATCAAACCGCCGAAGACGCCCTGGCGCACATCCCGAAAGCCGCACCCGACATCGTGATCATGGACCTGGGGCTCGAACTGTCCGACATCAATGGTATCGAGTGCATGTTGCGGCTGAAAATAGTCAGCCCCGAGCTCAAGTTTATGGTCATTACCGGACAGCCCGACGACGATCGTGTGTTCGAGGCGCTAAAAGTGGGCGCGGGCGCGTATCTCCAAAAAAGCGACATCCCCAAAAAAATGATCGAACTGCTCGACGAATTCCAGCGCGGCGGCGCGCCGATGAGCGCAGGAATCGCCACAAAGGTGATCGCCAGCTTTCATCAGCAGCCAACCGAACTCGTGCAGGTACAACAACTCAGCCCCCGCGAGCGCGCCGTGCTCGACCTGCTCGCCAAAGGTTACCTGTACAAAGAAATCGCCGACCGCTTGCCCAACGAAAACGACCCCACGCGGACTATCTCGGAAGGGACGGTCAAGATTCATGCCCACAACATCTACCACAAACTACAGGTAAATAACCGCACCGAGGCGATCCGGAAATACCTGCGACGGTAGGGGATATTTTCTGTCCATTGCCCGAAACAATATTTACCTCTTGCAGAATGACTCCGTCAGTCTGCCAGCCCCCCGTATGCGACGGTTCTCAAAACAACGTGCCTGATGGCGCGAACTGCTCCTGTTATTCATTCAACCAAAAAATGTTAAACCATGAAAAATTTATTTTCTCTCCTCCTGCTCTTATGCCTTACGGCATTCCTGTCCTGCGATTCCTGTAAAGGCGAAGACGGCGCACCGGGAGCGCCGGGAGCACCGGGAGCGCCCGGCCAAGACGGCAATGCCAACATCTCATCTTTTACTTACACGGTCTATGAAAGTGAATGGATACAGCAAAGTGCTTATTGGTCCTATGCATCAATACTAGGCATCCCGTTTCTTACACCAGATGTTGTCAATAACGGGATGATTATGGTATATGCCAGAGACCCATTAGGCAGCAGTTGGGTAGCCTGGCCTTATTCCATTAACTCGCACTCCTACACTTACGTTGTAGATTCATACAGCATTTATTTATACCATAACACCACTGGCCTACTCCAGGACAATACGTATACATTTCGTGTCGTCGCCGCTACCGCCGACGGCCTGGTCCGCCACCCTAATCTGGACTGGAACGACTACGAGGCGGTGAAACAGGCATTTCAACTGCCGGATTAACTGATCCTGCATACTTGCCAGCGGGGAGGCACAGTGTTCTGACCGGACTAAAACGCTGTGCCTCCCTGTTGTCGGTCGTTCTACCTGTCGCGTATCAATTTAGATTTCCAGAGCATTTCCAACCGAATATTTCTTCCCGACCGGCCCGCTCCCCTTTTTTTGCCCTGCCCTGGCAGTCGCTCGATGCTAATGGGCGATTCGGCAGTTTTCCTGTACAAATTACCCATCTTCTTTCACCCAATTCCAAAGCAGTACCATGCAAAGTACAGTCTTTAAAATCATGTTCCTCTGCCTGCTGTCACTGCGCCTGACGGGCGCTTTCGCGCAATCGTCGGTGCATACGGCAGGCGGTGATGCGACCGGCGGCGGCGGTTCGGCCAGTTACACGGTCGGGCAGGCGGTGTTTACCGCCGTCGATCAGGCAGGCGGTTCGGTCATTCAAGGCGTTCAGCAGCCTTACGAGATTTTTTCGGTGGGGGCAAGCTCGGCTCCCGGCCTGCGCCTGCAATGCGCCGTGCGGCCCAACCCGACGGCGACCGATGTGTTGCTCTCGGCCGATCCGGCGCTGTGGGGCGCCTTGTCGGTAAGTCTTTGCGATGCCGGCGGCCGCCTGCTGTTTCAGCAACAAACGAGCGACGCCGAAACCCGCATCCCGATGGCCGGGCTGCCCGCGGCCGTTTATTTTTTAACCGTCTCGAACGATCGGGGCGCTATCCAATCTTTTCAAATCATTAAAAACCATTAAACCATGAAAATCAAATTCTTCCTGTTTACGGCTTTCGTGTTGTTCGCCGCGGCTGTTTTTGCCCAGGCCCCCGGCCGTATGAGTTATCAAAGCGTCGTGCGCGACGGCAATGGCGCCCTGGTCGCCAACAACCCGGTGGGTATCCGGATCAGTATTATTCAGGGGTCGCTGTTCGGCGCCTCCGTGTACGTCGAAACCCACACGACGACGACCAATGCCAACGGCCTGGCCAGTTTGGCCATCGGCGGCGGTACGCCCCTGTTCGGCAATTTCGGTACTATTGACTGGTCCAACGGGCCATACTTTATCAAGACGGAAACCGACCCCTCGGGTGGTACAAACTACAACATTGTCGGCAGCAGTGAATTGCTGAGCGTGCCATATGCGCTTTTCGCGGCCAACGGCGGTACGCCCGGTCCGCAAGGTCCCGAAGGTCCTGCCGGTCCGCAGGGCCCAGCCGGACCGCAAGGACCCACCGGCCCGATGGGTGCGCAAGGTCCGCAAGGCCCCGCCGGCTCATACACGGCCGGCAACGGTATTTCTATCAACAACAATACCATCACCAACACGGGCGATGCCGACAACAACCCCGGCAACGAGCTCCAGCAACTTACCCTCAACGGCAGCCAGCTCACGCTCTCCAACGGCGGCGGCACGGTGACTTTGCCCGGCGGCAGCAGCAGCGGCTGGACGGACGGCGCCGCGCTCACCACGACCGACAATGGCAAAAGGGTCGGCATCGGTCTTGCCGCCCCCCTGCAAAAAATGCACATCCACGACCAAAGCCAGTCGTTCACCTGGCTG
>JAEUUU010000055.1 GCA_016787345.1 Saprospiraceae bacterium | reverse complement strand
GAAAAGAGAATGGTTTGACGGTAGGCGCCATCATTTTGCGCCCGGGTATTGATTCCGATGCCGGCGATCAAAATCGCCAGAAGAAGGATTTTCCGCATGTGGGAAACGTTGTTTACTGGATAAAATAAGCGACGTTGTTCAGTTGGCGTACCGTAGTATCGCCCGGGCACAAGGTCTTGATTTCACTGAAAATAAATGCATCGCCGCTTTCGGCCTGATCCACCAGGGCTTGCGCCGCCTCGCCATATCTTGCGCCCTCGTTTAAGGCTGTTTGCCGTTCGCCATTTTGCGAAATACGAGTGAGGGTATAGCCAACCGTCAGGCATTTGGCTTCAAAATCAAAATCTTTTAGTTTCATGAGCAAGCCTTGTTTCTGGCGGAATTCCCCGGCGGTGTAGCTGTATTGTGAGTGCCAGTCGAGCGCCGGAACCGGGTCGGGGATACGTTTGGCGCGGAAGAGAAAGGTTGATTTGATATCTGAATTCTCATCGGAAGCCTTTACCGTCACCTTGACTTCGCCCGGATTGCTAACGTTAATAACGTAGTGACTAGCCCGAGACTTGATAAAAGTCCCGTTTTCGATGGATAATTCAACCTTATCGGACCGGACACCGGGTACGTACACGCTGACGGGGTTATCCACGCCGATGTAAAACACGTTCATCTTGTCGGCGGTGAAATTGACCGAAACCAGCTCGACCGCCACAGGCACATCGGAACTGTTAAAACCCGTATCGTTCGACAGGGTCATGCAGGCCGGCATCAGCAAAAGCAAAGGGAAAGGAAGCAGGGATTTCATCTTGTTTTTTGACGCGATAATACCCCTTTCTTTTATGCTTTCTTGCCTTTGGCCGGCGCTTTTTTCTTGTCAAATGCGCCGGGGATCTCTGTTTCGATCACTTTTTTCACATCGGCCAGTTCGAGCGAGCGGGCCTGGTCGGCGGTCATCTTTGCGCCGTCGACGCGCGGCAACTGGATGAAATTTTTGCCGAATTTGATCACCGGGCCCCAGCGGCCGTTTTCAATGCTGATGTTTTCTTCGGGCCAGTGCTGGATGTAGCGGTTGGCTTCTTTTTCAATTTTAGCCTGAATGAGTTCGATGGCTTCTTTTTCCGTCAGGCGGTCGAAATTGTAGCGGGCGGGGATGTTGACAAACAGGTCGGTCCATTTGACGAAAGGTCCGAAGCGGCCCTTGCCTTTCGTAATCGGCTGATTTTCAAAATATCCGAGCGGCTTGTCGGCTTCCTGGCGCGCCTGAATGAGTTGCACGGCGCGTTCGAGCGTCACGTCGAAGGGGTCTTCTCCCTTGGGCAGGGAGATGAAGGTGTCGCCGAATTTGACGTAGGGGCCGAAGCGGCCGGCGCCCACCGACACCTCCTGGCCTTCGTAATCGCCCAGCGTTTTGGGCAGAGCGAAGCTGGCCAGGGCTTCTTCGAGGGTGACGGTTTCGAGGGTCTGGCCGGGTTTGAGGTTGGCGTAGCGCGGTTTTTCTTTTTTGTCCAACTCTTCACCCGAGCCGATTTGCACAACGGGTTTGCCCAGGCTGCTCATGCGCACGAGTACGGTTCGGCCGGTTTCGGGGTCGGTACCGAGGATACGTTCGCCGCTGGCGCGATCGGCTTCCTTCAGCGTTTTTTCGACGGTCTGGTGGAAAGGCCGGTAAAAGCCGTCGATCATTTTGGCCCAGTCGAGTTTGCCTTCGGCGATGTCGTCGAAGCGCTTTTCGATGCCGGCGGTAAAGCCGTAGTCCATGATCTGGCGGAAATGTTGATCGAGAAAATCGCTTACGATCATACCCATATCTGAGGGATAGAGCACGTTTTTGGTAGCGCCGGTGATCTCCTTGCCCGATGTTTTTTTGATCTCGTTGTTTTTGAGGGTCAGAATCTGGAAGATGCGTTCTTCGCCCGGCCGGCTGTCGCGCACCACATAACCGCGGTTGGCTTCCATGATTTTGGTGATGGTGGGCGCATAGGTGGAAGGGCGACCGATGCCGAGTTCTTCCAGTTTTTTGACCAAACCGGCTTCGGTGTAACGGGCCGGCGGACGGGTATACCGCTCGGTGGCGGTCATCGCATCGAGGTCGAGCGCCTGGCCCACGGAGAGCGGCGGGAGCATGCCCTGCGTTTCTTCTTCCTCGTCGTCGGTGCTTTCGAGGTAGAGTTTCAGAAAGCCGTCGAATTTGAGCACTTCGCCTTCGGCCACGAGTTTGGCACCGGGCTGGGTGCTTATGCCGATATCAACCGTGGTTTTTTCGAGTTCGGCATCGGCCATTTGAGAGGCGACGCTTCGTTTCCAGATCAGTTCGTAGAGGCGCTGTTCGTCGCGGTTGTTGCCGGCCGAGGGGTTTTCGGCATACGTGGGGCGAATGGCCTCGTGTGCTTCCTGAGCCGATTCGTTTTTGGTTTTGAAGCGCCGTTCGTGGTGGTATCGGGGTCCGAATTGTTTGACCACCTCGGCGCCGATCGATTGCAGGGCCAGTTCGCTGAGATTGGTTGAGTCGGTACGCATGTAGGTAATCAGACCCTGCTCGTAAAGGCTCTGGGCGACCGACATGGTGCGGTTGACCGACATGCCCAGTTTGCGGCTGGCCTCCTGTTGCAGTGTGGAGGTTGTGAACGGCGGCGCTGGCCGGCGGCGCGTGGGTTTTACTTCGATGTGGTCGACTTTGAACCCGGCGCCGACGCATTTTTTCAAAAAAGATTCGGCATCAGGGCCGTTTTCGAATCGGGTTGGACTTTCGGCGCGAAAGGAAACCGTTTTGCCCTGGCTGTTTTTGGCGAGGAAATCGGCCGTTACCTTAAAATATGGCGTGGTTTTGAATTGCTGGATTTCCCGCTCGCGCTCCACGATCAACTTGACGGCGACCGACTGAACGCGGCCGGCGCTGAGTTGGCCTTTGACTTTTTTCCATAAAAGCCCCGACAATTCCCAGCCGACGAGGCGGTCGAGCACCCGGCGGGCTTGCTGGGCGTTGACGACGTCGAGGTCGAGCATACGCGGGCTTTGTACGGCGCGCTGGATGGCTGGTTTGGTGATTTCGTGGAAAACGATACGCTTGGTCGTCCGCTCGTCGAGGCCCAAAACCTGACACAGGTGCCAGGAGATGGCTTCGCCCTCGCGGTCTTCGTCGGTCGCGAGCCACACCTCTTCCGAACGGCTGGCGGCTTCCTTCAACTCCTTGACCGTCTTGTACTTATCCGCAGGAACGACATAGTTGGGTTTGTAACCGTTTTCCACGTCGACCCCCAGATCGTTGCCTTTTTCCAGGTCGCGGATGTGGCCGTAGGATGATTTCACCGCGAAGTCGCCACCGAGGTATTTTTCGATGGTTTTCGCTTTCGCGGGAGATTCGACAATGAGCAGTTTTTTCGCCATAATTTCGGTTGGGCAGGCTTTCGCGTTTTGATGGAGCAGCCTGAAAACGGCGGCAAAAGTAAAAAGTTTCGTCAGTGCAAGGGGAGGCGAAGCAAAATACGGTCCAAAAGTTAAGAAAGCGTTAAGTACTGGTACAGTGATGCGCTGTCTCTTGCAAATCCGGAATCAACCCAATTATCTTTGCCCCATCAACGCTCCTCCGAGTGTTGATTTTTATAATGAAAGGGCGGAGAGAACAGGCTCTGTGATGCCCTGGCAACCTACCGAACGGCGTGGTGCCAAAGCCTGCCAACCAAAGTTGGAACTATAAAAATCGACAACCATGCCCAACTGCGCATCCATCCAAACTTTTGCCGGGACCGACTCGGAGTCCCGATCTTCCATTCTCTTTCAGTTTGTACACACTACATCGGCAGCTTCCTGTTGTCCGATGATGTTCTGTTGTTGTTGATGCCCGGCGCCACCGGCTAAGCAACTTCGATTCTCCAGACTTTTGTCTGCCGGATTGAAGTCGTGCACCTCTGCACAATAGCTCCCCCGGTGTCCGCGCAAGGGCAACTCCGCATTCCCCATCCACTTTTTCTCCACAACACCCTAATGCTCAGGCCAATACGCGCCCGCAGCACAGTCCCCCCTATACTCATCACTCATCACTTCTCACTCATCACTACTCACTACCTATGTCTAATTTTCGTTTCGAAACGCTCCAACTCCACGCCGGCCAAAGCCCCGATCCTGCCACCAACAGCCGCGCTGTGCCGATTTATCAGACGACTTCTTACGTGTTCAACGATTCCGAACACGGCGCCAACCTGTTCGCGCTCAAAGAGTTCGGCAATATTTATACCCGCATCATGAACCCCACCACCGATGTGTTTGAAAAACGCATCGCCGCTTTGGAAGGCGGGGTAGCCGCCCTGGCGGTGAGCAGCGGCCAAGCGGCGCAGTTTCTGGCGCTGACCAACATTCTGGGTGTGGGCGACAATTTCGTCACCACCAGCAACCTGTACGGCGGCACCTACAACCAGTTCAAGGTCCAATTCAAACGCCTGGGCATTGAGGCCCGTTTCACCGAAGACGACCGCCCGGAGAGTTTTGAAAACCTGATCGACCCACGCACCAAGGCCATTTACCTCGAAACGATCGGCAACCCGCGTTTCAACATCCCCGATTTTGAAGCCATTGCCCAGGTGGCCCACAACTACAACATCCCCCTGATCGTCGACAATACCTTCGGCGCCGGTGGCTACCTGTTCCGTCCGCTCGAACACGGCGCCAACATCGTAGTCGCCTCGGCCACCAAATGGATCGGTGGACACGGCACCAGCATCGGCGGCGTGATCGTCGACGGCGGCAACTTCGATTGGGGCAACGGCAAATTCCCGCAATTCAGCGAACCGGCCGAAGGCTACCACGGACTGGTATTCAGCGAAGTATTCGGCCCGAACGGCCCCTTCGGCAATATCCAGTTTATCATCCGCGCCCGGGTGGAAGGCTTGCGCGACTACGGCCCCGCCATCAGTCCATTCAACTCTTTCCTGCTGCTGCAAGGGCTCGAAACGCTGAGCCTGCGCGTACAGCGTACCGTCGACAATGCACTGGCACTGGCCCAGTGGCTCGAAAAACACCCGAAAGTTGAATCGGTCAGCTATCCGGGACTCATCAGCAATCCCTATCACGGACTGGCGAAAAAATACCTGCGCAACGGCTTCGGCGGCGTTTTGTCGTTCACGGTCAAGGGCGACAAGGAGCATGCCACGCGTTTCGTCAATGCGCTGCAACTGGTGAGCCATCTGGCCAATGTGGGCGATGCCAAAACGCTGATTATCCAGCCCTCGGCGACGACCCACCAGCAACTCACAGAGGCCGAACAGTTGGCCAGCGGCGTCACTCCTACCCTGCTGCGCGTGTCGGTGGGCATCGAACACATCGAGGATATCATCGCCGATTTCGAACAGGCATTTGCGCAGGTGCCGGCGTTCGAACTGGCGTAAATCGTTCAGCAGAAAAATTTCACGCAGCGCCGCAGAGGCTTTGCGGCGCTGCGAGACAAAAATATTGCACGCAGAGGCGCAGAGACGCAGAGAAAAAGCCTCGTGTAATCCGCGGCCTTGCGTGACACTCATTTTCACGCGAAGAACGCAAAGGAGCAAAGCGCGCAAAGGAGGGGGGTACTTCCTTCTTTGCGGGCCTTGCGGCTTTGCGTGACAAAATATTGCACGCAGAGGCGCAGAGACGCAGAGAAAAAGCCTGTTGTAACCTACGGCTTTGCGTGACTTTCATTTTCACGCGAAGAACGCAAAGGAGCAAAGCGCGCAAAGGAGGGGGGAGTACTTCCTTCTTTGCTAGCCTTGCGGCTTTGCGTGACAAAATATTGCACGCAGAGGCGCAGAGACGCAGAGAAAAAACCTCCTGTAATCTACGGCTTTGCGTGAAATACCGTCTCCCTGTATTCATCCTGTCTTTATCCGCAACATGAAATATTTAAAAACATACACGCCCTTTGCCCTCGAATGCGGTTCGGTATTGCCCGAACTGGAAATCGCCTACACGGTGTACGGCACACTCAATCGCCAGCGCGACAACGTGGTCTGGATTGCCCACGCCCTCACCGCCAATGCCGACCCCGCCGAATGGTGGGACAGTATGGTGGGGCCCGGAAAATTGTTCGATCCGCGCCGCTACTTCATCGTCTGCGCCAACATGCTGGGTTCCTGCTACGGCGCCACCCATCCGGGCAGCATCCAGCCGCACAACGGAAGGCCCTACGGGCGCGACTGGCCGCTGATTACGGTGCGCGACATGGTGCGTTCGCATCAAATCCTGCAACGGGAACTCGGTATCCGGCGTATTCACCTGGGCGTAGGCGGCAGCATGGGCGGACAACAGATTCTGGAATGGGCGGTGCACGACCCCGAATTATTTGAAAAAATAGCCCTTATCGCCACCAATGCCCGTCATTCGCCCTGGGGCATCGCTTTTAATGAAAGTCAGCGTATGGCCCTGCGCGCCGATTCGAGTCTCTGGTCGGATCAGCCGGATGCCGGACGGGCCGGTCTGGAGGCCGCGCGGGCCATGGCCTTGCTCTCGT
Organism: Saprospiraceae bacterium; assembly: GCA_016787345.1. Lineage (GTDB taxonomy): Bacteria > Bacteroidota > Bacteroidia > Chitinophagales > Saprospiraceae > M3007. The sequence goes on along the minus strand of JAEUUU010000055.1, from coordinate 24,917 downwards.
ACCGCAACTACCCTACTTACGACCGCGTGCAGCACGATCCGGATGAAAAACTGGAAGGATTCCGGGCCACCACCTACCAGCAATACCAGGGGCTCAAACTGAGCCGCCGGTTTACGGCGCAATCGTACTGGTCGCTGACGAAAAGTATGGACAGCCACAACGTCGGGCGGGGCCGCGGCGGGGCCGAAAAAGCCCTGGCTTTGGTAAAGGCGGAAACGCTGGTGATCGGGATACAGTCGGATATTTTGTTTCCGATCGAAGAACAAATCTTTCTGGCCGAGCACATACCCGGCGCACGGCTCGAACTCATCGATTCGCCGTACGGGCACGACGGCTTTTTGATCGAGGGAGATCAACTGCGCAAAAAAGTCGGAGAATTTCTGGGGCAATCCGCCGGGCAAGGCGCCGGCAAACCCGAAGCATTGAGGGCGTAAAGGCTATTCCTTAGGCCGCTTGCGTTTTTCTTCGTGGATGACGGGCATCTCCTTTTGTTTTTCCTGAAACTCCTTTTTGCGTTTTTCCTTGTAATAAATAGCCAGGTCGCGCACGTTGACCGGTTTGCCGTTGAGGTGGCGGTGGTAACCGATCAGCAGGAAATCGGCCATATCGTCGGGGTACGTAATGCCTGCCGAGCGCAGGTAATGCGAGAGGCGGGAGCCTTCGTAGAAGCCCCAGTTCATGATCATCCATTGCCCCAGGCGGCGGTGCAGCACGATGCACACGCTGTCTTCGGGCAAGGCTTTGATCTTCTCTTTAGACTCCGGCGTGATCAGTTTGTTGAGCTGCGCGAAGGCATCGTCGAGATTTTTGGGAATATAGACGCCATTCAGCACGTCTTTTTTGATCCGTTCCTGATATTGGCGTTCGAATTCTTCTTCGTTGTTGGCCGGTGTAAATTGCTGGCCGAACGCCGTACTGCCGGCCATCCCCAGGGCCAGCAAGATCAGCAGGGAGAATCTCAGTTGCATAGTCTGTTTATTTTTGGGCAAGTTGGTAACCGATGCTGAACATCCGTCTTTCGTTACTCGAAATTTTTTTGCTGGAAACCGTCGTCTGGCTGGCGCTTTGGCTGCTCAACGACTACCTGGCGACGCTTCTAACGCTGATCCTGACCGCTATCGTATTTGCTGTGCTGCTGATCGCATTGATCGCCGAGTGGATTGAACGCTCGAAAGTGCCCCGACTTTACTTTGGTGTCATGGGGGTCAGCGTGCTGGCCCCTGTAGTAGCCGCGATCTTGTACGCGATCATTTTTGGCGGCCAGCTAAATTTTTTGGAATCCCGCCTTTAAACCTCCCAGTAGCACATTGCCTCATTAGCACATTAGCACATTCCCCCATTAGCACATTAGCACATTAAAAAATTAGCACATTAACTAAAGCCCCTCCTCCCCTGCCTGCCATTCCTCTACAGGCAATTCTTCAAACGTCCCCGTCTGGCGGTTTTTCCGCACACGGTCCCAGGGAAAATAGCGGCCGTTCATCACCACGTACACGCCCGGCGGGAGCACCTGCACGAAAGCGAGGGCGCTGCCCAGGTTGAAAAAACCGTCGGAAGAGGTGCCGAAAGCATAGGGGATCATGGCGCCGGTGAGTACAATGGTTTTGCCGGCGATATTCGCTTCGGCAAGCATTTTGGCGGTATTCACCATGCGGTCGGTGCCGTGGGTGAGCAGGATGCGGTCGGCAGGCGTTTTGCGGCAATTATAGACGATGATCGCCAGGTCTTCGTCGCGCATTTCGAGCGAATCGATCATCATCAGGGTTTTGACGTCGAGATCGACCTCGCAGCGCCCGCGCTCGAACATTTCGTTGACGTGGGTGTCTTTGAAGAACAATTCTCCGGTGATGTAATTGTATTCCTTGTCGAAAGTGCCGCCTGTGACAAAAACCTGGATCATAATCGTGGTGGATTGCAAGCTGCAAAGAAACAACTTCTCCAAATTCCCAGGGCAGCGTTGAGGGTTTGCAGGAAAGGTTTTTACCTTTGCCGGCAAGAATCAAAAAAGGAATCGCACATGAAAAAGAACGAAGAATACACCCAAAACCGCGGTCGGGATTGGCTCGTATTTATCATCAGCACGGTAGCCACCCTCGCTATCCTTTTCTGGAAACCGGAATGGGTATGGGTCGGCTTCCCCTTTGTCTTTACGGCACTGGCCGGCGCTATGGGCCGCCTCTGATTCCGCAAGACCAGTCCACTTTTTTGCACGCAAAGCCGCAAAGCGCGCCGCAGTTTTTTTGCTGCGCCCGCTGCGTCTCTGCGTGCATTTTTTATTTCCGCAGCGGACTGATACCCCCATAAATAGAAATCCCCGCCAATTGCGGCGGGGACTCTAACCCAAACAAATAAACACAAAAACTACTTGCTGCAATTTTAAGACAAGTTTGGGGCTCCCGACAAATTTTTCCCCGGAAATTTTGGCGATTTCTCCGTTTGTTTGTTGGGCAACGGCTTTTAATGCCAAATTAAGCCTTTTTTAATACTTAATTTACAAATAAAAAGATTGCCCCGGCGGGTTCAACTTTGAATCAAAAACTCTCCTACCTTTCGCCGCCAACCCCGACAAGCCATCATCCAATCCTTTTGTTATCAGGCTTGTGCCATGCGTCTCATCCGCTTTTTATTTGCTTTTCTCCCGCTTGCCGGTCTGGTATGGGCGCTCAGCGTGCCCTTGAAAGCCGGCGACAAAACCTTGCCTGCCCTGGGGCGGTTTTTCAGCCCGTTCAGCGGCTTCTGGCAAAATGCCGAATCCGCAAACGCCCCGGACGCCATACCGATCCAGGCCAAATTGCCCGCCCTTAAAGGCCCCGTGGAGGTGGTTTGGGACGACATGATGGTGCCGCACATCTTCGCAGGCGACCCCAACGACGCGGCCATGGTGCAAGGGTACATCCACGCCAGTCACCGGCTTTTTCAAATGGATATCGTGAGCCGCCAGACGGCCGGCCGGCTATCGGAGGTAATCGGCCCCCGCACGCTCGAAGCCGACCGCCTGATCCGCCGCCGGGGCCTGCCCTGGGCCGTGGAGCGCAACTGGAAGTCGGTCCAGGAATCGCCGCGTACCGTTCAACTGCTCGAAGCCTACGCCGCCGGCGTCAACGCCTATATCGACCAACTCAGCCCGGCCACCCTGCCGCTCGAATACAAACTGATGAATTTCGAGCCCGAACGCTGGTCGCCCGAGCGCTCGCTGTTCGTCGTAGCCAATATGATCGACGCGCTCAACAACCGCGACAACGACCTGGCCGCAACCAACAGCCTGGCCGTCTTCGGCCGGGATACGTTCAATTACCTCTATCCCAACTGGAACGCCAAACAAACGCCCATTATCCCCGATACCGGCCAATGGGCCGATATTCAGCCGCTGGTTCGGCAGGAAACCGTTTCCGGCCAGACCGCCCCCGGCAGCGCGCCGCCGGAGCGCTCCGAACTCAGCCCCAACCGCGACCTCAACGGCTCGAACAACTGGGCCGTGGCCGGCTCGCGTACCCGCTCCGGCGCGCCCATCCTGTGCAACGACACGCATTTGCCGCTGCGTTTGCCGCATGTCTGGTACGTTCAGCAAATCCAGACGCCGCAATTCAACAGCTACGGCATCGTGGTGCCCGGCGTGCCGCTGCTGGCCATCGGATTCAACAGCGACGTGGCCTGGGGCTTTACCAACTGCAGCCATGAAGTGGCCGACTGGTACCGCCTGCAATGGACCGACGGCGGCAAAACGACGTACCTGCTCGACGGACAGCCCCGCAAAGCCGAACTGCGGGTAGAGGAAATCCGGGTAAAAGGCGCGCCCGCTGTACGCGATACCGTGCGGTACACCGACTGGGGACCGGTGGTGTACGACCAGCCCGATCACCCGCTGCACGATTGCGCCTACCGCTACGTGGCGCACGACCCGATGAAACCGGAGAGCTTGTACGAATTTCTGAACATCAGCAGCGCCCGCAACTACGACGACTACCGCAAAGCCATCCCTGGCCTCGAAGCGCTGTCGCAAAACGTCGCATTCGCCTCCCGCAACGGCGCAATTGCCCTCACCGTGCAGGGCAAATTCCCCGTCCGCCAAAACGGACAGGGGCGCTTCGTGCAGGACGGCACGGCCTGGGCCAACAACTGGGCCGGATACATCCCCGCTTCCCAATTGCCCGCCATGCGCAACCCCTCGCGGGGCTTCGTCTACTCGGCCAACCAGCACTCCACACCGCCTACGTATCCGTATTATTATATCGGCAATTTCGACCATTCGCGGGGGCGGCGTATTTACCAACGACTGGAAAACATGCGCGACATTACGATCGACAGCATGAAAAGCATACAACTCGACAATTACAGCCAGCGCGCAGCCGACGGCCTGCACGCCTTGCTCCGCAGGGTCAAACGCGAACAACTCAACGACAGCGAGAAAAAATGGCTGAGCGCGCTTGAACAATGGGACGCCCGCTACCAGCCCGACCAAATCGCGCCCTCGCTGTTTGAAATGTGGTTCGACTCCACCTATGTCCACACCTGGGACGAAATGGAAAACCTGCGCCGGCAAAAAACCGCGGTCCTTTTCCCAGAGCACTGGCGGTTCTGCGAATTGCTGGAAACCGACAGCGCCAGCGTGTTTTTTGACGAATTGAGCACGCCACGGCGGGAAGAAGCAGGCGACATTGTCACGGCCGGTTTTCATAAAATGGCGGCCCGCGCCGAAAAAATGCCTTCGGATTCGCTGCAATGGCACACGTTCAAAGGGTTTGTGCTCAAACACCTGGCCATGCTCGACGCGTTTAGCCGGCTCGACGTATCGGTCGGCGGCTCGCGCAATTCGCCCAACGCCATCTCATCCAACCACGGCCCCACCTGGCGAATGATCGTTGAAATGGGCGCCCCCATCCGCGCGCTGGGCGTGTACCCCGGCGGGCAATCGGGCAATCCCGGCAGCCGGTACTACGACAATTTTGTCGATGCCTGGGCCCGTGGCGATTATTTCGACCTGGTCTTCCTGTCGCAATCCGGCGAACAAAATCCACGTATTCTGGCACGTCAAACCTTCACACACGGCTCATGAAAAATTTCATTCTGACCTTTGTCGCCGTATTGGCCGGCGGATTGCTCAGCCATTGGGGCGTCCCGTGGTGGGGCCTCGTGCCGGTAGGCCTCGCGGCCGGCTGGCTGATTCGAAATACACCCGCTCGCGGATTTGCCGCAGGTTTCCTGGCCGGTTTTTTGTTGTGGGGAATCTGGGCCTTTGCGCTCGATCATGCCAACGAGGGTATTCTCAGCGCCCGCATCGGCATGTTGTTTCAGGGTCTGGGCAACTGGACATTGATCCTGATTACGGCTTTGCTGGGCGGATTGGTGGCCGGATTTGCCGTTTTAAGCGGTAGTTTAGGCTACGATCTGGCATTTCCGCCGAAAAAAGGCCCCTACGCGCGGCGGCGCAGAAGGCGATGAATAAATACTGCGCGTATTGGCCCTAAATTTGTCGCTACAATAAAAATTGCCCAACAGTAGATCGGTGTTCAGTTCTCGTCGCACCGATTGTTTCCTATCCGTTTAATCCGTCCAATTTTGAAGTATGGCAAAACCGGCTGTCCGTGAAGGATTGCCGGTTTTTGTTTTTCAGCCGATGTTGTTCCCCGCAGATGGCGCAGATATTATACGCAGATGGCGCAGACCATCCTGATGTGGAAAATCTGCGCCATCTGCGTATAAAATCCGCGTTATCTGCGGGAAACAAACCCTACTCTACCCGCAATTCAAATTCCACGCGGCGATTGAGTTCGCGGCCCTCGGCGGTTTTGTTGTCGGCGATGGGGCGGTATTCCCCGAAACCGGCGTACAAAATACGCTCCGGCTTGATGCCCCGGAAGACCAGGTAATCGTAGCAGGCTTTGGCGCGCTGTTCGGACAGTTCCTGGTTTTCGTCTTCGTCACCCACGTCGTCGGTGTGTCCGCTGATGGCCAGTTTGTAGTCGGGGTACTGGCGGAGGATCTCCACGATTTCGTCGAGTACGGCGTAGGAGGAGGATTTCAGCTTGGCCTTACCCGTTTCAAACTGAACGGCTTGTGTGGCCGTCGCCAGTTTTTCCTTGGTTTCTTTTTTCACTTCCGGGCAACCGTTGCTGCCGGCCGTACCGGCCATGGTCGGGCACTTGTCGAGGTTGTCGGCCAGTCCGTCGCCATCGGAATCGGGGCAACCGCCGAAAGCGCCGGCGAGGTTCGGGCAGGGATCGTCTTTATCGGCTACGCCGTCGCCGTCCTGGTCGGAAGCTTTTTTCACGGGACAGCCCTGATTGTCGGCCGGGCCGGCTTCGTTGGGGCAGCGGTCGTCTTTATCGGCCACGCCGTCGCCGTCGGTGTCAGCGGGTGGCGGAGGCGGCGGGCAGCCCTGGTGTTCGGCTACGCCGGCCTCATTGGGACAACGGTCGTCTTTATCCATAATACCGTCGCCGTCGCTGTCCTGCACGGGCGGGCAGCCTTTGTTTTCGGCCGGACCGGATTCGCCGGGGCACATATCGTCTTTGTCGGGCACCCCGTCGAAGTCGGTATCGGGGCAGCCGTTCCAGCGGCCGGCCTGGTCGGGGCATTCGTCGACGTTGTCGGCAAAACCGTCTTTATCGGTGTCGGGGCAGCCGTTCATGGAGGGCAGGCCGGCCAGGTCGATGCACTGGTCGTCTTTATCGGCCACGGCGTCGCCGTCCTGATCGGGGCAACCGCCGGTTTCGAGCGGCCCGGGTTCGTTGGGGCAGGCGTCTTCCACGTCGCCGATGCCGTCGTTGTCGGCGTCGGGGCAGCCCAGTGCGACGGCGGGGCCCGCCTGGCCGGGGCATTTATCCAGCACGTCGGGGGTGCCGTCGCCGTCGGTATCGGCGGGTTTGGGTTCTTCTTTGTGGAGGAGGTACACGAAGCCCAGCCCGAGTTGCAGGTTGTCGCGGTCGTCGACCAGGGCTTTGCGGAATTCGCCCTGCAGGTTGATAAATCCGTAGGGAGAAAGGCGGAAATTGAGGCCTACGCCGAAGGGGAACTGGGCGTGGCCGTTTTCAAATTTTTCCAAAAAATACCCGGCGCCGCCAAAGGCGAAGGGGACGATTTTGGCTTCCGGGCGCATGTTTTCAATGCGGAAAACCAGGTCGCTGCTGAACGTCACGGTATTGCCGGAGGTATTGGGCAATTTGGCCAGGCCCAGTTTGAGCGGCACGCCGACGTTCAAAAACGGGGCAATATTGCGGAAATAACCAAACTCGAAGCCCTCGCCCAGGCGAAGATCTTCGCCCGCCAACATGCTGTAGTCGTTGAGGTTGAGTTTGAAATGCAGGGCATCGGGGTTTTCGCGGTTTTGGGCCATCACCGGCGTTTGGCTCAGGAGCAACAGGGTAAGGAGGCTCAGGAAAAGTTTTCTCATCTTGTATGATTATTGTGGAGATCGTTGGTGGATCGTATGGGCGATCCTTCACAAAAAATCATACCAAAAAACAGGTACGGGGTAAAAATTGCGGAAATTGGGGGTAAAAGGGTTGGGAAGGGGGTGTTTGAGGGCTGGGCGCGATGAACTCGTCGAGGGAGGGCCTGATTGGCTGGCGGTCTTGTCCGGAGGGGTGACGCTTGGCGTTTTTTGGGGCGGGGTTCTCGGGCGCGCTTGGGTCAAATATCGCTGGTTTGGGGAAAGGGTGGTTGGGGTGATGGGGCTTTTTTTCACAATCTGACGGGTGCATGGGCGACGTGGCGGCGAGCGTTGGCTTTGAGGGTAGGCTTTCGCCGCCATGTGCGACCATGCTTTGTTCTCAATATTTTTAATAATCTACATGAGCCTTCAACCCTAATCTATGCTCTATACAAATGTCGCAAACTCTAATTATTCTGTCGAGTTCTTCTTTAAAATGCTCAAATGGCTTTTTGAAGGTTAAATGTACTTTTTTTATCTCTTTGCCAAAACCATAGTCTCTCTCAACTTTAATAATTTCTATTGTAGCTGGGAAACACGAGATGTCCATAATGACATTTGCTCCTTTTCCATTTTTATCTCTTACATTAATCACACGTGTAACTTCTAACAGACTGCATTGATTGTGTTCATCAAAATTAAAAGATATATCATACGGTTCGCTCTCTTCATAAATTTTATCTTTGACTATTTTATTCAACTCGCTTCCTTTCAAAGTTACATAAAGGAAAGTTAATAGTTTCGTATCTTCATATTGAAAATAGTAATAATTGCCTAAGGGAAAGCCTTCTTTTGTTCTGAGAATATTGCTAATTTCAATCAGTTTAGACCTGATTTCTGACGGTTCAAATATCTTTTCAGAAAATTCAAATTTCGTGAATGCAAAGATAAAATCATAATATTCTTTGTCTTTACCAAAGTAGGGAAGCACTTTTTCTGGAAATAGTATTATCATTAAAGAGACTGTCGAAAAATCGGCGTAACCCGAAGGCATCCTTGTGCCTATAATTTCTGATAGATTTTGAATTTTACCTGTTTCTGAATTTGCAGGCACTAAGAAATGTGAAACACTCATTTTTTATGATTTTCAATTGTTGTGAACGGCTGGATGTACGAATTTGCGACGTTTAGGAGGCATTTTCGTACATCCTTTGTTCGCTGCTTTATGGAATTTATAGTTTTTGGTTTTCTTAGGATGTCGCTATTGGGGCCATTATTCGCAAACGCAAAATGCAGTCTTGCCTTGTAAGACTCCGGACTTGGAGCCTTCACTGATTGATGCGGATGCAAAGCTATCAGCGATGTCCCTTCTCTTGAATAACGAACACGGATAGCGTACCTAATCCAGTCACCGTGGAGGAGGAGTTATCGGCAGAGGAACGTCTGATAAACCAGGAGTAAGGATCGTCTTGTGGGGGACAATTGTCTCTCCCGAACTGGATCTCGCCCACACCTCAATAGAATACGGGGCTGCCTCTCCCGGCCGATACAGCGGCTGGACACTGAACGACACCGATTCGCCTCGTTCGAGCGCTGTACGAACCGGATTCTCGAACTCCACTTTGAACCTCGAAAGGTTGATTTTCGTATGCATCCAAGCGAGATTGCGAGAGTCAGTCCCTTTCCCGCCAAAAAGATCACCCAAAAGGTGGCCACGTTGGGCTGGGTACTGCGGTTCGACAGGTCCTGCTTCCGGCAGATTTGACCGCCGATCGGGAGTACTCACTTCACCGGGCCCGATGCCGGGCGGATAAGTCCGACCAGTTGCGCTGCCCTTGTGGAGATCCGTCTGATGGATTTCGCCAACGACATAACTCGCTCGCCCGTACTCATCAACAGCTCCGAACGTAACACGTTCCTCAAATGGTCGAATTGACCTGCCACTTCCACTACTTGGCGGTACATTTTGTTCTTGGTTAGGAGTTCCTCTTTCTGTCGAAGGCGTTTCTTCTGTTGGCCTTCGCGGGCGCGGGCCACAACCTCTAACACCACACAACTCCTCCTCGCTCATGTCTCTCATGGACGATTTAGGGGGGGCATCAGGCTTGTGTGTCGGCGTTGCTTTTGACACTGGTTCAGATAAAGATGCAGATTCGGAAAATTCATCATGCCATTTCAATTTACCCAATCCATAGACTACAAAAGGCAGAGCCGTACCAACTGCCCCTGTGAACGTCTTTTTATCCTCAAAATATTTATCTATGTCAAATCCACTTTCTGTTAACGACAAACCCTCAGATACAGCAGTATCGGCAAGTAAGGCTTTGACTCCGGTTAACCCGCTACTAACTAAACTGCTCCCAAATATTTGAAGACCAAACCATAAACCTGCGTTTGCAAGATTTACTGCTCCTGAAGAAGACACTACCCCCTTAATTACACCTGCTGTAAGAGCCAAATTTCTCATTTCAGCATCTAGTATTCGTCCATCAGAGGTTAAATATAACTGGCCATACATAAGTTCACTTTTGTAACTAGGATGAGGCCAAGGAGAAGCACCAATGAACATTAAACCACTTTTTGTCACTTTACCAGGCGTACCTTTCCCACTAGATTTCTTATAATCAATCATCCTTTGCTTACAAAAGGCTTCTTTTTCTTCTAAGGAATAGTCTTTCATCCGTTCTACCCAGACAGGGAATTCACCTGTTGCATCTAATTGATCAGTTTGTGCATCTTCAATGTCATTTAATTTTGCCTGAATATCAGATCTAAACTTTATACCATATTTTTCTGGAAGGTGAATCAATAATCTTTTCTGCAATAAAATACCAAATTCCTTTCCTTCTAATTCCTGAAATTTTTCAAGAGGCACATTCCAATTCCAATTGGAACTCCATGCTTCATTTTCTACTATATCCTTACATCGGTCAACAGAGGCTTTTGGATATGTTATTTTACTAAGCGCATAGGCGAAAGTAGTATTGAGACCATCTCCAGAATAACCCATTTCTAGAATACGGATAAGATTGACAATAATAGAATCTCTTCGTTCAACTTTGGAAACACCTCCATTATTATTGGCATAGTTAAATCCAGCATTTGTTGTATTTGTTGAATCTCCATTGATTGGTAGATTGTCTGGTCTGTCTAACTTAGACAAAGATTCTTGCGAGGTAGGTTTTGAGGCTTCTTCTTTCCAAATTCTCACATTTTCATGAGAAAAAGGAAAGATATCTTCAACTTCCTTTACTATGGATTCTTCTGACCAATATTCTAGTCTAGAATCTTTGCCCAATGGAGTCTCTCCCCATCCTACTTCAAACATTAGCTGCCCATTAGCGTCTCTTGGAGACACACGTTCGTAATACTTTAATACCTTGTATGTGTTTAATAAAATATTGAGCGGCGGGTCATTATCAAAGGAAAAAAAATGTTCATTGTTTAAATTATTGAAAATATATTCAGCACGATTAATTAATAATTTGGGCTTGTTTGTTCCAAGGGAAGAAAGAATACGCTCAGTGCCAGAGTCATACATTAACTGATCTATCTCATCCACTTCGCTATCAGGCTTCTGTTTAATTGGCTGTTCTGGTTTATTATTATTTTTTTGAGACTGAGCCTTAATAGGAGTGAAAAATGGTTCTTTATTATCTTGTAATGAGGAAAAAAAACTGCCTTCCCCCTTTTTGTTGAAAAACGCTTGGGAGGATTGAGATGAGGTAGAAATTTCCTTGCTGGCAGTAGTTTTCATACCATATATTTTATCTTATAGTAGCAGCGAACTAAGGTTTCCCGTCACCCCCAATTTACGGCCAAATTCACTTTGTCACCCCTCCCATTGCGGCAAACCAACCAAAATGGCTGTATAGCCGCAATAAATGTTAACGAAAAGTGGACAAAAAACAACCCTGCCCCGGCACACAAAGCGCCGGAACAGGGTTGCAACAAACAGGCGGGAATAGCGGGCACGTGTTCACATTAAGTTTTGGCTTAGACAAACTTAACGGAAGGATATTAAATTTCCAAATCGCCCCGCTTATTATTTCTGATTGTCCTGCCGCAACAATCGGCTGGCCAGTTTCCGCGCCTCCTGCTTAGGGCTGCGCCACCACTGCACCGCGTAGGTCGCGACGTGACCGATATTGTTTTTGGCAAAAAAGCGCTGCACTTTTTCCTCCCACTCGTACGAAGGCACGGGCGAGGGCGTCAGCACCCCGTCGAAGAGCAGGATACTGGCGAAATCGCCGTCGTTCTGTACCGCCAGGGGTACGGCCATGCCCTCCACCACGGCATTGCGGCGCAATTGCTGGGCCTCGAAATAGGGCCGCAGGGCCAGTTCTACTTCTTCCTGGAAAACCGTGGCGGTAAAGGGCTCGTCGGGATAATGCAGCAGGTTTTTCATATTGTTCAGCTGCTCTTCGGCGGCTTCCTGTTCGCCGCGCTGCACGTGTTCGGCAAAGGTGACCAGGTGCGAAAGGATGCAGGTGCCGAGGAACTTCCGGTCGGCCGACAAAACCTTGTACAAGCCCGGCGGGATGGAGTGCGCAATGAACATTTTCTGCGTCGCGCGGGTGAGCGCCACATGCAACTGATTGATGCCCAGCAAGGTATTCCAGAAATGCAGGTCGCGGGTCAGGGTGCCCTGCGCGTCGGTCATGCCGTGGGTCAGGGAGATCACGAGCACGTCGACGTGCTGTCCCTGCAACTCGGCAAACTGGTACACACCCAGGCCGTTGAGGTGCAGCTGCTGGATTTTTTCGTGACCGGGCATTTTGCGCTGCCGGATTTTGAGCAACTGGCCGGCGATCAGGTCGCGCTGCTGCACCGTGGCGCAGGCGATGCCCACCACTGGGTAGGTTTTGGCGGCGGTGGGTTCGATCAGGTTGAGCCAGTCGATCACCTGACGCGCTTCGGCTTCGTTGATGCGTGCTAATTCGTCGTAGCGGCCCTCCACATTGGCTACCACGGTCACTTCGCGGGCCGAGTGGCCGGAAGGCAGGCGTTTGAAGGGCGTTTCGAAGGCGATGCGGTTAAATTCGAGCCATTCTTCGGGCGCTTCCTGGTGCTGGTATTCCAGCGGGTGGGTTTTGCCGCCGAGGCTTTTGCAGTATTCGAGAAAATCGTCTTCGGCAAAAGGCGTCATGTCCTGTTTGGAATCGCCCAGCACGACGAGGTTTTTGGCCATGTCGAACAGGTGGTAACACTCCTGCTTGGAGATATTGTGGGCTTCATCCACCAGCACCACGTCGAAGAGCATGTTGGAAAGATCGACCACGTCGAGGGCTACCTGGGGCGTCACCAGCAGCACGGGCAGGGTTTCGGTGAGCGGCTGAATATGATTGCGGAACAGATCATCGGCGCGCAGACTGGCCGAAAGGCTGCGGTTGTTTTTGCCAAACCAGGTTTTATAAGCCGTCGAATCGGCCGATTTCAGGTTTTTCAGGGCCTTGGTCTTGCGCGCCTGCCATTGCGTGCTGATGTGCGCCGGGAGGATGTTGCGCAGTTCGCGGGCCGATTGGGAATAGGCTTGCAAGGTGGCCTCGTCCCAGAGCAGGCCCGGGTTGTATTCATTTTGCAGCCAATGGTGCAGGTACCAGCTTTCAAATGCGGCGGTCCAGTTGTTCGGTTTGATTTTGCACAAGGCCCGAGCGACTTTCTGCTGCGCCGGATCGAGGCTGAGCCAGTGTTTTTGCCAGATGTAAAAATCGTCGAAGTCGCGCAGGTAGAACCGGGTTTCTTCGAGCCGGGCGATCACGTCTTCGAGGAATTCCTGGCGTTTCGGGATGGTCAGCATCTCGTGTTTGAGCGTGTCTTCGTACAGCCCGGCCACGTTGAATTCTTCGAGAAAGACGTCCATTTCGTCTTCCAGATAGCGGATTTGCTCCTTGAAATCGAGGTCGCCGTGGATGCTTTTGCCATTGAGGCGGCGCACGTCTTCGCGCACGACGGCCGGGATACGGCGGCGCCAGAGGCGCAGCGAGGCTTCGAAGTCTTTGGTGAGTTCGGCGATCTTTTTGAGGTTGCGGTTGTCGAAATTGGTCGGGAAGTCGAACTCGAAGTATTTGCGCAGCGAATACGCTTTGCGCAGGGTGTCGAAGGCCGCGCCGAGTTCTTCCTTGGCGGCGAGGATTTGTTTGTATTTATCTGAAAATACGCCGTACAGTTTTTCGGTCGTCGAAGCCGGCTTTTCAAAATCGGCGCCGAATCGGTTCACGCCGTCTTCGAGGCCGTCGCGGATGCGTTTGGCGTGAGCGGCGAGTTCGGTGTAGTGCTGTTCGTAATGGTCGAGCAGCGCTTCGGCGTAGTCGTTGGTTTTGGTGATGTAGCGGTGGTGAAGGGCGGTCGCCTGGTCGAGCAGCAGTTTGACCTGCTGGTCGGTCCATTCGAGGCCTTTTTTGGCTGTATTATCGGTAAAAATGCGGGACTTCAGGCGCCCGAGCGGATGATGCAGCGTCGGGAAACGGCGGAAAAGCGGTTCGCTGGCATAAATGGCCGACAGGATGCCGTCGTATTCTTCCTGGTTAAAGGCAAAGTCGGAGGGATTCAGCTGGCTCAGGAGCAATTCCTTGCCTTCGATGCGGTTGGCGCGCAAAAAGCGCCCGACCGTGTCGCTGAAGTTTTGTCCGCCAAACAGCGGCGTATGCAGTTCTTCCCAGGCGTCGTCGAGTTTGCGTTGTTCGCGCAGGGTTTTGTTGAGCACGGCGCGGAACAGTTCTTCGTCGTAGCTCAGTTTGCTTTTGTTTTCAGAGGCCATGCGCAGCATGTCGGTCAGCATCAGGTGGTCGCTGTGAATATCGCGCAGCACAAAGGAGAGGTCGCCCACGCCTTTTTCGACGATGTATTTCTGCGCCCGGCGCAGGGCGTTGATGCTTTTGGAGACCACCAGGCATTTTTTCCCGTTGGCCAGGGCATTCATGACGATGGCGGAAATCAGGTAGGTTTTGCCGCTGCCGCTGGCGCCTTCCACCACCGTAAGCGCCTGGCGCTGAACGGCTTGCAATACCGTTCGCTGCGACGGATCGAGCGGCAGCAGCGTGAAGGAGTGTTTCCAGTCGAGGTCATCGGCGGCCAGGCCGGGCGCCACCACCGGCGGGTGGGTCAGCGTGGTTTGGGGCAAGGTGGGGAAAATGCCGAACACCGCCGACCAGCGCAGGCTGGCGCGCGCGATTTCGTCGCCGGCCGGACAGGGCTGTACGCTGAGGGGCAGACCGGCTTCCGACCAGTTGAGCCGGGCGCGGATGTCGTCGGCCAGTTGAGTGAGCGTAGCGCCGTTGAGTTGCCGGCTTTCCGCCATTTTTTTGGCGCGATCGGAAAAATTGGTACCGTTGGCCGAGTCCAGCAGGTGAAAGAGTGGATAATTGGGCAGAACGAACTGTTGTTCCGTCCGCTGCACGATCCAGTTGTCGGGGTGCTGGGCATGGGGTTCGAGTTGCACTTGCCAAACGAACAGGGGCGCAAACAAGTCCTGATGGCCCACTGCGCCCTGCAGAACCGGATAGCCAATGCCCAGGTTTTTAGTGCCGAATACTTTTTCCCGGTTCCGGGCTTCGAAGTAGAAATGGTTGAACCATTCCGCGGCGGGATGCTGGGCATGGACCGGAATATCGAAGTTTCGGTTTTCTGCCAGTTCAGGTATGCATTTGATCGCAAATTCCTCGGCATTGAGGGTAAATATATCGGCCAGATCGGGGGCAGCCGGCGCAGCGTTAAGCCAGTTCAGGGCCGCGCCACTGTACATCGGGGCGTTGATCGTGGGATCGGGGGCTGGAAATGCCGGGGTGACTTGCGGGGCGGCGGGGCGATCGGAAATGTTGTTTTCCATGCGAATTCGGCGGCCCTGAAGAAAATGCAGGGCCATTTATTAGGGTAAAAACGAGTTTCAAAATCAAATAAACGCAGTGCCAAAGAACGGCATTTTGGCGCATATCCGAAACGAACAAGATCAGGCAATTCTTTTGTGAAGTTTTGGTTTTCCCGAAAAAGCCGCCGTACATTTGCGCGGCGCCGGACGACCAGCTCCTGCAAAACCTCCCCAGGGCGGAAACGCAGCAAGGATATGTGGTCGTAGCGGTGTGTTCGGCGCTTTTTTCCCTCTCCTGCCATGCTCTTTTTCATCGACACTGCCAACCTCGACCATATCCGCGAAGCCGCGGAACTCGGTATCCTCGACGGGGTGACAACCAATCCTTCCCTGATGGCCAAAGAAGGCATCAGCGGCGAAAAGGAAATCCTCAAACACTACCGCACCATCTGCGAAATCGTCGGCGAAGGCCGCGATGTAAGCGCCGAAGTCATTTCCACCGACTTCAACGGCATGGTAGCCGAAGGCAAAAAACTGGCCGAGGTACACGAAAACATCGTGGTCAAAGTGCCCATGATCAAAGACGGTGTAAAGGCCATCGCTCACTTCACTGAAATCGGCATCCGAACCAACTGCACCCTGGTGTTTTCTGCCGGACAGGCCATCCTGGCCGCCAAGGCTGGCGCCACCTACGTGTCGCCGTTCATCGGCCGCATCGACGATATTTCCTGGGACGGGATGCAACTCATCGAGGATATTTACAAAATCTACGACATCACGGGCTACGAAACGGCGATCCTGGCTGCCAGCATCCGCAATCCGCTGCACATCGTACAAGCTGCCAAAGCCGGCGCCGACGTAGTGACCTGCCCGCTGAGTGCCATCCTCGGGCTGCTGAACCACCCGCTGACCGACATCGGGCTGGAAAAGTTTCTGGCAGATTACAAGAAAGTAAACGGGTAATTTTCATCACCCGATCGGTATAAAAAGCGGCGCCCCGTGAGTTTCCTCACGGGGCGCCGCTGCATTTGGAACACTTCAAAGCGTATTACGCCGGCTTCGACTCATCGGTCGTGGCGCCCGGTTCTTCTTTGTTGAAAGCGTCTTTGACATCGTGCACCTTGTCGGCTACGAAGTCTTTGGCTTTATCCCAGAAATCCTGACCTTTTTCCTTGGCTTCGGCAAGTTCTTCCTTGGCTTCGCCCAGCAATTCGTTGGCTTTGTCGCTCAGGAAGCCCAAAGCGCCGCCTTCATGGGCAGAAATTTTTTCGCGCATGGCTTTGAGTTCGGCCAGTTTTTCCTTGGCTTCCTCATTGCCTTCGGCTGCGAGCTGTTCGGCTTTGGCGCTCCACTCGGCCCATTTTTCGCTGGCAGAATCTTTCAATTCGTTCAATTCAATACCCGCTTTTTCAAATGCCGTTTTGGCGGAGTCGGAGAGGTTGTCCCAGAAATTCTTTTCCATGATATGTCGTGTTTTTGGTGAATACAATTGGTACTGCAAATATAGTCCCGCTTCCGACGCCGGGCATTGACCTGGGTCACCGAAAGGGTTAATTTTTCGCGAAATTTACCGGCATTCAGCTCTTTTCTTCCCAAACCTGCGCCAGGTGCACGATGGTTTCGGCGGCTTTTTCCATGTCTTGCACCGACACCCATTCCTGGCGGGAGTGAAAGGCGTGTTCGCCGGCAAACAGGTTGGGGCACGGCAGCCCCATAAACGACAACCGGGAGCCGTCGGTGCCGCCGCGGATGGAGCGTTTCAGGGGTTTGTCGTAGCCCGCACGCTGCAAAGCTTCGATGGCATGGGCGACCACCTGCGGGTGGCGGCGAAGCACCTTGCCCATGTTGCGGTATTGCTCGCTCACCGCCACGGTGGCCCGGCTGTTGGGGAAGTGTTTGAGCACTTCGTCGACAATCTTCTGCAGCGTTCGGGCATGGCGTTTGAGGCCGGCGTCGGTGAAGTCGCGCAGAATGAGTTTGATCGTCGCGCGTTCCAGATTGCCTTCGATCGAGGTGGGATGGATGAATCCCTGCTTGGCTTCGGTATGCTCGGGGCTGAGTTTGTCGGGGAATTTGGCCACGATGCGGGAGGCGATTTTGAGCGCGTTTTCCATCTTGCCCTTGGCAAAACCGGGGTGCGCCGATACGCCTTCCACCGTGATCACGGCGCCGTCGGCGCTGAACGTTTCGTCTTCGATGCTGCCGGCAGTTTCACCGTCGATGGTGTAGCCGTATTTGGCGCCGAGTTTTTTGATATTGACCTTGTCGACACCGCGGCCGATTTCTTCATCGGGGGTAAACAGGATGCGGATTTTGCCGTGTTTGATACCCGGATTGTTCAGAAGGATGTGTGCGGCGTCCATGATGGCGGCTACGCCGGCCTTGTTGTCGGCGCCCAGCAGCGTTGTTCCGCTGGCGGTGACGACGTCGTTGCCGATCTGGTGGGCCAGGTCTTCGTGTTCGGCCTTGCGAATGACCACTTTGGGGTCGTCGGGCAACACGAGATCCTGGCCTTTGTAGTTTTCCCACACGATGGGTTTTACGCCCGCGCCGGAGCAGTCGGGCGAAGTGTCGACGTGCGAGCAAAAGCACAGAACGGGTACTTTTTTATCGGTATTGGCCGGGACAGTGGCATATACGTAGCCGTGTTCGTCGAGTTCGGCGTCGGCGATGCCCATGGCTTTCAGTTCTTCCACCAGGATGCGGCTGAGGTCTTTTTGTTTGGCGGTGCTTGGCGTGGTGGGGCTGTTCGGGTCGCTTTGGGTATCGATTTGTACGTAGCGCAGGAAGCGTTCTTTGACGCTGTGTTTGAACGGCGATTTTTTCATGGAAAAATGCTGGTTGGGAACAAAAATAATTGGGCCGCAAAGTTGTCACGCTTTGCGGCAATCTCTGCACATAATTGACCAACAAATCTTTACTGTCCGGGATCGGCGGTATTGTTGGCATCGCCCACTTTTACGCCAAAGAAGTTGGCATCCGGGATATTGTTTTGCAGGTTGAAAAAGGTCTGGTTTTCGGGCGGCATATTCTGGAAAGGCAAGGCCGGATCGTTGAAAGTCCAGTCGGATTTGAAAAACCGCCAGGCGCTGTTGTTGGGAAATTCCGCATACAGCCCCAGCAACAGTTTTCTCGTCTCTACGATGTCGAACGTCGTCGCCGAGTTGCTTTTATTGACGTCGATCGCGATGATTTTCCAGGGGGAGTTCAGCGGATCGATGCCCAGGATATGTTTGGAAAAGAGGACCAGGTCGAAGGTGCTAAGCCCGTTGATGTCGTTGCCGTCGCGGAACGGGGTAATGACGTAGGTGCCGCCCGTCGGCAGTTCGGGAAAATTGTACAATCCGCTGTTGTCGGTCGTAATGGTATCCGTCACGCTGCCGCTGATAGCCACCTGCACCCCTGCCATGGGCGCGCCCCAGAAGGTCTGAACGCTGCCGCTGATGGAATTGGTCGGCGGTATGGGTTGCTGATAACCGTTTTGGGTATTGGCGCCGGTATTGCCCGGGTCGAGCCACTCTTTCAGGCGGCTGTTGGGCGCAGCGCCCTGGCTCCACGACAGGTCGAAACGACCGAAATAGGCCACGTTATCGAGGCAGGGATTCATCTGATTCCAACTGCCGCCGTGCAATTGCCCCACAATGTGTTTGTTGGGGTTGAACAGGGGGCAACCCGACGAGCCGGGCTGGAAAATGCCGGCATCGGGTATCGTTTTCCAATGTGAATTGGCCGGACTAATGCCGAATTGCGCGCCCCAGTTGAGCGTTTGCGGAAAAACGGTAGCCGGCTGGTTGTCGACAGTGATCTTTTTAATGTCGCCGAAGGGATGGTGCACAAACACCGTCTGGCTGACGTTTGGACTGGCATTGCGGTCCCAGCCGTTGAAATAGAGGCTGTAAGCCGTCGGTATCGGATTAAGTTTGAGCAGCATAAAGTCGGTTTCGGCGCGGAAAGCGATGTTTTCACAACCGAGGACAGACTTCGCCGCGGGTTCGCTTGCCGGGTTGCTGCAGGTGGGCGATTCGTAATCAAAATCGAACACCCATTGATCGAAGTCGGGTCCCGACAGCAGGATTTGGCAGTGGTGGGCGGTCAGGAAATACGGCGTTCCGGTTCCGCCGGTATTGGCCACCAGCGAACCGGTGCACCAGGCAGACCCTGCATTTTGGCCCAAACCATTGCCATTAAACACCATGAGAATACGCGCCACGCCTCTTTTCTCCACCTGCCAGTTGGCGCCCTGGGTGCAGTTGACATTGATGTTGCAGGGCAGCGACTCGCCGTAATCGGCCGATGCCGCCGGGTCGCCCTCGGCCAGGGCCGCGCGGTCGTAGGCGTAATCGACGCGGTTGAGGTGGATGCGGGATTGACCCTGCACGTTCGCCGGTTCATAGAGTTCGAGCCGCGCGTGTTCACCCGGCAATACGCCGATGGTAAACTTGCCCGAAGGCAGGCAGCTTTTAGTGGTGTAGGCGCCTTTTACACGGCTCTGATCAGGAGTGTAGGCAAAAAATTGCGCACCGGGCGGCAGGCGAAATTCGTCGAACAGCAACACCAGTCCCAGCGCGTCGGGCGCCACCACGTCGGCCTGCCAGATTCGGTCGCCGTTGGGCAAGGTCGTCCATTCGCCCTGTTGTTCGGGCGACACCTCGGTCGTCATCGGTACGGCAAACCGCCCTCTCCAGGGCATGGCCGCGTCTTCTTCCCTTACTTTTTCAAGCGCCGGGGGCGGAAGCACCCGGGCCGGGGGCTTTTTCGAAGCAAAAAGCGGGGCATGAACGCTTTGCAAGGAAGGCGGCAGTCCGCCGTCGCTGATCTGGGCCTGTGCCAGGCCGGCCCAAAGCAGGGCCAAAAGGGTAAATCGGTATGGGTTGAGCATCGTAACGGGTGTTGGGTTTTAGGAGTTGGGTGTTGGGAAAAAGGAGGGTGGGTGCTCTCGGTATGGTTTTTTGGGTTTTGGGAGTTGGGTGTTGGTTTTTGGGAGTTGGGTGTTGGGAAAAAGGAAGGTGGATGCCCCCGGCTGTTCAGCCAGTCATGAGCCAAAGTTTGCCTTCTTTATGTTGATGAATGTTAATACCAAAAACCAAACCAAACCTTTGATCAGGACGACTCGGGGCATTTTTTTCCCGCAGATTAGCGCAGATGGTTCCGCAGATTTAGGTTTGACATATTGTCTGCCGAATCTGCCATTCTTCTGCGCTAATCTGCGGGAAATAAGTACTACCCAAGAGCAACTACCCTCCTTTTCCCCAAAACCCAACTCCCAAAACCTAAAACTCATACCGAGAGCAACCACCCTCCTTTTTCCCAAAACCTAAAACCCAATACCCAAAACCTAAAACTCATACCGAGAGCGCCCACCCTCCTTTTCCCAAAACCTAAAACCCAACTCCCAAAACCTAAAACTCATACCGAGAGCGCCCACCCTCCTTTTCCCAAAACCCAAAACCCAACTCCCAAAACCTAAAACTCATACCGAGAGCAACCACCCTCCTTTTTCCCAAAACCCAACACCTAAAACCCAAAACCCAACACCTAAAAAGGATTTTGATGCAAAGGATTATGGATAAACACTGTATCCGTGAGGGTGTGCAGGAAGGCGATGATATCCTTTTGCTGCGAGGGCGTAAGTCCCGAATACTTGCCGTTGCCGACCGGGAACCCGATCTGGCGGACAAAAGGATCTTCGTTTTCCACGCCGAATCCGTTGTCGGCGTATTGGGCCAGCACTTCTTCGAGGGTTTGGAAACGCCCGTCGTGCATATAGGGGGCAGAGAGGGCGATATTGCGCAGGCCGGGTGTTCGGAACTGCCCGAAGTGGTAGCGATTGCCGGTCACTTCGCCGCGTCCTTTGTCCACAAAATCCTCGAGTGCGGCCACGGAGTCGAGGCCGTTGTTGAAGTAGCTGTTGGTTGTGAAGGTTTCGCCGCCGTGGCAATGGAAGCATTGTGCGTCGGGCAAATTGACGCCCAGATCGAGCCCGCGGTCAAAATACATGATATAACCGTTCAGTTCTTCATCGGTAAATTCTGCCAGGCCTTTTCGCCAAAGGTCGAATTTCGACTGCCCGCTGCTGACCAGGGTGCGCAAAAATTGCGACATGGCCATGGCCGCCTGTTCCTTGCTCATTTCACTGCAATCGCTGATCCCGAAGGCCTGCCGGAACCGGGTCGGGTAATCGGGGTGGTTGCGCAGGCGCTCCATCGCGATGGGCCAGGTATTGTGCATTTCGATAGGGTCTTCTACCGGCATCAACACCTGTTGTTCGAGGGTGGCAGCCCGGCCATCCCAGAAAAAGCCCTTGGTGCTGTAAGCGATGTTGAGCAGCGCCATGGCATTTCGGCGGCCGTCGATGCCCTGAATGCCCTTGCTGAATTTGAGGTTGTCGGTAAAATTACCGGCCGGCAAATGGCAGGACGAACAGGACTGCGTGCTGTCGCCGGAAAGGATCGGGTCGTAAAACAGCATCCTTCCCAATTGCACGCCTTCCCAGGTTGTAGGGTTGCTGGCGGGAATGGGTATTGCCGGGAAAGAGTCGGGCTTGGGTATGGTATAAGGCTGTGGCGCGTAGGGCGTGCCGGTCAGGTCGCACTCGCCCGGGGGCTGAGGGCCGGGGCCATCCGGGCCGCAGGCAGAATAGACCAAACCCAGGGCCAGCAGGAAAAGGACATATAAACGCTTCATAGTCAGTGCTTTATTCAAAAACGACAGCGTTGTCATAGTTGTCTTGCAGGGTTTCCATCAGGTCGATGCCCGACTGGCCGTGCGAGGAAGAAGGAACCGCCACGATGTCGAACAACTGACCGTCGAACGTGAACAGTTTTTTGAGGTCGAGGCTAATGTGCATATCTCCGCCTTCGGCGCCCACGGTAAAGGGGTGATTGAAGGTAAATACCTTGTAGGTCTGGTTGCCGCCTGTGTGGTACACCAGGTCGAGGTCGTTCGTACCGTTTTTGTCGGTATCGGCCGAGCCTTCCACTTTGGAGAAGATGTAACTCGACCAGCCGGGCCAGAATTCAGACTCGTTGTACAGGGGGTGGTCGGTCGGATAGTCGGCGGGTTTTTTAGCGTTCAGTTCGGGTTTTACGCCGAAGCCGATGCGAATACCCGTGTAATCGCCGGCCGGAATCTCCGTCGAGCGCAGGTTGACCGTTTTAGAATCATTGTCGGAGGCGTTGTCGGGGGTAAAATTGAGGTAGGCAATTTCGGAGAAGGGTACTTCTTCCGCGCCCTTTAAAAGAACAATATCAGACACATACAAATTGAAACGTGTCCATTTGACCGACATGGTGTCGTAGTCGTAGGCTTTGAATTTGACCACGTGTTCGCCGTTGTACGTGGCGTGGAAGTTCATGTTGAAAGCCGGGTTGGCCGGGACATCGGGGGTATCGTCCTTGCAACCTGAAATGGCAAAAGCGAGCAGAAGGAGGGTAAAAATCCAGTAGTTTTTCATGACGTAGTATTTGTGTTAAGACGTACAAATGTGCCTTAAAGTTAATCCTGAAAACGCAGCGCATTCGGCAAGTTGGCGACAATTTTCGCTTTCCACCCGCTCAAATTTCCATTGGCGAGATCGACGTCGCGAAACAGCTCCTTGTAATCGGCCTGCAAAGGCACATAAAAGTCAAAACCCGATTGGTGCACGAATGTTCCCGTGCCTTCGAGCATAAAATTGTCAAATTCCGGCCTTGCCAGGGTTATGGTATCCGGAGCGGTCGTACTCAGGGTATCGCGGTTAAAAATGATCCGCATGGCCTCGAAGCCGCGATCGCGGTCGAGCCATAGTTTTTCTGATTGCGCGGCGAGCGGATGGCCATTCGGCGCTTTGGTGGGAATGACGTGTTGCGCAGCGGCGGGAAGCCCCAGCCGGCAGCGGATACGGTCGAAACTGCCGCTCTCCGGGAAAGCCCCGGCCGCGTATTCCAGCGGGGTGCGCCGGATGAGCATAAAATCGTTGGTCAGAAATTGTTCCAGCGTGTCGGTCACAGCCGGGCCGAATACCGGGAGTTCAAGGCTGTCGGTTATCCCGAATTCTTCCGTTCCCCGGTAAGCCTTGACGTCGGAGAGGTAAAAAATGACTTTTTGCAAACGGAACCAATGCCCGTCGGGTTGCGGATAGGGGTCGCCTTCCCGGAAAGTCAGCGTATCGTAGCGGTGCTCGAGGCGAAAAAACAGGCGCGGATATTGGCAGCAGCAATTTTCATCGGCCGTGGCGTCGAAGTTGACGGCTTCAATATCGAGACAGGCTTTTTTGGGCTGATAACAACTCGTCGCCAGACCGGAGAAGGCAAGTATCAGCGTACAAATTTTGAATACGGGTAATAACGGGTTCATGGCAATGATCGGTACGGCCTTATAACGCTGCCGGGGCCTCAACGTTGTTTGCGTTCGACCTCTTTCATCATTTGTTTGATGATCTGTTTGAATTGGGAGGAAAACTCCCGTTCCAGCATCCAGAAATAGTAGTTTTTGTCTTTGGCCAGCACATCCAGCACCGGTTGGCCCATGTATTTGCCAAAGTTGAACACGACGGCCCCGTCGGGCTGAACCCTGAGTTTTTGTGTAGCGTCGAGGAAGTTGAGGTCGTTGGTAAACTCGTGCAACACCTGCATGTCGTTTTTCACCGGCGCCGGCACTGCATTGCCGTCTTCGTCGAGAAGGTCTTTGCCCTCGTACATGTCCAGCTGGCCTTTCAGCACCGCCACGGTAGCGCGCACGTCGGCCAGGGCGTCGTGGGCATCGGTGAGTTCGCTGTTGCAATACAGGCGGTAAGCGGCTTTCAAAGTGCGAGGCTCCATTTTGTAAAAAATGCGCTGCACGTCGATCATCCTTCTTTTCGAAATGTCGAACTCCATGCCCACCCGGGCAAATTCCTCCATCAGCATCGGCACATCAAAACGGTTGGAATTGTAGCCGGCCAGATCGGAGTCGCCGATAAAATCCCAGATTTTTTGGGCTACCTGGCGAAAAGTAGGCTTGTTGGCCAGGTCTTTCGGCGTAATGCCGTGCACGGCCATGGCTTCCTCCGAGATCGGAATACCCGGATTCACCAGCATCGATAACTCTTCGGCAGGCTGGCCGTCGCACCGGATTTTGACCATGGCAATCTGCACGATCCGGTCGCGGATCACATTCAAACCCGTCGTTTCCACATCGAAAAAAACCAGATTGCGGTCGAGATGAAAATCCATTTTAATGTGAGAATGTGAGAATGTGAGAATGTGCTAATGGGGGAATGTGCTAATGTGTTAATGGGGGAATGGCTACGATGATTGCTATTTTTCGAAAACCCATGATAAGCAGACAGCCACCCCAAAAAAGTCCACTACCGCCCATTAGCACATTCCCACATTCGCATATTAATTTAAAAGATCGTCGTCGAGCAAGCCTTTTTGAACGGCGGTTTCGGCAGGGCCGTGGAGTTGCACCGGTTTTTGGGCTTTGCGCATGCGGATATTGAGCATCTCGACAAAAAGCGAGAAGAAGATAGCAAAGTACAGGTAGCCTTTGGGAATCTCGCCTTCGAGCAGGTGCCCCGAATGGGCCGACTCGGCGATCAGCGAAAAACCGATCAGGATGAGGAACGAAAGGCCCAGCATCTGTACGGTCGGGTGCTGGTTGACGAACTTGCTGACCGGCCCGGAGAACATCATCATCACCAGTACGGACAAGACCACGGCAATGATCATGATCCAGAGGTTGTCGGCAATACCTACGGCCGTCAGGATGGAATCGAAGGAA
>JAEUUU010000037.1 GCA_016787345.1 Saprospiraceae bacterium | reverse complement strand
GTCTCCGACTTGCGATCCTTCATCCAGCTTGAATTGGAAGATAAACACGCTAATTTATTACCGTACGTCCGCAAGGTTCCTCGGTATACGGGACAGATGAAAGCAAGTCAAAGACTTGTTGGTATCCGCGTCGGGTCGAAGACCCTCGCGAACGGTTGGTCAAAGGCCCTCGCGGACGGATAAAAAAATCCGGCAGCTGCGTTGCTAATGACAGCTGCCGTACCGATAGGGATTGTGTATGGTAATTGAATGATTAAAACGAATGATTCGATTGATTCGATTGATTCGATTGAAACAATCGAAACAATCGAAACAATCGAAACAATCGAAACAATCGAAACAATCGAAACAATCGAAACAATCGTATCAATCGTATCAATCGTATCAATCGTATCAATCGAATCAATCGTATCAATCGAATCAATCCCCTAACGCTCTTTCCATTTCTGCCTGAAGTTTCCGGGCTTCTTCCCGGGCTTTTTCGGCAAAGTCGGCGCCGTTGGAAGCGTAGAGGATACTGCGGGAGGCATTAATGAGCAGGCCGCAGTCTTTAGTGAGGCCGTATTGGCAGATACTGGCTACGTCGCCGCCCTGGGCGCCCACGCCCGGAACGAGCAGGAAGTGATCGGGGGCGATGTCCCGTACCCTGGCGAAGGCTTCAGGGTGGGTTGCACCCACGACGAACATCAGGTTGTCCGGCGTGCCCCAGTCCTGGGTGCGGCGCAGAACTTTTTCCCACATGGCTTCGCGGGAGTCTTCCAGCCAGTCGCGCTGAAAATCGCTGCTGCCGGCATTGGACGTGAGCGCCAGCACGATGGCCCATTTGCCGGGGAAACCCAGAAAAGGCGACACGCTGTCTTCGCCCATGTACGGCGCCACGGTAACGGCGTCGCAGCCCATTTGGTTGAAAAACGCTTCGGCATACATCCGGCTCGTATTTCCGATGTCGCCGCGTTTGGCATCGGCAATGATAAAGTGTTCATTGCCAATGTACTGGATTGTCTTTTGCAAACTTTGCCAGCCGGCGGGCCCCAGGGCTTCGTAAAAAGCCAGGTTGGGTTTGTACGCAACGCACAGGTCGCGGGTGGCATCGATAATCGCTTTGTTAAAAGCGAATACAGGATCGGATTCGCTGTGCAGGAGGGGCGGTATTTTGCTGATTTCGGTGTCGAGACCAACACAGAGAAAAGTTTTTTTCCTGAAAATTTCGGCGATGAGTTGCGGGCGTTCCATGTTTGCGAAGGTACGCTCTGTAATCAATCCGGCAGTGAAATTTTCCCCATCCCGACCATCGGAACACCCCCCAACACCGTGTTTCCGGCCGAATCGCCTGCTACGGTTTCGTTGGCCAGGGCAGCAAACAGCACGGCTTCCTTGGCATCGCCGTCGACTCCCAATTGTACCATTTTGGAGATTTTCCAGTTATTCAATTTTTCCTTTAAATATTTTATAATCAACGGGTTGTGACTTCCTCCGCCACTGGTGTAAAGCTGCGCGCCGGGGCGTCCGGCCTGCACAGCCAGCAAAGCTTCTGCCACGGTATCGGCGGTCAGCCGGGTAAGGGTCGCCATCAGGTCGTAGGGATTGGGATGGCCTTTGGGGTGTTTGTCGATGGCAGCCTGTGCCCAGGCCATACTGAACTGTTCGGGACCGGTGCTTTTGGGAAGCGGCAAGTTGAAAAAGGCCTCTTCTTTCAAACGAGCCAGCAATCCTTCGTCGACACGGCCGGCAGATGCGAGCAGCGCATCGCGGTCGTACGGTACTCCGAACAACTTTTGCGCATAAGCATCGATCAGGGTGTTACCGGGGCCGGTATCAGTGGCGAAAGCGCGGGCAGGGTCGCCATCGGCGGGCAGGTAGGTGAAATTGGCGATACCGCCGATGTTGAGCAGGTAGCGGTCCTGGTCTGGATCTGAAAACAAAAAATAGTCGCCGTAAAGCGCCAATGGCGCCCCCTCGCCACCGGCGGCGAGGTGTTTCTGGCGAAAATCGCTCAGGGTAATGATGCCCGTCCGGCGGGCCAGGTGGTCGCCGTCGCCGATCTGCAAGGTGGCGTTCGGCGCGCCCGGGATACGATGAAAATGCCGGGGGGCGTGGAAGACCGTCTGCCCGTGACTGGCCAGCAGATCGACCTCGGCCGCGGGCATGCCCCAGCGGAGCAGGCAGTCGTTGACGATGGCGGCATGGCGCTCGGCGATGATGACATTTAGCAGGACAAGTTGTTGAAAATCAATAGATGATCGTGCAAAAACCTTTCTGATGTCCGATTTGAAAGCCTCGTCGTAAGCGACGGTTTCGAAGGCTTCCACCACGACCCGGGTCGTTCGCCCGCTGCCGGAAAAACGGCACAGCGCCACGTCGAGCCCGTCGAGTGAAGTGCCCGACATGAGCCCGATGATGCGGCGTTCGGGTTGTTGGGCGAGCCGGGCCAGGCGTAGAAAATGATGGCGCATGGGCTTATCTTTCGTTCAGGTAGGCGGCCATTTCTTCCAGATTGGCCGGGCGCATTTCCGAAGGGGGAGGGTAGGAGTGCCCGAACAAGCCGAGGTATAAGGGTATGGGCTTCCCGGCGGCTTTCCCGATTGTCGATGCGCGCAAGTTGGTGAGCGCCAGTTTCTGCCGATTGACGTGTATGCTGAAATCGCTCCAGCCCCATTCATATTCCGAGCCGCAGGTTTTGCATACCCATTTTTCATTGGCGCACTCGTCGTTTCGCTCGCTGGGGGAAACGTCGAAAAACGGTTTGATCAGCGCGAGCAGCAATTCCGTATCGAAGCAACAATAGGAGTCGCCGCTGTCGACGCAATTGATCCCGGCGATTTGCCGGAAGCGGGGAAAGGCACAGGGACAAGCGCTTGCCATGTAGCCGTCGATGACCGACTGATACACGTTTTTTGCTTCGGTGTGGCGTTGTTGGTAATCTTGTTCCATAATGATGCACCTGAATTGGAATCACAATTTGCGCTAACCGGGCACTTCGGGGATAATCGTTTGCAAATCGCCCGATCCCTGGGTAAAAGTAATATTGCTAAAGCGTTATGCTTTTTTTTATACGAGCCGACACCTCGTCCAGTTCGGCGCGTTCGGGTTGGTTTACAGGAATTTTGACCTTGAAATTATCGCTTTGCAACCTCGGGATGACATGGAAATGCACATGGAAAACATCCTGCCAGGCGCTGCGGCCGTTGTTTTGAAGAACATTGGTGCCTTCGCAATGGATGCCTTCGGCGGTCCAAAGCGCCTGTTCGACGGCCTTGACGACACTGAAAACTTTCAGACCCAGTTCGGCCGGCAATTCTCTCAGACTGGCGTAATGTGCTTTGGGCACGACCAATACGTGACCGGGATTGATGGGGTAGAGATCCATAAAGGCAATAACTGCTTCGTCTTCATAAACGATGCTGGCGGGAAGTTCGCGGGCGATGATGCGGCAGAAGGTGCAGTTGTTATGCATATGCTGGATTTTTACCTCTTCAGTTGGCGCGAATCTTTTTAGTCTCGCTCACAATTCTGGAGAAATGCTCCTGATATTGACCGGAAGCGAGTTCCGAATCGAAGGTGTCGGCTATTTTTTTGACAAAAGTTGCGTATTCCGGATTGGCATCGGCGTAAAGATGTTTGCTGAAAGTCAGGGATTGCTCATCCTCTTTCATACGGACGTCGAACTTCAATGCCCCGTCAGCAAAGGTGATGATGCGGCCGGTGTATTCATGAAACTTGTCCTCGACGATATTGGCTTTTGTCCAACCCTTTTGCTGCTCTAAAAACGTCAAAAAGGCCGGGAGCATCGATGGTTTGACGGGGTAGAGTGTATAGTAGGTATCGTCTTCGTGAAGCGTTCCCGTCCAGTATGGCGACTTTTCGAGTTTGCGAAGGCTCAGCCGCTCGCCCGCCTCCGATTCCTGCCACTCGAAGAATTTTTCAAACCATTGATAATCCATGTCCGCGACGCTTTTAAGGCGCAGTTCGGTGTCGTCGAATATGACGGCATAACCGCTATCCTGCTCCCAGTCGTACGCGACAAGGGCGTGTTCGGAGTCCGGCAGGTCTTCGTCGGCGGTATTCCAGCTTTGAAATTCGCTCCTGAAAACGATGCTGCGGCGATCGGGTGAAAAAGCCAGCGCCCCGTGCGGCGAGGGAAAGGAATAATTTTCGATGCTGTTGTTGTTGGTATTGAAATACCGGATGCTGCGCGTCTTTACGTCCAAAACAGCGTGTTCACCGACGAGCAAGTACTGTCCGCCTGTGAGGCTATCCAATTTATCCATTTCGTCGGCATCGGTATGGGCAAAAACCTCCGTGAAAGGGCCGGGTTGCCCGTTTTCGCTGTCGAGGAATTGCACGGAAGCAAAATCGCGGTGTTGTTCCAGAATAGGTTCCACGACCGGGACGCCGTTTTTTAAATAAATCAGGTACAAACTCTGGCTGCCTGCAATCAGGGTTGGGTCGGGTGCGCCGGGCAGGGCATAGACGCGCCACAGGTAAGGGAGACCCGTGTTGTTTTGTAAAGCGGCGGGCAGGCCAACGGGCTTGCCGTTGTGTAAAATCGTGTAAGCCACATTCGTATGGCTCACCATGCCGTAGTTTATATTGAAGTTTTTGCCCGTTGTCGCCGTGGCACGGATGGTAAATGGACCGTAGGCGAGGTCTTTTTCGATGCGTTTCGAGCCGCCGGTACACTTTGAGAGGAGATAGGCGGCGAGCAGCACAAGGGCCACTATGAGTGCTGTTTTCATGTGCTAAAAGTCAAGTTTTCTATTGGAAACTGGTTAAATTGAATACAAATTCTTTATCCTGTCATCGCACCACCTTTATCACCACATCGCTGCCCAACGCGCTCAACCGCACAAAATACACACCGGGAGAAAAGCCCGACCAGTCGATGGCCAGTTGTTGCGGACCTTCCAGCAAATCGGCCTGATCGAGCAGGCGTTGCAGGGGGCGACCGCTCGTGTCGAACACCTCGACCGTTGCTTTTCCGTCTTCAAACATCCAGAAGGAATACACGCCGTAGCCGCCGGCAAGCGGGTTGGGGGCTACGCTCGGCTGGCGCGGGAACGTGCTTTCAATCACCGTGACGGGCGAAAGAAAAACCGGATTGCCGTCGAGGCGCAGGCGACGGGCATTGACCAGCAGGTGAGTGCCTGTCTGGCTGTAATGCCAGAATTTCTGGTCGAGGTATTGCAGGTTGAATTCGGGCGGGAAAACATAAGTCGCATCAGCCGCTTCGTCGCGGTCGCGGGTAGTTGCTGCCCAGAGTACGAAGAAAAAGCGGTTGTTTTCGTCGCGAAAAGCAGCGCCGCGCACATCCGGCGGCAGTTTGAGGCGCTGGGTCGCCACGGGGTCCCAGGTTTTGTCGCGCAGGAGATCGGAGGCGGTTTTAAAACCCGTAGCGACTTTGTTGGGTGTGGCGTTGGGAAATTTTTCGCCGTTCAGGTTTTTGAACAAACCCATGTACGAAAACTCGTTTTCGGCTTCTGATTCGGGTTTTTCATCGGCCAGGGAATAAATATGTACCTGACTTAGCCCCCTGGTTTGTGCCGTCACGAAGGTTTTGATCATAAAATTGACCTGCGCCTGATCGGAGCCGATGTAATCGCCAAACGTGCGGCGCGGGATATTTACCTCGGTGCAAATCCAGTGTTTTTCGGGATAGGCATGGCCATCGTAGCCCCTGTTTTTCAGCACGGTATCGAATTTGTCGCGCAGCCGGAACACGCCATCGACCGCGGCGTCGGAGTGACGGAAATAGCGGAACCCGTTGATGCTGTTGTCCCATTCGCGCAGCGAATTGTCGAGGTGCGGATAGGAGTGAAAACTCATTACATCGAAATATGCGCCGCCGAGGTACGGGTATTTGTCGGTGTCGATCGAACCGTCGTAGGGGTTGTCGGAATAGCGGCAGATGACGTCGAGATAACTCGGCCAGCCCAGTCCGCCGACGCAGATCATGGCCTCCGGGTCGACGCTTTTGATTACTTCGTAGCTGATGCGCAGGAGCCGGACGTAGAAGAAAACCGGGGCTTTGATCCTGGTTTCGCAGGGGCCCGGGGCGTTTTCCCACCAGTTGCCGGGCACACCGGGCGGCGCCCAGCCGTTGCCGGTATCGATGTCGGGTTCGTTCCAGATTTCCCAGAATTTGACATAAGGCCCGTATGTCGTGGCCGCTTTCCAACAGTAAAGCGCGTAAGGGTTGTTGTCGTTGACCGGCGTTCCGTTTTCACCGTTATCCCAAATGGGCTCGTAGAGGTTTTTAAAAACTTCGGTTTGCACGCCCGGGCAATAAAAAGCCTGATCGCGGTGGTTTTCGCCGGGAAAACCCATGATGACGACTACGTCGCGCAGGCCGAGTTGTTGGTAATACTGAAAGGCATCGACGCGGATGTCGTAACCCCAGAAGTCGAGAAAATGCTCAAATAGTCCGGGCCGGATGGTCGTTACGCCCACGCCCGGCGTTTGTCCGTCGGGTGTGCCGTGGGCCAGGGCGGCCAGTTCCTTATCGTAATAATGCGGCGGGAAATACCCCATATTGGCCCCGAATCCGAATCCGCCGTTGAAAGGCGGCACGTACTGGTTGGCATTGAAACCCGGCTGGCAGCCGGCTAAAAGCGGCCACAGGGCAATAAAAGAGGTAATCAGTTTTCTCATGCAGGTGGCGAAAATACTACATTCGCCCCAACGCTTGCTACCGTTCGCACCATGTATCAGATCGAATCCGACATCCGCCGCGCGGCCACCATGCCCGGCACTTTTTACACCGACCCTGCCGTTTTTGAAGCCTGCCGGGAAAAGGTTTTTGCCCGTTCCTGGCAAATGATCACCGGGGCCGAAGAGACGGTCAAACTACCGCTCGATGCCATGCCCTTTTCTTTTATGGACAAATTTCTGGAAGAGCCTTTGCTGCTGCTGCGCGATCGGGAGGGCACGGCCCGCTGTTTGTCGAACGTGTGTACCCACCGGGGCAAAATACTGGTGGAGCACCCTGGCCGGCTCGAACGCGGCATCAGTTGTGGCTACCACGGCCGGCGTTTCAACCTCGACGGCCGGTTTCTGTCGATGCCCGAAACGGAAGGGATGGAAAACTTCCCCTGTGCCGACGACGATCTGACGCGGGTACCGTTGCGCCAGTGGCGGCAGTTCTCGTTCGCCTCCCTCGATCCCGCCATTCCGTTTGAGGAGTGGACAGCCGATCTCGACCGCAAGATCGGATTCCTGCCCGTGGAGCAATTCCTGTTCGATCCCGCCCGCTCCCGCGACTATCTGGTACGCGCCAACTGGGCTTTGTATTGCGACAACTACCTTGAAGGTTTTCACGTGCCTTTTGTGCATAAAAGCCTGGCTGCCGTACTCGACTGGAGCGCGTATCGTACCGAAGTTTTTCGCTGGATCAACGTCCAGATCGGTATCGGAAAGGGTGGAGAAGAGGTGTTTCAGTTGCCGCCTGGGCATGAAGACTACGGTCAGGCCGTAGCGGGTTATTATTTCTGGTTGTTTCCCAATCTGATGCTCAATTTTTACCCCTGGGGCTTGTCGATCAATATCGTGCGCCCGCTGGAAGCCGGGCTCACCAAGGTCAGTTTTCGGGCTTACGTCTGGGATCGTTCGAAACTGGGCGCCGGCGCTGGCGCCGATCTCGACCTCGTGGAGCGTGAAGACGAAGCCGTGGTGGAACAGGTTCAGATCGGTGTGCGCTCCCGTTTTTACAAACACGGACGTTTTGCGCCGAAACAGGAGCAGGGGGTACACCACTTTCATCGCTTGCTGGCAGAGTTTTTGGGGTAGGCGGGAAATCGATACCTTTACGTCCGTTTCGCCCTCCTTTCAATCGAAGCCCATGTCCGTTGCCCGCTGTCGTACCCTCCTTACCGCCGTTATTTTGTTAGGTCTCCGGCTGGCCGGGGCACAAACGAATTGTCCCGACAGTCTTCGTCTCGATATTCACCCGGTGCGGTGCTATGGCCTGCGCAACGGAGAGATTATTATCGAGAAGGTGTATGGCGGGCAGGCGCCGTATTATTTTTCCCTCGATGGCATATCGTACAGCACCCGGCCGGAAATCGACCGGCTTTGGGGCGGAACGTATACCCTTTACGTTCGCGATGGTTTGGGCTGCATTTTTCAGCAAGAGGTGTATGTGCCCGAACCCGAGGAACTGGTGGTTTACATCAAAAGCAGCGCCGATACGGTGGCCATAGGCGAACCGTTTACCCTTCGGGCGGAAATCATACCGGAAGGCCGCCCGCTGGCGGAAATCTCCTGGCGCCCGCCTTCTCTTTTTGCCGTACAGGACACGCTGGTTCAGACCCTTACACTGTCGCAATCCACGGCCTTTGCCATCGAAGTGCGCGACCACAACGATTGCCCGGCCCGGGCCAATATCGACGTGATCGTATCGCAATCCAACCTTTATTTCCCCAATGCCATCGAACCCGGCAGCAACCAGAACGGCTGGTTTACGGTATTTGCCGGCGAGGGCGTGCGCAGGGTGGAGTCGCTGCGGATTTTTAACCGCAATGGCGGCCTGGTGTTTGAAAAAGCGCGATTTAGCCCCAACGACCCTGTGCAGGGTTGGAACGGCCGCGCACGGGGCAAACCGGTGCAGCCGGGCGTGTATCTGTGGCTGGCGGAAATCGAGTATGCCGACGGGCACAAGGAAAAATTCAAAGGCTCGGTTACGGTGCTGCGCGACGGGTATTGATCGTCGCCTGTTATTCCTTTTTAACCAAAACAATTTGCCTGGAATCCGCCTGCGCAATATCTGTGTAGAACTGCCTGACCTGCGTGTACTGATCTGGCGACAAATTCAGGGGATAATAAACGACTTCCCTGACGACCAGCAGTCGCTCCGTCCCTTCGGAGTACACCAGCCGCCGGTACTGGCCATAAGGCGTTTCAAGCAATACGTCTTTCGGGGCGTTTTCAACAACATAGCCGGGAGGTTGCGCAATAACCAGGGTATCGCTCAGGAAAAGCCCCTGGGCGTAATACAAAGGCATGACCCTTGCCGTATCCTGAGGAAGCGAGCGGCCCTGAACGACGTATTTCGACCAGTTGATAAATATTCGTTTACCCGATTTTACAGCAAAATTGGGGACCGTCAGCCTATAGTCGACGGCCATTCGCGGCGACTGGCGATCCGGTACAAAATCCAGTTTGTCGATCTGAACGATTTGAAAACCGGTTTTTTGCGTAAAAAAACGGTTCATTTCATCCCTGGATTTATCAGCCAACTGCTGCCTGTAAGGCTCGTGTACCACGCCGCTTAAATACCCGGTGCAATCCAGTTCGGCCAGGCCGTTGTCGAGCAACCGGACTTTGGTGGTACGGGCGCTGCGATTGTCCGTTTCCGTGAGCCGTGGCGTTTGGGCAAGTCGCCCACCCTGTTCTGTCAGCAGCAGTGCCGTCCGGTTGCTGGTGAATTCGCCCAGATAGCCGGCCGGCAGTTCTTTGCTTGTACATTCCAGCCACAGGTCGCTCGAAGGGACGTAAAGGATCATATGGTTGAAAGAAGGTCGTACGATGTCGGAATGAATCTCCGGAGCGCCGTCGCTGTCGCCGTAAATCAGCGCCAGGTAAGAGGGTATGCCGGCAATTTCCAGCAGGGTATGCATAAAGTTGCTCAAGGCTTTACAGTCGCCGTATCGTTTCTTTTCCACATAGCTGGCATCGAACGATTTCCATCCCCCGATGCCGATCTGGACGCTGACGTAGCGGGTGTTGTCTTGCAGATAGCGGTATAAAGCGGCAATTTTTTCCCTTTCGGAGTTACAGTTTGCTGTCAGCGTTTTTACCTGACCGACCAGTTCGGGAGAAACCAGATTGGGCAGATGGTTCAGGTCGTAGACGAATTGACCGAACTGTTGCCAGTCTTTCATACTTCCGGTTTGCTGGCCGTACATAAACTTTTCGGGGGCGAAAACCAGATAGGCGTATTGCCCATTGAAAAAAGGATGCGATGGCTCGGATGGAACGGCGGGTAGTAGGGAAACCTGCCATTGATTATACCCCTCTTTTGCATTGACTACCGCCTGTATGTCGGTGCGTACGCCTTTCCAGGCGAATTGATAATCAGGCGGATAATAGATTTTCAGTTCCCGGCGCTCCACGGATTGCCCGATTTGCTGTACGGTCCAGTCGGGAAACAAAAATCGCCCATGGTATTCGATTTCATAAGTGTATTCGAAAGTAAACGGCGGCTCGAGTACGGGAACACTCAGCACGCTGAGCCGGTTGTCGGTAAATTCGTAACTGGCGTTGTTACCCACTTCATGCGCATCGCTGCGCCCGTACTCCCGAATCAACTGACCATTGGCGCCGTACAAGGTTAAGCGCATGGTCTTGATTTTCGTATTACCATCTTCATACAGCACAAAATCCAGCGATTCTTCCGACGGCTTGCGCAACACTGTAACGATTTCATTACTGCTCAGTGTGGCGTTTCCCGCCGATTTGATCCGGATAGTCGTTTGTTCATTGCGCACCACCGATTCGGCATAGCGCAGCAGGGGTGCCGGAATAGTGGATGCCGTATAAACGGATTGTGCCGTCAGCAGGTTGGCGACTGAACCAACCGACAAGAACAGGAGCATTACTAACTGTTTCATGCGGATTTCAGGATTTTTTCAAGACGATTTGTTCCTCCATTTTACCGGTCAGTTTGTCAAAGAACAAACGAACCGTATCATATTCGTCCGGGTAAAAATCGAGTTGGCGCAGATTGAACCGAAGAGTGATTTGCACGACTTGTTCACTTTGCTTGCTTGCGGTGTACACGATCTTGCCGCCGTCGTTGGGCAAAACAAGGTTAACATTGCCGGGCAATTCCTCTATGGTATATCCTTCGGGCAGATGCAACGTAAGAATGTATTGCGATCTGATAGGATAGGTGAAATTGATGGGATACAGCCTTTTGACCGTTTGGAACGGATTGCGTTCAAACAAAAATTCGCTGATCGGCGCACAGTACATGAATTCGTTGGCAACCTGTGCGGCATTGGGGAAACGAGCGAAAAAATCGATTTTTAATGCCTGGGCCGCATCGTCCTGATTTTCTATCCGGATCGAATCGAGCACCGCATCCGGATATTTGTCTGTAAACCGGTTTTTCAAAAACGCGCCCGAGGGCATTTTGGCCAGATTGGCGCGGGTGCGGCGGGCCAAATGCCCTGTCAATTGCAACTTGAAGTGGCCGCTCAGGGCGCCGTCTTCCCCAAGATAAAGATCAGCCATGAATACTTCGGCACTCTCCGGAGGGGCAAACCTGATCCAGCGCGGCGACTGTGCCTGAAGCACCCAGCCATAGCCGTTAAAAATTTCTTCCTGGGCCATGCCCGCTACATGGAAAGGGCTGCTGGCATCGAGAAGGAGTCCGCCTTCTCCGCCCGCAGGATCAGGAACGAAAACCACCAGCGCGTTGAACTGGTCGACAATCGGGTATTCTTTATAACAAATACCGTTGGAACGGGTACTCACCAGCAAGGGGTACGCCTGGATGTCGGCTCTGCGCAACAGGGCGACAAGAGCCAGGTTTACTTCGGCGATATTACCCGAGTGTTTGGCATAGGCGTCGTCAATATTTTCACGGCAATAAATGCCGTACGTCTCGTCCCAAATGATGTTCTTGCTGACGAATTGCAACGCTTTTTGGATAACTATTTCCCGGGACTGCCCGACGGCGCCTGTAGTTTTGAAATCGGCCCACAAACGATCTGATTTGCCCGTTCGTTCATACTGAAGGCCCAATTGCGGTTCTTCATGCAATTTGCCGGCCAGTTCGGTCCAACTGGTTAAAATAGGCTGTGGAGCGCCGTTGGGCGGTGTAATCCGGCTCAATTGAAACTGAATACCCGAGCGGTAATCATCAACCGTAGTGACAAAGGGCTCCGGTTTTAATGCAGGTTGATCGGCAACGCCAACCCGACGGATATTGACTGAATACGTTGATTTGGAGCCGGAGTAGTAGGCCGTACGGACATTGGATTCGTCGACATCATAATGGCTGATGCCTTTTCTCAAAGAGACGTATTGAAAAAACTCGGGCGCTTCAAACGTAAACTCGCTCCATCGAGTCGGCAAATCGGGATCCTGAAAATACCAGGGCCGCATGGAGAGCCAGTCTTCCGTTTCAATTCTGTAGCGATATTCGATAATGCTGCCTTTTTGCAGATTGGGGACGAATACTTTTTTGGCCGACCAGTTTTTGGATAGTTTTTCGGTAAAAATATTATCGGTTTTCACCTTGGTTTTAGTGCCGTCCGGAGCAAAAATCTGCACGTCGAGGTCATTGAATTTTTCAATTCTTTTTCCGGAATAATATGGAATAACCAGATTGCCTTCGTTAAAGGCGCTTTGATCAAAAACCTTGATGCGCCGGTGCTGACTGAAGATCAATTTGAATCCACTGCCGATTTCTTCAAAGGCCAGGCTGCCAATATCCTGCAACACCACAGCACCCGCTGTCGTGTCTGCGGAGTAAACGCCCATTTCGAGGTCCTCCTTGGGGATATTACCCCATTTGCTTGTTTTTTGGGCCGACAGTAAAAAAGGGAAACAACACAATAAGATCAAGAGGCCAATGCGGTTGAACATGATTTCAAGCGTTTTATAAGGATAGTGAATAGATAAACAGAAAACGTTTTTTCAGGCG
Organism: Saprospiraceae bacterium; assembly: GCA_016787345.1. Classification (GTDB taxonomy): domain Bacteria; phylum Bacteroidota; class Bacteroidia; order Chitinophagales; family Saprospiraceae; genus M3007. Next base: position 14,224 of record JAEUUU010000037.1, on the reverse strand, counting down.
AATTCTGTTGTCTTACATTAATCCTATCCTCACAAGTCATGTTACCCCTGTACCAGATGATTTTTTAAAACTTCAACTTCACCGTCGTCTCATTTTTCAAAAAAGCCGATTTCGACACCTCCACGGGAATTTTCGACCCGTTTGGCGCGTCAAAAAATTGTCCGTTCGCAAATTTTGTATGCGTTCGTATGGCAAAATCGGCGGCATCGGTCAGTAACGCGTATACTTCCTGTATGGAATGTTCCGAACTGACCACTTCAAATTCGGGCAACCCGAACTCGCCCATCCCGAAGGTGTAGCCACTGTTGGTGGCTCCCTCCTGACGAAGGCCGAAATAGATCCAGCAACTCAGCGGCAACAACTGATCGTTCATGTTACGCGCCGATTCCAGAAAATAGCCCTTGGGAACCAGCAGGTATTGGCTGCCGAGGTAAATGCCCGATGAACGGGTATTGTTGAGCAATGCCGCCGATACGCGGGTGAATATTTTATACAGTTCAACCGTGCGGCTGGCAGGTCCGATGACCGATACCACGGCCTGGCTCTGGTGGCGGCCCGCTTCTTCGGCGGCGCCCGGCCACAGAAATGATATGTCGGCAGCGGCTTTGATCTCCGCAGGCGCAGCCGGATAACCCAGCCAGGCGATCATGACGGTAATGCCATTCGGAACGGAAAAAACCAGTGTTTTGTCGCCGCCCTGGATCGAATCGGTGCGTATGCCCCATTCGTTTTTGAGTTCGGCCAGCAGCGCTTTGTTGTCGACCGGTGTTTTGTCGTTCAGCAAAACCGTGGCGGAAACGATTTTTTGCGTTTCGCCGGAGCGGGTTTCTTTCTTTTGGGAAATGGCAGGCGCAAGCAGGGAGAAAAAGACGGGCATCAGGACCCAAAGGCGAAAGGAGTACAGCATTGATCAAAAGTTTGGAAAGCGGCCAAAACGCCGGGAGCCCGGGGGAAATTGTATGCAGTGGTTAATTGGTGAGGTGGTGAATTGGTGAATTGATTATAAAAGGGATATTCCTGCTCTCATTTCACGGATTTATACCGTGCTGCATACCGCAGATGAGAGCAGCAATACCCCTTTTATAACCAATTCACCACCTCACCAATTAACCTTAATTCATCATCTCAACAACGTCACTTCCCCTTTCACCGGCTCCTGTTCTGCGCCGTTGGGCAGGCGGTACCGGTGGTAGAAGACGTACACGTCGCTCGGAGCCTCTTCGCCGTCGACGGTGCCGTCCCATGTGGTTTTACCGGTCTCGGCCTCGAAGACTTTCTGGCCCCAGCGGTTGTAGATCGTGAATTCGATGATTTCCACTTCGCCGCCCAGCAGTACCAGGCCGCCGAAGGTGTCGTTGGTGCCGTCGCCGTCGGGCGAGAAGGCGTTGGGGAACTGGATGCAGCGGATCACTTCCACGTTGACCGGGCCGGCAGTGCCGGTGCAGCCGTTGGCATCTACGGCGGTGACGATGTAGCTGTACGCGCCTTCCATGCCCGGCGTCAGGCGGATGGTATCGAGTGTTTGGCCGGCGAGCACCTCGTTGTTTTCCGTCCAGGTGAATACCGCGTTATTGGGGGCGCCCGTAGCGAAGAGGCTGAATGCCGTGCCCTGGCAGAAGGTGGAGGTATCCGGTACGATCTTCAGATCGAGGTCGTCGATATTGGGCACGACGCTGATCAGCAACTCGTCGGTGCTCTGGCAGTCGCCCGGTACGCCGTTGCCGTAGAAATACGTGACAGTGTAGAGCGTGGTGTCGGTCGGCGTTACGTTCAGCGGGTTGCCGGCCGGGAGGTTGGGTTCCCACACGAAAGTACCGCCTTGTGTGCCGGTTACGATGGCATTGAGGGTGATTTGCGTGCCTGCACAGATGGTTTGCGAAGCGCCGGCCTCTACGGTAGCATCGGCAACATTTACGGTTACGGTCTCCTGAATCGTACAGTTTTGCACGCTGGCTTCGAGCGTATAAGTCGTCGTTTCTAAGGGTGAGGCGATCGGTTCTGCCGCAGTCGGGTTGTCGAGTGAAGCCGATGGCGACCAGTTGTAGGTGGCGGCCGGATCGGTGAAATAGTTCAACTGAACGTCTTCGCCGAGACAGATGGTCGTGTCGTTGTTGATGGCCAGTTGCGGAGCCGGGAACACCTGAATCTGGATGCTTTCCGCCGAGGGGCAGGGAGCATCCGGCGTTTTTACGGTAAAGAGCGTCGTCGTAAACACGGTTGCCGTCGGATTGGGGCAGTCGGTACACGACAATCCGGGGGTATTCTCCCATTCCAGCTGGGTATCCGGCGGATCGACGGTAGTGGTCAGCTGGGTGGTTTGACCCGCGCAAAGCGACGGCGGACTGGCGGTAATCATAATGGTGGGCGGCTCGGAAACCGGCACCTCTATTTCTGCAATTGTCGAGCAGCCTCGGTTGATCGTTTCGCGCTGGTAGGTATGCGTAGCCGTGGCTACAATGACCATATTCCAGTTTTCGGCCGGTGTTTGTTCGCCGCCAAACGGAATCCATTGGTGCTCGATATCGGGGAAGCTGGCCGGCTCGTACGTCGGCGAGTACAAAATGATGGTGTCGCCCAGGCAATAAACGGGCTTGTCGGGCAAACGGGCAATAATCTGCGCCGGAAGTGAATCGACGCGGAAACGCACGGAGTCTGTGACGATACAATTATTGACGTTGTAAGTCGCCACAAAAGTGACCGATTCGTCGGGGAAGGCATTGACGCTGGCGCCGGTAGCGGCGTCGAGATAGAAAGAGGGCGACCAGGTGACCTGTGCGCCGCTGGGGCTGGCAATGGTAGAGAGCGCAACGGTGTCGCCCAGGCAAATTTCGCGGTAGGGATCACCCAACACGTCGATGTCGGCTGCGATTACATTTACAAGAATAGAAGCCGTTTGAGTGCAATAGTTGTTGGCGCTCGTGACGGTCAGGGTGTAAGTTGTCGTTTGGTCGGGCAGGGCGATGGGCCCCGAACTGGTTGGGTCGTCGAGACCGGCCGCAGGCGACCATTGGTAGTCGCTGGTGGTATTGAGCACATTGGCCAGCTGTACCGGGTAGTTTTGACAAACGGTGGTGTCGCCGTCCGGAACGGTGAGGTTCGGGAAGAAAAGCGTATCCACATTGATCGTCACCTGATCGCTCACTGCGCAACCGGCGATGCTGACGGTCGCTTTATACGTCGTTGTTGCCGAGGGCGTTGCAATGGGGTTGGGGCTGTTCGGGTTGCTGAGTCCGGTGGCTGGCGTCCAGACCAGACCCGTGTTTCCAACGTTGTTGCTGGCCTGAAGTTGCACGCCGGTGCCCTGGCAAATATTGGTCGGGCTGAGCGCCGTTACATCGATAGCCGGGCTGATGATTTTGACGTACACCGAGTCGATATCCACGCAGTTGTTCACCGTACCGGTGACCGAGATCCAGAGGTCCTGAGCCGGTGTGATGGTCGGGTTGGCGATAAAGGGGTTGCTGACCAGTCCCGGCGGCGCCCAGAAATAGTTGTTGGCGCCGAAGGCATTGAGTTGCAGCGTGGCGCCTGCGCAGACAAAAAGCGTGTCGGCGCCGACGTTTACCGTCACATTGACATTGTCTTCAATGTTGACCGTGATGGTTTTGTAGACGACCGTGCCGCAGCCGAAGTTGTTCGACAGGGAGATCGTAATGGTTTCCGTACCCTCGATCAGGGCGTCGGCAACGGGGAAAATCGGGAAAGAAACCTGCTGCTGGCCGGGCTGGAACGTAATGACGCCGGGGATGCTCAGTACGTAGTCGACGCCCAGGGTTGCCGTACCGCCGATCGTGACGGTAAAGCTGGTTACTTCGGTGGGCGGTTCGGAGAGCGAGATCACCAAAACGTCCTGGTTGCCCGAACAGTCTTCGATAAAATAGTCGATACCGCTGGCAAACTGAACAGCCAGGTTGGGCGTGCCGCCCTGAATATCGGAGATGAACACACCGGAGTCGTAAATACCATCGGCACGGTCAGCCACGGCGAGTTTCAGGTGGTAGGTATTGCAAGGGATGACGTCTGTACGGGCAGTGAGGCTTTTTTTGATGCCGAGTTCATCCGAAGTCAGGCCGTCGTATTCCAGGCTTTCACCGAGTTCGTTGTTGCGGTAAAACTGCCAGTTGATGTCGTTGTTGACGCTGTTGATTTGCACGGGCGTGTTGGTGGTGCCCGGTACGATAGCGATGTTTTTAGCGTTGTTCGACAGGTTGGGATCGCCGACGATGCCGGGGCCCGAAACGAAGAAGGCAAAGATGTCGTTGAAGCCGGTGCCCACGAATTCGGGATATTCCTCCGAACCGAAAACGTATTCGAAAGTCAGTTCATCGGTGGCGGCGAAAACGTCCAGTTCCACGATGCAGGCATCGAAGGAGATCGAGCCGCCTTGTTGTTGGGAAAGGTAGTTGAGGTCTCCATCGCCTTCGAAGAGGTTGTTCTGGCCGCTGCTGGTGAGGGAGTTTGGTCCCACGACGAGGTCGGCGTTGCCGGAGGTCAGTACCAGACCTTCCGTGAGGCCCAGGTCATTGTCGTCGGAAGCATAAGAGAAAGTACCGTAAGCGCCGTCTGCACAATCGATATTCGTAATCGTTACCGTCGTAGCCGGCGTCGAAACAGCATCCACGATCGCCTGAGCGTCGATGGCCGTGTTGATCGTCGGGGTAATGACCGGCATGCAAGGCTCATTGCTGCATTCCCAATGCCCGACAAACCCTTCCTGTTCCACGCCGAAGTCCGACTGCATTTGAACCGTCAGGCAACCACTGGTCGCCATGACTTTAAAACACACGGCGCCGCCGCCGGACACGCTGGGCGGGCCAAAGCCTGCGCCGCCGATCTCGGCCAGTATGGGCGCGTTGGTATCGTCGCCGTCGTAGAAAGTCAAAATATCGCCGCCGAAACTGCTTTGATCGAGGTTGTAATAATCCAGCGTAAAAGTGATGCAGGCTGCCTGCTGGCTGGGGCAAATGACAAAAACGTTGTTTTCATCCGAGCCGTAGTCGCCATCGGGGCCGCCGGTGTCGTACAGGGTGCCGGAGCAGAGATTGGAGCCGCCTTCATCGACGCCCGAGGCAGGGGGCGGCTGCGTGATGCAAAGCGTGAAGTTACCCCAGTTGGGGGCCGCCGTTACCGAATAATCCGACACGCGGATGAAATACGGCAGGCCGGGCGTAAGGCCTACGACGTCGAGAAACACCGAGGATTCGCCCAGGTCGGCTTTGACGCACAACAACTCCGCGAGGCCATCGACCGTACAATCGCCGCGATAAATGGCGAATTCCGGGTTGAGGATGGAATTGGCGGTGATACCCGTCAGTGTGATCCGGAAGTCGAATGCCGTATCCGGGCAGGTAAACATAAACCACACGTCGTGCGTGGCGATGTTGCTGTTGAAACACGAAGGGTTGTTGTCGCTGCCGATGTTGGTCGACGTGGCGTTGATATTGGTGAAAGTATCGGTCGGGCAGGTCGGAGCGTAGCCCAAATCGATCAGTCCGGAGCAGTCGTCGTTCACGGGCGCTTGTGCCATGAGTGGAACCGACAGGGCAAGAATTGCGACAAGAAGGGTAAAGCGTTTTTTCATAGCAAATGAAAAAAGATGTCTGATTGGCATGCGTTTAAGGGCAGGGTACGATAAAAAAATACTTTTGGCCGTGCCAAAAGTAGGTAGTTCGATCGGAAAGCCAAATTCGCTGCAGTCTTTTGTGTCGCCGGCTGTCAAAGCCAATGGTCATTCCGGCCGGCATTTTTCCAGCAACTGACGCACTTCTCCCAGCTGGTACACGCCGTTTTGATTGCCCCAGGCATTGTTCACGTAGTTCAGGATGTTGGTAATTTCGATGTCGGTCAACTGGGGCAAGCCCGCCATGGGCTCCGTATAATTTTTCCCATTGACCGTTATGGTATCCTTCAAGCCGTACCGAACGATGCAGGGAAGGATATCGCGCTGCGCCCCGAGATAGTCGGAACCGGCCAGCGGAGGGATCAGCGCTCCAAGCCCTTTTCCCTCCGGGCCGTGACAACTGGCGCATTGCTTTCCGTACAACCACTCTCCGTCGCGCCATGGATTTTTGTTACAAGAAAAAAATAGAGCCGTCGCTCCCAAAAGCACCATCCAAATCTGCGGTTTGAACATCTTAAAAATCTATTGTTGAATGACTTGCACAGTAATGGCCGTACTGCAACCCGTGGCGGGATTGGTCAGCGTGACCGTGTATTCGCCCGCCTGACTAACCACCGGATTTTGCACTCCCGAACTGAATCCGCCCGGCCCGGTCCAGCTGTATTGAACCGGACTGGTAACAGAACTGGCCGTCAGTTGCACGCTGGGATTTTGCGCACTGATAACGCCGCCGCTAGCCGTGCCTTCGGGCGCCTGAATGTTTTTCTTGACCAAAAGCGTCTTCGAGTACGGGCAATTGGTCGCGCCAAGCGCCTGAATCGCGGCGAAGGTATAATAGCCGGGTGAGCTCACCGTCAAATTCGGGGTATTGGTCAGCACCTGCCCCTGATAGTCGGTCCAGGCCATGTTGACGAGGTTGTTGCCCTGGGCATTTAACTGTACGTCCGATACATTGCAAGTAATGGTTTGGCCTACCGGCGCAACGACACCCACGCCGTCGGCCACCGCGAGGTTGAAAATGACGGTGCTGTCGCAACCCGTCGCCGAGGTGCAGACGATGGAATACACACCCTGGCCACAAATCACCGTATCGCAAACCGTGGCGCAGGCGGGCGGCGTGCAGGCGCCGATGATGCCCAAATTGGTCACAATCGGCTGTTTGATCGTTACGTTCTGCCGTACGACGCTGTCGCAACCCAGGTACGACTCGAGTACGATCTGATAAAGCCCGGTGATATTGGCAACCTGACCCCAGGGGAGCGTGTAGGGCGCTTCTTCGGCGCAAACGACGACGGGCGGGAGATTGGTGGGCGGGATAGGCGCCACATTGACCGGACGACAGGCCGTGACCGTGCCGGGATTACATGAATTGCCGGCTTCAACACAGACATTTCCCCCTGAACTCCCAAATTGCACGACTATGGTTTGACCTTCCGGTGCGGCATAGGTCAGCGGCCCGGGAACGCCGTAAATCGTGGCCCCGGGCGGCACGCTCCAGGTGTAATACCCCGCATTGGCCACTGCCGGAACCGAGAATTCCACAACGGCGCCGGGGCAAAGCACAGCAGGTCCATCGTGACTGGGCGGGGTGATGGAATCCGACGTCGGGGGCGGTGTGGTAAGTTCGGCGGGATCGATCGTCAGGGTAAAGTCGCAGCCGTCGCCCGCATACCCGTCGATGAGCAGATAATACGTTTGCCCGACAACCAGATTGGTGGGAGTAATACTGACCTGCGTGTTGCCCATGCCGGTTCCGCCCATGTCACAATCGATTAAGCCACCCGCGCAATTGTTGTACAATGCGATCTGGATTCCGTCGCCATTGGTACAATTGGATGGCGTAGCGGTCAGTACGCCTCCCGTCGCGCCGGCAACAAAAGCGAACCATTGCTCATTTTCAATGGTGCCGCAAAATTCTGGGACAAAAGAGCCCGAGTATCCCACTGTAGTGCCGGTGTACGTTTGTAAACCACAGGAAATACAGACCGCCTGGCACCCGTCGGACGAGGGTTCGGATAAAGACGGGCATGGAGCGGGATTTTGGGCAATGGCGCCCAAAGAAATAGTCAACAATGTGAGGCAAGCGAATAGTCTGTTCATGGCGAATAGTTTTTTCTCAAAGAAAGCGCTTTCCATCAATTCGCTGCCTTGCCTGTCAAGTATTTACTTTTTTACCGGAAACTGCTCCGCCAGCAAACGGTCGATGTCCTTCATAAACTTGTCGACCGATTCCGGGTCGGTGCCGTCGCAAAAAGAGCGCACGTGCCGGTTGATATCCACCAGAATGAGCCGCCCCGAGTGATCGAAGCCGCCGGGAGAGGAAGGATCTTCGGTCGCTACGCTGAAATAATCGTCCGCAATACCGTAGATCTCGTCGTGGTCGCCGGTCACGAGGTGCCAGCGCGCCGATTCAATGCCCATTTTTTGGGCATAATGATGCAACTGCCCGACCGTATCGTTTTTGACGTCGATGGAGTGGGAGAGGAGCAATACGTTCGGATTGCCGTAGTATTTTTCATAAATCCGCATCGCCTGCGCTTTTACTTTCGGGCAAATGGTAGGGCAATGGGTGAAGAAAAAATCGGCTACATAAATTTTACCGGCAAAAGTCGCGTTGGTCACCAGCTGACTGTCCTGATCTACAAAGGCAAAGTCGGGGATTTTGGGGTAAATGGTGTCACCGCTCGGCGAAACGCTGCGGTTGCCCAGAATGGGCAAAGGGCGGTCTTCCTGATGGGTACAGGAATACAAGGCGCTGAAAACCAGCGCGAAAACGACAAGGTGTTTCATTTTTTCGGCATGATCGCTTCACCGGCGCGCAGGGCGTCGCAGATGTTGCGGTGGTTTTGTTCAATCAATTTTTTCTGGTTGTCGAGGTATGCTTTGGCTTCGGCCGATTTGGGATCGGGCGCCTGGTAGTTTTTCATCCAGTCCATCATCTCCTCTTCGGCGGCTTTCATTTTTACGAGCACGCCGACAATGCTGTCGCGGCGCGGCGCGATGGAATCGAGGGCGCCGACCTCTTTTTTCAATTGCCGGCCGATGCGGTTCATCTTAGCCATGTCCTGCATAGCCTCGTCGTGGATGTATTCGGTCTCTTTTTGCAACTTGGTTATTTCCACCTCCTTGTCGGAGCATTGTGAAAAAAACAGGCCTGAAAAGGCGAAAAGCAGTACAATCAGCAGGTTTTTATACATGTGAAATGTGGTTTAACAACATCAAAAAATGCATCGCGCCGGCAAAGGTAGCAGCCGGGTAGCCGTGCGCCCAAATGTGGTTGTCAGCCTTTTGCTAATTTTGCCCGGTTCTAAATTCCACATCATGCTCCTTGCCATTTCGCCCATCGACGGCCGCTATGCCGACAAAACCCGCGAACTCAGCGACTATTTCAGCGAATACGCGCTCATCCGCTACCGCGTATTTGTTGAAATTCAATATTTTATAGCGCTTTGCCAGTATGGCTTGCCCCAACTCGAATCCTTCGATGAAGAGCGTATCGACGACCTCAACGCCGTCTTCGAACACTTCGGGCCCGCTGATGCCGAATACGTCAAAACCATCGAACGCACCACCAACCACGACGTTAAAGCCGTGGAATATTTCCTCAAAGAGCGCTTCGACGAACTCGGACTGGGCGATCTGCGCGAATTTATCCACTTCGGACTCACCTCGCAGGACGTCAATAACACCGCCACGCCGCTGCTTTTTAAAAATGCCCTGGAAGAGGTGTATTACCCCCTGCTGCAAAGAGTGCGTGACCACCTGCACCAACTGGGGCAAGACTGGGCGAGGGTGCCTATGCTGGCGCGCACCCACGGCCAGCCGGCGTCGCCGACCCTGCTGGGCAAGGAGTTCGAAGTGTTTGTCGCCCGTCTCGACAGCCAGCTGGCCCTGCTGCGCGCCATTCCGCACCGGGCCAAGTTCGGTGGCGCCACGGGCAACTTCAACGCCCACGTGGCGGCATACCCCGATTACGACTGGCGGCGTTTCGGCGACGATTTCGTCCGCGAATTCCTGGGCCTCGAGCGCAGCAACCCCACGACCCAGATCGAACCCTACGATCACCTCGCCGCGCAGTGCCAGGCATTGAGCCGGATTAATACCATATTGATTGATTTTTGCCGCGACGTCTGGACTTATGTGTCCATGGAGTATTTCAGGCAAAAAACCGTGGCCGGCGAAGTAGGCTCCTCGGCTATGCCGCACAAGGTCAATCCCATCGATTTTGAAAACGCTGAAGGCAACCTGGGGCTGGCCAATGCCCTGTTTCAACACCTGGCTGAAAAACTGCCCGTCAGCCGTCTGCAGCGCGACCTGACCGATTCCACCGTGCTGCGCAACCTCGGCGTGCCCATGGGCCACACCCTGATCGCGTTCAAATCGATCCTGAAAGGACTGGGCAAACTCACCCTCAACGAAGGCAAACTCTTCGACGACCTCGAAGACAACTGGATGGTGGTCGCCGAGGGCATCCAGGTCATCCTGCGCCGCGAGGGATACCCCCAGCCGTACGAAGCCCTGAAAGCCCTGACCCGCGGCCGGGCGCTGGTGACCCGGGAGGATTTGCATGAATTTGTCGACGGCCTCGACGTGAGCGAGGAAGTCAAGGAGGAACTCAAGCGACTGACGCCTCATAATTACACCGGCAATTGATGAAATTCGCCGTCGCTGTGAGCAAGTCGACCCTATATTTGTTTAATCAGCCGCAACCCTAAACAATTCCCCACTGTCGAATCCTCAAATCCTCGCATCCTCGCATCCTCAACTTCTTCATTCGCCATGCTAAAAAACACATTTCTCGCCCTGATTCTTTGCCTCACAGGTTTTGCCGCAACGGCGCAAGTCAATACCTTTCAAAATGGTCCGGTGCTCGATTTCAATCTTGCACTCGGCTTTCCGGCCGGCGAATACAGCGATGCCACCAACGATTTCGGCCTGGGGCTCAATGCTGCGCTGCTGTTTCCGGTGTCCAAAAAAGTACCCATCCTGAAAGCCGGCGTTGATTTCACCGCTCTCTGGACGGCCTGGGATACCGAGCGCATCCGCGAACAAATCGAGGTGACGCTCAACGGACAGGTCATCGACATCATCGACCTGCCCATGCGCGTACAAACCACCAACACCATCCTCGGCGGCGGTGCGGTATTGCGGGTGAATGCCCCCGTGAGTTCGCGTATCGAACCTTACGTGCAGGGCCTGGTCGGGTTCCGCCGTTTTGCTACCACGATCCGCGTTTACGACGAGTCCGACGAAGGCTTTTTCGATGCGGATGACAACGGCCTCATCACTACCAGCACGCCGCTGCAAGACTGGATTTTCAGCTACGGCGCCGGCGCCGGTTTTCAGATCAAACTCAACCGCCAGGTATTTCTGCACCTCGGCGCCAATTATCTGCTGGGCGGCGAAGCCGATTATTACACCAAAGAAGACGTCAAAAACTTCCAGTTCAGTTTTTCCGGCTCGGGCAGCGCCACCCCCGGCGGCCTTGATCCCGACGACCTCGATCTGGACTCCCGCCCGAGCCGTTCCCGTACCAATATGATTCAAGCCAATATCGGCGTGACGGTGCTCATCGACGATCTGGATTAATATTTGCCTGCCATGCGATCGAAAATGCTCCTTTTTTTACTGCTGATCATTCAACCGCTTGCCGCGCAAGATTTTAAAGTGATCGGCTACTTGCCCTCGGGGCGTTTCGACCTCATGGATGTGATCGATTTTGATCGCCTGACGCATGTCAATCTGGCTTTCGTCAACCCCGACCCACAGGGCATCCTGAGCTGCAACGGCGCCGACATCGACCCGGTAGTTGCCCTGGCGCACCAGCATGGCTGTCAGGTGTTTATGTCGATGGGTGGCGGCTATTTGCCGCCGGAAATCAATGCGTCGTGGAACCAGCAGACCCTTCCCGGGAACCGGGCGGCTTTTATTGCGCAAATCGTTCAATACGCGCAAGTCCACGATCTCGACGGCGTTGACGTCGACCTCGAATGGGAGTACGTGCAAGACTGGTACAGCCCTTTCGTCCTGGAATTAAAAGCCGCCCTTAGCCCCCTGGGTATTTCCATGACGGCCGCTTTGCCGGCTTCGTACCGCTATCCGCAAATCAGCGCGGAAGCCCTGGCGGCCTACGACTGGATCAATATCATGGCCTACGACCTGACCGGTCCCTGGGCTCCGGCCAATCCCGGTCCTCATGCGCCGCTCGACTGGTCACTGGCGGGTATTCCCTACTGGATCGGGCAAGGCGCCTCGGCCGAAAAACTGACCCTGGGCGTGCCTTTTTACGGCTACGATTTCGGTCTCAGTCCGGTCGGCGCGTTCACCTTCGCCGAAATTGTGGCCGAAGACCCCACCAATGCCTGGATCGACGCCTCCGGACTGCGTTTCTGGAACGGTATCCCGACCATTCAGGCCAAAACAGCGGCGGCTTTGGAACAGGTGGCCGGTATCATGATCTGGGAAATCGGGGGCGACGCTTTGCTGGAGGATGCTGATTTTTCCTTGTTAAAAGCGATCGACGAACTTGTGAATGCGCAATCGACGGGCGCTTCTGAAAATGCGTCCCTGCCCGTATCCATCTACCCCAATCCGGTACGCGACCGGCTTTTCCTTCGCGCTCCGGTACCGGGTTGCGTAGGCCGTGTAACCATTGCCGACGTACACGGCCGTGTCGTGCTCCAACAAAAAAGCCCCGGCGGCGAAGTGCTCGAACTGGATGTCGCACATTTGCCGCCGGGGGCTTATTTTTTGGGCATTTACACCGAAAAAGGTCCGCAATGGGCCAAATTCGTACGAATCTAGATTTTCACCAGTCGCCCTGCGTAGCTCGCCTTTTCACCGCGAATACGGACAAAATACAGCCCGTTTGACAGGTCACCGGTTTGTAGTACAAGTTGTCCGGCTTCTGCCGTCCAAACGCTGCGTGTCAGTACGCCCGCGCTGTTGTACACTTCTACCGATAGGGCCCGGTCGCCGGGCAAAGTAATCAGCGTTTGATCCTGAGCGGGGTTGGGCGTCATTTTGAGCGGCAGAACCGCTGTTTCAGCGGCGGCGCTGGTGACCGGCGCATCGAAGCGGGTGCCGCTGTTCAGCACTTCTTTGGTGCTGACGTCCTGTATAAAAGCCACCACGTACACCTCATCGGCCACCCAGCCGGCGCCGATGGTGTAATCGAAGGTGAATTCGACTTCCTGGCCGACAGCCGGGGCCTGAAAAGCGGTTCCGTCGAGGGCGGGCAGCATTTTTCGGAACACGTCGTGGTGTACCGATTCGCCGTTGGGGGTGTTTTGGTTGACGGTTTTTTCCACCACGGCTGCAAAGAGCCGGTAGTTGCCGGAAGGCACGGTGGCCCAGCTTTTCACCTTGATTTTGGCTGTGCGCGCTACGCCCGAGCCGGTTTCGGTGACGGTGATCGAGATCGGGCTTGTTTCGCCGAATTCGGAAGTGAGCAGGGCCGGCGGCAGCAGCACGCCGCTGACGGGCGCCAGTGCGCCGTTGATGGCCACGCGCGGGGTGCCGTTGAGGCCGTAGACGCTGGCGCGGCCCGCGTTTTCAGTGGTATTGGCCAGGTAAAAAACGCAGTTGGGGTATGGGGTAGGAGGGTGGTAGGCGATGTGGTGAATGTCGTCGGGGTAGTCGTCGATCAGGTTGTAAAAAGCGGGGTTTTTGCTCGCGCACACCGAGCAGCGGGAATTGGTAAAATGTTCCAGCAGCACATATTTTTTGGGCAAAGTCTGCCCGATCAGTGTTGCGGAAAGCAACAGAAAAAGCGGTAAAACGAGTTTTTTCATATTCGTGGAATTTGTTTTGGACAAAATTAGGGGGCCTGTCAGGACAAATGCCTGAAAGAAAAGCCTTGTGTCGGCCAGATTACAATCGTGGTGTAAAGAGGGGCGGCAGGAATTCTGAAAAGTTGCAACACGTCTGTCGGGAAGGCCGTAATATTGCCGCCATATTTTCGCCAAACCAACAATTAACGTACGATTTTATGTTACTGCTGTCGATGCCTGATTTTACTTCCGGGGCCGTGTGGATCGGTTTGCTGACCCTGACGTTTCTGGAAATTGTATTAGGGGTGGATAACATCATTTTCCTCTCCATTGTTTCGTCCAAACTTCCCGAGGAACAACAACCCAGGGCCCGCAATATCGGTCTGATACTGGCCATGTTGCTGCGTATCATTATGTTGTTCGGTATTACCTGGATCATGTCGTGGAAAAAGGTGCTGATTCCGCTGGATTTTCTCAGTCATTGGAATGAGACCCATCCCGGCGAGCACGCAGGCCTCACTGGTCAGGGCGTGATTCTGTTGGTGGGCGGTTTGTTTTTGCTTTGGAAAGCCACGACGGAGATTCACCACAAACTCGAATCGCCGCAAGCCAGCGACGACCCCAAGGTGGGCAATGGAAAAATAAATTTCAACCAGGTGGTCATGCAGATCGCGGTAATCAATATCGTTTTTTCCTTCGATTCCATCCTGACGGCCGTAGGTATTGCCGACAACCTCTGGATCATGATCATTGCCGTGGTCTTGTCCGTACTGGTGATGATGATGTTCTCCGGGCCGGTCAGCAAGTTCGTCAACCAGCACCCGACCGTACA